>DASWGU010000190.1:0-2117 GCA_036393555.1 Gemmatimonadaceae bacterium
CGCGACGGCTTCCGCTGGAGCCCGGACGGCGAGCGCATCGCGTACTGGCAGCTCGATGCCTCCGGTGTGCGCGACTTCCTCCTGATCAACAACACCGATTCGCTCTACTCCTTCACCATTCCCATCCAGTACCCCAAGGCCGGCACAACCAACTCGGCCGCTCGCATCGGCGTCGTGAGCTCGAGCGGCGGACCCACGACGTGGGTGCAGGTGCCGGGTGATCCGCGCAACAACTACCTGGCTCGGATGGACTGGGCGGCCAACGACACCGAGCTGATCATCCAGCAGCTCAACCGGCGACAGAACCAGAACACCTTCTGGGTCGCGACCGCCGCGACTGGCGCGGTACGCACGCTCTTCGTCGACCGTGACAGCGCCTGGATCGACATCTACGACGATCACACCGGCTGGGGTCCCGGTCCCTCGCTGCACTGGCTGCCCAACAAGTCGGCGTTTATGCACCTCACGGAACGGGATGGCTGGCGTCATGCCTGGCTGGTCGACCGGAACGGGACCATGCGCCTGATCACGAAGGGCGCGTACGACGCCATGCGCGTGGCGTACATCGATCTCAGCGGCGGCTGGCTGTACTTCGACGCCTCGCCGGACGATGCGACACGGCTGTCGCTGTGGCGGGCGAAACTCGATGGCACCGGCCAGGCGCAGCGGGTGACACCGGCGGACTCGCGTGGCGTGCACGGTTACGACATTGGTCCCGAAGCCCGGTATGCCATCCACAGTGTCTCGTCGTGGGGCACGCCGCGCACCGTCGACCTGGTGGAACTGCCGTCGCATCGTACGATTCGCACGCTGGTCACGAACGAGCGTCTCAAGCGCGCCGTGTCCGGTGTGAGACAGGGTGAAGTCGAGTTCTTTCAGACTGATATCGGCAACGGCGTCAAGCTCGATTCCTGGCTCATGAAGCCGCCGGACTTCGATCCGTCAAGGAAGTACCCCGTGCTGTTTTACGTCTACGGCGAGCCGTGGAGCCAGACGGTGATGGACGCCTACGGAGGGAGCCGCTGGCTCTGGCACCTCATGCTCACGCAGCAGGGGTACATCGTGGCCAGCGTGGACAACCGCGGCACACCGGGTCCGCGCGGCCGCGCCTGGCGCAAGGCGTCGCTTAACCGGATCGGAGCCTTGCGTGTGGAAGACCAGTCGGCCGCGGCGCGCCTGATCGTGCGGCGTCCGTACGTGGACTCGACACGCGTTGGTGTCTGGGGTTGGAGCGGGGGCGGCTCGTCCACGCTCCTTCTGATGTTCCGCGCGCCGGACGTGTACCACGTCGGGATGTCCGTTGCTCCCGTGGCGGATGTGCGCAACTACGACACGATTTACCAGGAGCGGTATGTCGGCCTGCCCTCCACCGACTCTGCGGCCTACCACGACGCGTCCGCGATTCACCATGTGAGCGGTCTGCGGGGTGACCTGCTGGTTGTGCACGGCACCGGCGATGACAATGTGCATTATCAGGGAACCGAGCAGCTCATCAATGCACTGATCGCCGCGGGGAAGCCGTTCACCATGATGGCGTATCCCAACCGGACCCATGGGATCTTCGAGGGGCGGGGGACGACGGTTCACCTCTATAACCTGCTCACGAGCTATCTGAAGGGGCGATTGTAGGAACGTCGTCGAGCCGTCCGTGCCAGAGCCGCTCGAGGTGCGACGCGTTGTACGTTGGCGTCAGGCGGCGTGTGGAGGACATCAGGATACCGCCCGTGAGGGCCACCCGCGGTGTCCGGGAGCCGGCCCCCGCGACGAAACAGTATCAGGATGCCACCGCCGTGCTGTGCCTTCCTCGACATCGAGATGCCCGGCACCGACGGGCTCTCGCTCGCCAGGTCGCTTCGTGGCAGCAGCACCCCGGCACTGGCGCTTGTGACCGCTCACCAGCAGTACGCTGTTCAGGCGTTCGACGTGCAGGCACTGGACTATCTCCTGAAACCGGTGGACGATGACCCGGTCGCCGAAGCCGTGCGGCGCGTCGGAGTGTACCTCGGGGTCGTCCGGCAGGGTGGGTTGCCGGCGGTGGATCGATTCGGTGAGATCATCGTGGAGTTCGCCACACGGATCGCGTATCTCGAGGCCCGCGCTGAAACCGGGGTCGCCGT
>DASWGU010000191.1:0-2616 GCA_036393555.1 Gemmatimonadaceae bacterium
ACGCGTTCAACAAGATGGACCTGCTGCCCGACCCGGAGGCCTTCGCCGACCGTGTGCGGGCGAGCTACTCTCGGGCGGCGTGCGTGGCCGCCGGGCGTCGCGAGGTGGAAGAGCTCAAGGGGGAACTCCAGGCGAGCGCGCGGGCGGTGTTGGGTAGCCCATCCGCGCACGCCGAGGCGGGTGGCTCGTGATCCCGCTGGTCACCTCCCACGTCGCCGCGCTGGCGCTGGTGGTGGCGGACGCCGTCATCCGCGGATTCAGGATGCGCCTGCTTTTCCCCAAGGGCGAGCGACCGACGCTGGGCGTCGCGATCGGCGTCAATGCGTACGGCGATGCAGCCTCCGCGCTGACGCCGGCGCGCCTGGGTGGCGACGTCGCGCGGTTCGTGGGCATCCGATCGGCGGGCGTGAGCGCGCAGGCTGCGCTGGCGGGACTCGCGGTCGAACGGATTGTCGACTACGTCATTCTCGGTGCGTCCATCCTCATCATCGGCGTGGGCTTCACGGGGACACTGGCCGCCGGTGCGGCCAAGCTGGCGCGGGAGGCCCGCTCCCCGCTGGGGCTCGCGCTGATCGGCGTGGTGGTCGTCCTCGCCGCCGTGAGCCTGATCATCGTGAAGCGGAGGTTCCAGGGCTCTCCCTCGAAGTTCAAGGAGTCGTTGCGCGGGATCGGCGGGAAAATCAAGGAGATGCCTCGTGGGCGGGTCGTCGCAATCGGCGGGCTGGCGGTGCTCTCCGTGGCGACCAGGACGGCGGTGCTCCCCGTCCTCACACTCGCTTATACCACCGTGAATCTCACGAGTGTTACCATCGGATCGTTCGCGTTGCTGTATGGGCAAATGGTGATCCCGACGCCCGCTGGAGCCGGTGGTGTGGAACTCGGGTTCATCGGCGGGTTCCAGGGTACGCTCGGCGCGAGCGAGTTGGCGGCCCTGCTCATCAGCTGGAGGTTCTACACGTTGCTCACCGGACCGGTGGCGGCTGGGGTGCTCACGGTGATGCAAGGGCGTAAGCTGTTCCGCTCGAAGAAGCGCGGTGTCGGCGGCGCGGTGATCGGCCTGCTGCTCGTTCCCCTGCTTGCGCAGTCCCTGGTCGCGCAAGGTCCGCGACTCCTTCCCACCGACCACTGGGCGAATGAATACGTGGGACTGCTTACCGAACGCGGGGTGATCTCGGGGATATCGCCGCTCACGCAACCCTACACGCGTTCGGAGGTCGCGCGAGCGATTGGAACCCTCGATGCAGACACGCTGGATGAACCCGTCGCCGGATGGGTACGCCTGCTTCGGCGCGAGTTCGCGTCCGAGCTAGGCGCGTCCCCGACATGGGGCGTTTACGTCGAAGGGCGCGGCAGGGGCTCCACGGGTCGCCGGCTCGATCCGCTGCGGCCCATCGGCAACAAGAACGTATGGGCGTCCGGCGTTGGCGGCGCTTGGGCGGCGAACGGATCGATCGTGGGCGAGGTGCGGATCACCGGAGACACGTACTGGAAGGACGACCCGGACGGCCTCCACCCGGGGCAACGACTGGGCGGGCGCACCGACTTCGCCTATCTGGCGCTCGACGTCCCCGGCGGATGGCTGGCCGTGGGCAGGCTGCGCCAGAATTGGTTCCTGCCCGGTCGCAAAGGCCTGATGATTTCGGACGAGGCGTTCAGCTACCCGCAGCTGACCTGGAGCCTGGGCCTGGGACCGCTGAGCGTCCGGTCACTGCTGGGTGAGCTGGAGACCATCGGCGGCGACAAGCGGTACCTCGCGGCCCACCGCTTCGATGTCACCCGACCCTCCTTCGCGGTCTCGCTCGGCGAGTCGATCATCTTCCAGCCCGCCGCGGGCGGCCTCTCACTCCGCTACCTCAATCCGCTCGAGGTCTTCCTGGTCGACCGCGACACCGAACCGCGCGATCAAGCGGTCAACGTGATGCTGAACGCGCAGGTATGGGCGCGGATCGGTCGATTCACCGTCTTTGGCGAAGGGATGCTCGACGACATCGATATCAACCGCCGAAGCGGGGACGGCGAACCCCTGATCTATGCGTTCACGGTCGGCGCCCGGATGACGATGCCGGCCCCGTGGCTCATCGTCGGCGCGAGCTATCAGCAGGTCTCCGCTTGGGCGTACAGGACGCCGAACGTGACGGACCGATACAGCTTTCTGGAGCGCGGTCTCGGGGACAATTACTCGGACTATGACCAGTTCACGTTGACGGCTGATGTCTGGCCCGCGGTTCCCGGCCTCCGGCTCTCACCCACGCTCGAGCTCCAGCGACGCGGGGAAGGGGACTTCCGCGACTCCATCCCACCCACGGCCGAGTACCTCGCCAGCCCCAATATCTTCCTCGGCACCCGCGAGAACACGGTGCGCCTGGCTCTCCGCGGCCGCTATCAGCCGCTGCGCTTCTTCTGGGTCGCCTGGGACGTGGGCGAGAACTTCGTGCGCAACAAGAACCACGTGGCGGGCGCGAGCACGACCGAGTTCCAGGCGGTAGCGGAGGTGGGGGTCAGGATCGATTTTCCGCTGCGATAGGGCGAGGGTACGACGTGATACGTGATAAGTGATACGTGATGCGTGATACGTGATACGGGAGGGGTGAGGCGAGCGCGGGGCGCGGGGCGCGG
>DASWGU010000192.1:0-5499 GCA_036393555.1 Gemmatimonadaceae bacterium
ACGACCGGTTCAATCAGCCGCCAGAGCCCACGGAGTGAGAACGTTCCGACGATGTCCAGTCGGGTCCTGCTGCCCGCGGGCGTGAACGTGTAGGTCGTCTGGTAGCTGAACGGTCCTGACGAGGTGGCCTTCCATGCGATCCTGCGGTCGGGGACCAGCTCGGTGATCTCGCACACCGTCGTGACCCGCCGTCCCATCATCTTCGCGACCTCGCGATACTGCGTGCCCACGCGCATGGGGCCTTCGGTGATACGCGAGGTTTCGATGACAGCCGGCTGCCACTTGGGGGCGTTCTCCACGTGCGCGACGAACTGGAAGACGTCGGTCACCGGCCGGTCGATTTCGATCTGATTCTGCAGGGAGATCATTGGGCCTTCCTCCGAATGGGTCCAGGCGGGTCCCACTTGACACCGCCGGCTGCAGCATCGCTCTTCAAGTGGACTTGAGGTCAAGAGGGAGTTTCTGGTGCATCCCATCACTATTGGCGAGGTCGCCCGTCAAGCCGGAATCCGGCAGTCCGCGATCCGGTACTATGAGACCGAGGGCCTCCTTCCGGCGCCCGGGCGCGTTGGCGGGCGGCGGGTTTTCGGGGCCGATGTGGTTGACCGGCTCCGCGTCATCAAGACGGCTCGCGAGCTCGGCTTTACGCTCGACGAAATCCGGACCCTGCTGCATGGCTTCTCGCCGGACACTCCGCCCTCGGAGCGTTGGCAGCGACTGGCCGCGAAGAAACTCCTCGAGGTCAACGCGTTGATCGTGCGCGCAACCCGGATGAAGGGCCTGCTCGAGAAGGGCCTGCGGTGCGACTGCGTCACTGTGGGTGACTGCATTCTCCACGACTGCAGCCCGCCGGTTACGCTCGGCCGGCGCCGTATCGCGTAGCGGCGCGCGGCGGCGGCGCGTCGCCCGTCCGCGGGGGATGGGTGGATTGGAGGATGCCCCGGCGTCGGCGTGAGCGCTATCTTCGGCGGAGCCAGGGAATGGAATCCTGCGACCTGAAACCAACCTCGAAATGATGCGACCATCCGTCCTCGCCATTGCCGTCGGTGTCCTGCTGACAACACCCCTCCTGGCGCAGCCGACCAACCGCTACGGCTACCCCGAGAAGCGCGCGCCCCAGGCCACCACGCCGGCGATCACCGAGGGCGACCTCATGTCGCGCCTCTACGTCTTCGCAGACGATTCCATGGAGGGCCGCAACGCACCCCTCATTGGCAATGCGAAGGGAACGGCGTATATCGTCCGCGAACTCACGCGCCTCAGGATCGCGCCGGCCGGTCCGCTCGGCTCGTACTACCAGACCTTGCCGTACGTCCAGCGCGCGCTGTCGCGATCGACCACCCTCACGGTCAGCGGTCAGTCGCTGTCCCTCGGGACGGACTTCACGGTCACGTCGCGCGGCAACACCAGGATTGTGGACAATGCGCAAGTCATCTTCGGTGGCGAAACCAGCAACGCCGACCGGATGATCCTCCCCGAATGGGCGAGCAACCGCTTCGTGATCGTCGTGCCGCCGCCGCCGGCCGATCCCAGCGCTGCCGCCGCCCGCGGTCGCGGCGCCGGGGGCGGCTTCGGGGGCCGTGCTGGTGCGGCGGGAACGGTCCAGCCCGTGAACGCGGCGGCGCGGTATGCCAACGCCGCGGCAATCGCTACCGTGGTGCCGGACGTGAACAACCCGCCACCCACCGGCTTCGGGCGCGGCGGTCGGGGAGGGGGAGGGGGAGGGGGAGGGGGCGGCGCGGTGACCGTGCTGAACGACCTCAGCGCTCCCCGAGTCGCCGCGCAGTTCCTCATCACGCCGTCCGCTGCGGCGCGGCTCCTGGGCCGTCCGGTGGAGGGAGCCGGGCCGGGAACGTTAGGCGGCAGCGCCGCCGCCGTGATCCGCTACGACGATGTGATGATTCCGCACGCCTCGAACGTCCTCGCCGTCATCCCGGGAAGCGATCCGGTCCTGCGCAACGAGTACGTGCTGATCAGCGGCCACAATGACCACGTGGGCTTCTCTGTACCCAACGCGCAGGGACAGTCCACCGCAGTCGACCATGACTCGCTGCGCACCGCCCGCCTGGCGTTGCTCGGCATGCAGATGCAGGGCGGTGAACTCACGGCGCTTCCGACCGGTACGTCGGTGACGGTGAACGTGGACAGCCTGCGCCGCGTCCGCCCCGCGCGTCGTGACTCCATCCGCAACGGCGCCGATGACGATGGTTCGGGCTCCATGGGCGTGCTGGAAATCGCCGAGGCGGTCGCTGCGATGCGGGTCAAGCCGAAGCGGTCGATGATCTTCGCCTGGTGGACGGCCGAAGAAGACGGGCTGGTTGGATCGCGCTGGTTCTCGGACAATCCGACGGTTCCGCTCAACCAGGTTGTGACCAACATAAACATGGACATGATCGGCCGCGGCCGCGTGGAGGACATTCCCGGGGGCGGACCGGACTATCTGGGCTACCTGGGCGCGAACCGGCTGGCCTCGGTGCTGGATGAGCGCGTGCAGACCGTGAACCAGCAGCAGTCGCAGCCCCTCAAGCTGGACAACCGTTTCGACTGGCCCATCACCTGGCCCGGCTACAACAACATCTACGGGCGCAGCGATCACGCCAACTTCGCCCGGTACAACGTGCCGATCGTGTTCTTCTTCACCGGCCTGCACGCCGACTACCACCAGGTGACGGACGAGCCGCAGTACATCGACTGGCCGCACTACGCGCGGATCGTGAATTTCGTGAAGGACCTGGCGCTGGATGTCGGCAACCTGCCGGAGCGGCCGAAGGTCGATCGCTCGGGCGCGATCCCGCCGAGAGTCATTCCCTGATTCATGGCTCCTGATGAGCTTTTCGCCGCAGAGGTCGCAGAGGTCGCAGAGGTCGCAGAGGTCGCAGAGAGTCAATCTGGCTGATCCGGAAACCAGTCCAGACGCTGTGGCTCTCTGCGAACTCTGAGTCCTCCGCGGTGAAAAGTGTTCTCCATTGGCGTTCAGTCAGACCGGACCTGCCTAGCGTTCCCGGACCGTCACCAGCGACCGATCACGGACTGCTTCGGCCATCCGGACGAATTCGGCGCGATAACCACCCGGATCCTCGCCCAGCGCGCCGCGCGCCATCTCGATGACATTATCGATCGTGGCCGTGCCCCGGTGTTCGGAATCGCGCAGGATCATCCCGAACGCCGCCACGGACGCGGCAAATCGGAAATCGTCCGACGCGCGCCTCCGTTCCGTTGCCAGGACGGTGTGATCGAACCACCGGCTGGTCCGCGCATCGGGTAGTTTGTATCGCAGCTTGATGTACATCAGCTCATTGGAGCGGGAGCGGGCGCTCGTCCTCGCCGGCGTCTGATAGCGGAGCGGCTCCGTGGTGCGGACGTCGTCCGCGCTCCGCGCGCGGACGGGAACGACTTCGTACAGTGCGGTCACCGAATGACCCGCCCCGATCTCCCCGGCGTCCTTCGTATCGTCGTCGAAATCCTCCCGGGCGAGGAGGCGGTTCTCGTAACCGATGAGACGGTACGAGGCGACCAGCTCCGGATTGAATTCCACCTGCAGCTTCACGTCCTTTGCCAGCGTGAGGAGCGTACCGGCCATCTCGTCCACGAACACCTTGCGCGCCTCGACGATGTTGTCGATGTACGCGTAGTTCCCGTTTCCCTTGTCGGCGAGGGTTTCCATCTTCGAGTCTTTCAGGTTGCCCCGACCGAAGCCGAGCACCGAGAGGAACGTCCCCTGCTTGCGCTTCTCCTCGATGAGTCGCTCCATGTCGGCGTCGCTCGATGCACCGACGTTGAAGTCGCCGTCCGTGGCGAGGATGACGCGGTTGTTGCCGTCCGCGATGTGATGGTGCCGGGCTATGTCGTATGCCAGGCGCAGGCCCGCTCCGCCCGCCGTGGAGCCACCTGCCTCCAGGCGACCGAGTGCCGTGAGGATGTCCTCTTTCCGGTCACCTGATGTCGAGGGCAGGACGAGCCCTGCCGCGCCGGCGTAGACCACGATCGCGACGCGGTCCTCCTCGCGCAGCTGACTTACCAGGAGCCGGAAGGCCTGCTTCACCAGCGGCAGCTTGTTTTCCGGCTGCATCGAACCCGACACGTCGATGAGGAAGACAAGGTTGCTGGGTGGTATCATCGACCGATCGAGACGCTGCGCCTGGAGTCCCACGCGCACCAGGTAGTGCGACGTTGCCCAGGGGGCCCGCGCCACCTCCGTCGTGACGGAGAACGGATGCCGGTCCCGCGGATCCGGGTAGTCGTACGAGAAGTAGTTGATCAACTCCTCGATCCGCACGGCGTCCCTGGGCGGGAGCTGCCCCACCGTCACGAAACGCCTCACGTTGCTGTATGACGCGCGATCCACGTCGATGGAGAATGTGGAGAGCGGATTGTCCCGCGCTCCCAGGAAGGCGTTGTCGTTGATCCGGCCGTAGGACTCGGTGTTGAAGTGTCGCAGCTCGCCATGCGTCGGCGCGAAGGACGAGGCATCGCCGCGCGCCCTGGGCGGCGGCGAACCGGAGGGCGGCGCGGCCGCCGTGCCCGGAGCCGAGCGGTCTACCGTGAACGGCAACCGCTTCGTCTCGGTCGCACCCGTCACCCCCGTCACGATGACTTCACTCAGGCGGTTGACATCGACCTGCAGGCTGAAGTTGGCCGTGGTCGTGTCGCCCATGAGCCGCACGCTCCGCGACTCCGGCCGGAACCCGATCGCGCGGACGTTGAGCACGATCTCTCTGCCGCGCAGGCTGGCGGAGAGCGTCATGCGGAATCGGCCGGCATCGTCAGTGCCGACGCCCACACCCGCGTCGGGCGATCTGACCTGTGCGCCCATTATCGGCGCGGCCTGGGTGCTGGTCACCCTGCCGGTGACCACGATGTGCTGCGCTCCCTGCGTCGGCGAGACCACGAGCAGCAGGGGCACGATTGCACTGACGTAGACAGGTTTCATGGGGGCTCCCGGGATGGAGTTGGCCGTCCGGTGACGTCATGCCACTGGGACGGATTCCCTCCTGCTACTCCTCAGTTGTTGCGTTGGCGTGCTGATCCGACGGCCGTGGTTCGGAGCGGTTTCAGATGACGCCGAGGCGTCGCGACCCGACTCACTCTGCTTGACGGGAGGACCGGTCGAGCCGACGTTGTGCGGCGGGATCTCCGTGCCTCCCTGTCCCCGGAGACGAACGAGGGCGGCGCGACTACACACCGAACAGGCCATGGCGACTCGGCTGGCGGTCACACTCGGGGCGGTCGGCATTGCGGCGACGATACTTGCCGCCGAACGAACCCCGGCGCAGCAGGTACCGTTGCTGCGGCTCACGCGCGACCTGGGGATTGACGCTGCGGAACACGACCTGAGCCGGGTCGGGTGGTTGGCGGTGTCGCCAGGCGGGACGATCGCGGTGAGCCAGTCGCAGGATGGTCACATACGGTTCTTCGACGCGAACGGCCGTTCGCTCGGTGCGTTCGGCCGGAAGGGGCAGGGCCCGGGGGAGTTCCAGACCCCGTTGCGCTTCGGATGGA
>DASWGU010000193.1:0-16102 GCA_036393555.1 Gemmatimonadaceae bacterium
CCCTGCGGGGCGGCCTCGCGCGCCCTTCACGTCCCGCCGCGGACTAGCACGTCGTGGCGGTAATACCGTACACTGCGTCGTTCGAGCAGGACTTTCCGGTATCCAAGTCCAGCTCGATCGTCTTGCCGGCGTATTTCCCGCCGCTGCGTGCCGCCTTCCCGTTCGACCCTGCCGCGGTTCCCGTGACCGTGTATGTCCACATAGTTGATGCCGGAGTCGTGCCGATCCCGGGAATGTCCGTATCCACCGCCTGCAGGTTCGTCGTATACAGCTGAGCGGGATCAAACGCCTTGAACCGGTGTTCCGAGCTGCGAATCGCCGATAGCACTGACAGCGCTTCGGACGCCCGAGAGCGCTCCGAGACCCGCATGTACTGCGGGAGCGCGATCGACGCCAAAATGGCGATGATGATCACCACCATCAGCAGCTCAAGCAACGTAAACCCTCGTTGCTTGTCCATCATGTGCTCCTTGTACGCTGTTCTCTTGGCATGGGTGAAGCCAGAGGCTTCTCCACCGGCGGCACGCTCGTCACCTCCCGCTCAGTGTGCCGGCGGATTCCACGTCGTCCCGGGGCGGCCGTCTCCCCGGGATCCTCGCCGACGACGCGTCCGCTTACGACGGCGGACCGCTCGTGGCGAGCTTGAAGATCGGCAGAAAGATCGACAGCACGATGATGAGCACGAGCCCCCCCATCACCACGATCGCGATCGGCTCGAAGAGCCGCGTCATGCGCGAGATGAACGTGTCGACGCGCTCCTCGTAATATTTCGCGATGCGGCCGGTCATCGACGAGAGCTCCCCGACCTCCTCGCCGATCTGCACCATCTGCACCGCGATCGGCGGAAACATCCCCGTCGCTTCCATGGGCTCGGCCATCGTCTTCCCTTCCTTGACGCGCTCCTTGATCGTCGAAATCGCCCTGCCGTACAGCTTGTTCGTGGCGCTGTTCTCGAGAATTTGCAGCCCCGACAGGAGCGGGACCCCGCTCTCCAGCAGCGTGGACAGCCCCCGCGAGAACTCCGCCAGCTGCACGTACGTGAACAGCGTGCTGAACATCGGGACTTTCAGCATGAGGCGATCCCGCGTCCACATTCCGGCCTCGGTGCTCAGGTACTGCGTGAGCAGGTAGCTCGACCCGAAGAAGCCGCCGATCACGAGCACCCAGTATCGCTTCGCTCCGTTACTCACCGCCAGCACGAACCGCGTGATCAGCGGGAGCTCGATCTCCATCGATTCGAACATCCCGGCGAACTTGGGGATGAGCCAGTACACGAACAGCCCCAGCACCAGGATCGCCACCACGATCAGGAACGCCGGGTACGTCAGCGCCGTCCGCGCCTCGTTTTGCAGGTGCTGGGCGGCCTCGAAATGCCGAGCGAGCTGGCGCAGGGATTCCGCCAGGTGCCCGCTCGCCTCCCCGGTTTCCACCAGATTCAGCCACAGCGGCGAGAACGCCTTCGGGTGCTTCACCAGCGCCTCGCGGAACGTGCTGCCGCCCTGCACGTCGCGCCGCACCTGCTCGAGCGATTCCATCAGCTGGCGGCTTTCCACCTGCTGCGTCACCACCTCGAGGCTGCGCAGGAGCGGCACCCCGGCTTCGACCAGCGTCGCAAGCTGCTGGCACAGGAGGACCTGGTCGTCCACCTTGATGCCCGCGTGCAAGCGGCGCCGCATGCGCTTGAAGCCGGGGGAGGACTTCGAGCCCCGCGCCCCTTCGCCGCCCTTGAGCGATACCGAGGTCACGATCAGTCCCCGGTGCTGCAGCCGTGCGACCACGTCCTGTTCGCTGCCGGCTTCGAGCTCCCCGTTCTGGAGCACCCCCCGCTGGTCCCGCGCGGCGTAGTTGAAATGCGGCATGCCGTCCGCCCTACCGGTCCAGCAGGATGACGCCTTCGAGCTCCTCGAGGCTGGTCAACCCCGCCCGGACTTTCTTGATGCCTTCATCCCACAGCGTGGACATGCCGGAGGCCACCGCCACGTCTTTCAAGGTCGTCGACGTCGCGCCCTTGGCGATCGCGTCCCTCAGCTCGCGGTTCACCGGCATCACCTCATAGGTTCCGAGCCGCCCCTTGTACCCGGCCACGCATTGCTCGCACCCCTTCGGCCGGTACAGCAGCTCTTCGGTGATATGCCACTGATCCCGCAGCGCCTGCGCGGGCTCGTACGCCTCTTTGCAGTGATCGCACAATTTGCGCAGCAGCCGCTGAGCCAGGACCAGCCGCACCGTCGCCGAAAGAAGAAACGGCGCCACGCCCATGTCCACGAGCCGGCTGACCGTGCTCGGCGCGTCGTTCGTGTGCAGCGTTGAGAACACCAGGTGGCCCGTGAGCGACGCCCGGACGCAGATCTCGGCCGTTTCCAGGTCGCGCGTCTCGCCGACCATGATGATGTCCGGGTCCTGCCGCAGGAAGGAGCGCAGGCCCGCGGCGAACGTCAGGCCGATCTGCGGCTTCACCTGCACCTGATTGACGCCGTCGAGCCGGTACTCGACCGGATCCTCGACCGTCATGATGTTCTTTTCCGGCGAGTTGATCTCGTTCAGCGCCGCATAGAGCGTCGTCGATTTGCCGGACCCGGTCGGCCCCGTGACGAGCACGAGCCCGTACGGGTCGTGGATGGCGTCCCGGAAGATTTGCACCGTGCGCGGCTCGAACCCCAGTTGCCCCAGATCCATCAGCGCCGCCGACTTCGAGAGGATGCGGATGACCAGCTTCTCTCCGTAGATCGACGGGACCGTCGAGACGCGGAAATCGATGGGGTTGCCTTCCATCGTCGTGGAAAAGCCCCCGTCCTGCGGGAGCCGCTTCTCGGCGATGTCGAGCTTGCAGAGAATCTTGACGCGCGAGACGATCGCGCTCGCCAGATGCTTCGCCGGCGGGGAGATCTCCACCAGCCGGCCATCGATGCGGTACCGCAGCTTGATATGTTCCTTGAACGGTTCAACGTGGATGTCGCTCGCCCGCTCTTTGATCGCCTGCCGGAGGATCAAATCGACGAGGCGGATGACGGGAGCGTCCTCGGCTTCCTGGCGGAGCCGGTCAAGGTCCAGCGTCTCCGCCTGGTCGTGGTGCGCCAGCACCGGCCCGACCTCCAGCTCGTGCGACTGGCTGATAGCCTCCCGGAGCATGGCGTCGTCGCCGTAGAACCGTTCGATGGCCTGCTCCAGATCGCCGGGGGTCGCCAGCACCGGGTTGATTTCGCAGTGCGTCATCCGGTTCAGGTTGTCCATCGTGATCAGGTCCAGCGGGTCGACGCACGCCACCGTCAGGGAATCGTGGTTGCGCGAGAGCGGAAGGATCAGGTGCTTTCTCGCGAAATCCAGCGGAATGAGGTCGTCCAGCCCCTCGCCCTTGGGCGGATTGAGGAGGGTCGAGCTGCTCGACGCATAGGGGATACCCAGCTGCTTGCTGAGCGCCAGCGCGATGTCGTGCTCGGTGATGAGGCCGATCTCGACCAGGACCTCTCCGATGCGCTTCTTGGTGCCGCGCTGGATGTCGAGCGCCTTCGCGAGCTGTTCGTCGGAGACCAGCCCGTTCTTGACGAGGATCTCACCGAGTTTTTCCTTAGTCTTCAGCAACGACATTCCGACCCGTCCTCGGTTGCGGCGCCGCGCGGCTATTCCAGCGCGTTCAGCGCCTGTTCGATCGCGTCCCGCCTCGGTATCGTCGTGTCCTGCTCCCTGAGATCCTGCGGCCGCAGTCCTGGACGATAGGCGGAGTCGGGTCCCGACGCCGACGCGACCCGCGCGCTGGTCGACTCATCCAGAATCAGCGGCGTCAAGAACACCAGCAGCTCCGTCGCCACGTTGTTGATCTCCACGTTCTTGAAGGCTTCCCCGAGCACGGGGATCTGCGACAGCACCGGCACGCGCCGGACGGAGTGCGAATCGCTGCGGTCGATCAACCCCCCCACGATCAGCGTATCGCCGCTGCGCACCCGCACGAGCGTGCGGGCGCTGCGGGTCTTGGGATCCAGGACCGTGGACGAATCCGGCGCCGTGATTTCCGCCTGCACCACGCGGGTGACCGAGGGCTCGACCAGCATCGTCACGTAGCCGCCTTCATTCACCTGCGGCGTGACGACCAGAATGATGCCCGTCGTTTCGCGCTCCGGCTCGGAGGTCAGCGTCCCGGTCGAGGCATCCACGGTCGTCTCGAAGCCGATGGCCTGGTTCGTGCTCACACGGATGACCGCCGGCTCGTTATCGAGCGTGAGAATCTTCGGTCGGGCGAGGACCTTGGTGTCCGTGTCCTGGTGGATGGCCTGGAGGAACGCATCGGCGTCGGCGAAGCTCAGCGAGCTCAATCCGAACGCCCCTCCCGCGGAATCCGGCTGCCAAGACTCCTTCAGCCATCCCCACGGCGCCCGTGTCGTGCGGCTTCCCATGCTGAACGAGCCCATCGTCCCTTCCGCCCCGGTTCCCCACTCGATGCCGAAATCCTTCGACGTGCCCAGACTGGTTTCGAGGATCTCGGTGTCCACGAGCACCTGCGCCCGCCTCGCGTCCAGCGCGGCCAGCGCCGACTCGATCCGCGGAAAGTTCTCCGGCACGTCCGTGACCACCATGGTGTTCGTCCGGTCATCGACCGTGATGGAGCCCTGCCGGGTGAGCAGCGTTGCCAAGATCGTGTCGATCCCCACCACCTGGCCTTCTCCGCCGCCGCCCCCGCCGCCGCCCCCCGCCTCGCCGGCGCTCTCGAACTGCGTCGCCACCGCCGCCGCTTCGAACGGCGTCACCTCACTCAGCGCCGACACGGTCTTGGCCATGACGGTTCTGGAGACCCGGCCGAACTTCAGCCGGTAGACCCGCGTGATCGTCGTGTCCCTCGCCTCCAAGGGCTTCACGACGTAGATGTCGCTGCCCGCGGGACGCTCGTACGTCAGGCTGCTGGCCCGCAGGATCTGGTCGAGCGCGTCCATCACGGACACGTTCTCGAAGTAGAGCGTGAGCGGCTCCTCGCCGATGTCGCCGGCGGCGATGACGTTCAGGCCCGTCTGGAGCGAGAACGACTTCAGGATGTCCTTCAAGCTCACGCTCTCGAACTCCATCGAAATCCGCAGGGGCTGTTCCCCTTCCGCCGGGGCCCCGGTTTCAGGGCCGGCCGCCGCCGCGGCCGAGGTGTCGTCCGCCCGGGCGACGTGCGAGCCCGCCACCACCAACGCTCCCGCGGCCACCCAGGCCGCCAGCCGTCCGCTCATGCTGCCCCCTCCCACTCCCGTGCTCCTGTTGGCGCGCCCGCCGCGCACCGCCGCCATCGCCGTCAAAAACCGCCCCGTTGGACCGCCAGCAGTGCCGTGACGCCTTGATATTCCATCGTCACGCCGGCGCGCTCGATCGCAGTGATTCGCGCGCCCGATACCGTGTCGCCGACCTGGTACACGCCGCCGTCGATGACCGCCACCGGCACCGGCCCTCCCCACAGCATGCCCTGGACCGCGATCTCCGGAAACTGGACCGCGGGCTCAACGGCCGTCTGCCCCATGCCGGCGTCGATGGGAACGCCCGGCATCACGGGTTGCGGAGCCGCCTGCGCCGCCCGGATCGCCGAAGGCAGCAGGCTCTCAAACGGATCCCTCAACTCGTGCGCGGTGTACCGCGGCTCATGGGGCGTCTCCCGCGCGTCCAGGCCCGCCTCCGATCCCTCCGGGATCATCATGCCGCGCAGACTCGCCAGTGATTCCTGAAGTGATCGCGTGGCTACCGTTTCTGGGCGCTCCGGCGCCGGAGACTCGGCCTGCTGATGCGGCGGCGCGGCCGGTTCGCTCGCCCTGAACGACGGCAAGAGCTGCGTCGCCACCACCCAGGCGAACACGCCCGCCAGGGCGATCACGCCCCATTTCTCGATTGTCGCGCGTTTGGCAGCGTCGAGTGCCATCCCGGCCTCACGGTTGCGCGGCACGCGCCGTCGGCCCCGGCAATCCCCGGACCGGCGGCACGTACCAGGTCCCCACCACCATCCGGACCACGGGGTCGACCCGGCCCGTATACGCCACCAGCGATGGGCTCATGTCCAGATGTTCGACCTGAAGGAAGTATTCCGACTGCTCGATCAGATCGATGAACGTGCCGAGCTGGTGATACGGGGAGGAAAATTCCAGCGCCACCGCCAGATGCAGCACGTCCTCCCGCGCCTGGGGCAGCTCCTGGGACAAGTTGGCAAGCTGGATGCCGGCCTGCTGGCTGAGGGCGGCCACTTCCTGCGCGAGCCACGAGGGATCCGGCTCCTTCGGCAAACGCGCGCGGAGCTGATCGAACTCCGCCATCAGCTTCGCGACGTCCGCCTGTTCCTGTTGCATGCTGCGCTCTTCCGCGATGCGCATCTGCAGCTGCGCCACCTGCTCCTGGCGCGGCAGATAGATGAAATTGTACCCCAGGAAGCCCGCCAATCCAAGCACGGCCGCGCTGATGATCATGGGCAACTTCTCTGCCGTCATCGACTGCTCCTGATCCGGGTTCGCTACATCGTCTGGTTCGAGTTGCACTGGAGCTGAAACGTCCGGTACGTTGCCATGAGCTCATCCTCCGGCGACCCGTACCCGGACGGCTGCTCCACCTGGGACGTGATCTCTTCCACGCGGATGGTCTTGAATCCTTTGGCCAGGATCGGGTTCTCTTTGGCGTCCCGCTCGAACTCCTGGATCGCCCGCAGCTCGCGGCCGGCTTCCCCGAGGTAGCACGCCCCGGCGATCGTGAGACGCGCATCGATGGATCCCATCGGACTCAGCTCTTGGTGCGTCGTCAGGCGTGTCAGCCACACCCCCTCGGGCAGCGTGCGGACCAGCGCGTCCATTTTGGACGCCATGAGGAGCCGTCCCTCGTTGACCCGCTTCATGAACGTCACGCGCGCCTGGGCCTGATCGCGCACGGGACCGATCGCCTCTTGATCGAGCTGGTTTAAGCCCCAGCCGACATCCGGCCTGGTGGCCATCATGCGCTCGAGCTGCCGCTGAACGCTCGGCGCCCATTGACTCATGGCGACGAACATCGCCAGCAGCAGTCCGGCCGCCACCACGCAGCTCACGGCCACCTGCGGCGTCTTGAGCGCCGTCAGGATCTCTGCCGTGTCCGGGACGGCGGCCTTCAGGGCCGCTTCGCCGCTGGGTTTGACCCGCGAACGCCTGAGGAAATCGATCGCGCACCGGCGGCTGTCGGCTCCGGGCTGGACCAGTCCGACCGCCGATCCGAACGCCAGTGGGACGTCGCCCTCCGCGCACTGCTGCAGCAGCGCCGTGCCGAGCTCGGCCGGGCAGTGGAACCGCTCGGCCAGACCCGCGCACCAGGGCTCCAGCACCCGATCCTCGCCGAAGAGCAGAATCTTGGCGACCTTCGCGGACGGGTACTCCCGCATGAGAAAGTCGACCGACACGTTCAGCTCGCTGACCAGCCGCTGCTGGCGCCGGTCCATTTCCGGGCCCGTCTTCGCGCGCGTCAGGACTTCGCCCACCCCGGCCGTGGTGCCGTACGCGTCCATCAAGTCGCTGCGGACCTGCAGGCTGATGTCCCGAGCCAGGTAGGGGATCCGGTTGCGCGTGATGGCGATGTGGGCCTGGTCGCCTTCAACGTCCACGATGCAGACGAATTCATTGTCCCCGCTGGGCTGGCCGTATGCGGCCAGGCGCGCGAGGCTGAGCGTCCGCGGCTCGATGATCGTCGGCTCCACCCCCGCCGCCGCCAGGGCGTCCTGCAGCGCCTGGAACGTGTCCTTGGGAATGGCGGCGAACACCACGTCGAGCTTGCCGGTGGCCGCGTTCTGGCTCGTGTGGTAGTCCCACATCAGCCCTTCGGTTTTGAAGGGGATGTACTTCCTGGCCTCGAACTGGACCGCATTCTCGAGTTCACCCTTCGGAATGACCGGCATCGAGAAGAACCGGAACAGCACGTCCTGCGTCGGGATCGCCACGGCGAGCCGGCGCGTTTTGATGAGCGCCGTCTCCATGGACTGCTGGACGGCCTGCACCAGATGGCGCTGCTCCGTCCCGCCCAGCGGGACCCGCACCCGCGTCGCGACCGCGGCTCCCCGAACGGCGATGACCTCGACATCGTTCGTGCGAATCACCAAGCCCTGCCGGGTTCCGGCAAGCGGCCCCAGCAGCGCGCGGATGCGCTCACCGAACCCGCCTCGGGAGGGCCCCGCAGCCGGACCGGACTCGGCCGGCGCCGCGGAGGGGGCGGCCGGAACGGCGGGCGCGGCCGATTCGGAACCCGTCGCGGACGCGGCCGGCTGCGCCGTCGCACCCTTGGCGCCCGCAGACCAGGCGCTCATGCGCCGGCCGGCGCCGTCGCGGAATTTGCCGAGGAGAATCACGAACCAGTCCACGGTCACCCAGATCGCGAGGCCGGCCATCAGGACCAACTGGGTGAGCCCGAGCACCCCGGCCAGCGCCGTCTGGCCCGCCGCCGCCGCCGGGAGCATCGCCAACGCCGCTCCCAGCCCACAGAGCGTCCCGCCCAGGATGATGAGCCCGCTCCGCTTCCGGCCGGCGTACAGCCGGTGCGCGCCTGACCATCCCGCGAACGTACATAAGAGGAAGGCGACAAGCCTGGACTTCGCGGACGGTCCGGTCATCGCGCTCGCGCCGCTTGGCTGTGTCATGCGTGCTCTCCGTTGGGGCCGCTCATCACACTGATCGGCCGCGGCCACCCCTGTAAATGAAAACACCGAACTCCCGGCCTGGAGCACGGTGCGGCTGGCTGTGGAAGCCCCGGGCTCTCCCTGCGAATCCACCCGCCCCTTCCACCGCGCCTCCGTTCGCGCAGGGGACCGGCCCGCCTCCCGGTGAGCCGCTCACCCCACCCGCGCGTTTCGCTATGAAGCCAGGACGAACATCTTCTATGAAATCTTACGTTCTATTAAACCCATCAAAAGTATGCCTAATGCCTTCCTGAGGCGTCAAGACACCCGGAAAATTCATCTGTCCCTGCCTCCGGAATCGCGCAGGGCGCTTACTCGCGACGGCCGAGAAGCTGATCCACGCGCGCATCCACCGCTTGCTCCGGGTTCTTGAGCTGCTCTCTGAGCAGCTCGGCGCGCTCTTCCAGCTCGGCGATATGGCCTTTCGCCCGCTCTCCTCCTGATGAGATGTCTTCAAGGAGGAGGGGCTTCAACGCCTGCTTCGCTTGGGCGTACGTCAACCGGCCGGCCCGAAACTGCTCAACGGTCTCGGCGATCTTGAACCGCCGGTCGACCAGGACCTTCTGTTCGCGGTACAGATCAGGATTCGTTCGACGCAGACGGGCCAGCGCATCCTCCGCCTCCGCCCGTCTCTGATCAAGATTCCCGGCCGGGATCTCCGGGCGCGGCACGACGCTCCCGCGGGGAGCCTTCACGACGTTGTCCTCCGCGAACACGCCTCCGGCCATGAGCAATGCCGCCACCGGCACACCCCACGCGAGCGCTCGTCCAAGCCGATGTCCATGATCCATCTCGGTCCTCCAGCTACCGCCTCAGGAGACTCTCACCCGCCCCCGCGGCGATCACGGGCGGCTCGACACGTCCTCCAATGCCCGTTCAAGCCGCTCGATGCGCTCCTGCTGATCCTGCACGACCTTGGTCAGAATGGCGATGATGTCCACCGTGCTGAGGGTTTTCCCTCCGGGTCCCGACGCGAGCTCCGGCACGCGCTCCGCAATGAACCCCGCGTGCTCCCGGTCGGGCGCGGCGATGAATCGAAACGTCACTGGCTCAAGACCCGTCAGCGTCGAGCGCGCCAGGTCCAGCCCCAACGGCATGATGTTCTGCTTCAGCGCCATGCTCGAGGCCGGGTTCCACTGTCCCGTCGCGTCCAGATGCGCGCCGCTGGAGTGGTGAATCGGAAAGCCAGGATCCCGCACGCCCAATCCGAGCCCGAACCCTTCGATCGTGTTCGTGGCGATGTGCACATCGCCTTGAAACCATCCCGCGTATGCATAATAGTTGTCCGACACGCCTTCATCGCCGTACACGCCGGCCCAAAAGTCCGGATGCGTGACTCCGAGTTCGCCTGTCGCAAACCCTCCCAGCAGCCATCCCCACGACTGACCAGCCACCGCAGCATACGTCCCGGAGGCAAACACGCCGTAATCCCGGTGGCCCCAGTTGCAGCCCGCGCAGCTGCCCGCCGCAATCCACACGTCGTTCGGACCGGAATTCCCGTTCGGTAAATTCGCAGTTTCCGGGCCTGCATAGATGTGCTTGTCCACCACGCGCAGTCCGGTGGTCGTCGGACCGTTGAACACCGCGTCATCGTTGAACGGATCCGCCGCGCCGATCCGGATCTTATTCCGCGCCAGCATCTCCCCATTCACTTCGAGCAGCCGCGTCGGGTTCACCGTCCCGATACCGACATTGCCGTACCCGGAGGAGTTCAGCAGCAGCGGCACCTGTAGACGGCCCGGGGGGCTGGCGATGTTCGCGTTGAACGCATGGATGGAGCCCGTCAACGGAACGTTGTCCGCGCCGCCGATCGCGACGCCGTATCCGTTCGATCCCTCGAACGCCGCGGTATGCCGGTCCGGATTCGTGCCGATCACGCGCAGCTTCCTCCCGTCGGTGTTCCCGACGGCCGCCCCCACGGCCAGCTCACCCGCCTGGGTCAGCATGAGGTGCACCGTCCCCGGAGTGCTGAATGTCGGCTGCGTGAAGATCCGGAACGGATCGCCCGCCGTGCCCCCTCCGGCGTCCAGATTCCAGATCACGCAGTTCTGGTCCGGAGGCATGCACGAGGCGATGGGGAGGATCAGCTTCTGATCCGCGACGATGGACCCGAACACCTCGAGATTGCGCCGCGGCTGGCTGGTATGGATGCCCACGTTGTGCACCTGCCCGCCGTGCCGCGTCAGGTCGTTCACCACGAGCGGGTTGCCGTCCAGATACAGCGGCGCGAATGAGTTCGTCGCGCTGTTGTATCCGCCCACCTGTGCCCACCCGTCGTTCGGCCCCGCCTCGAGAAACGCGTAGACCCCGCTCTGCTCGAAGGCGCGGAACGCGTCCGCATCGATCCCCCCGACCACGTAGAGTTTCGCGGTCGAGCCGGGCGGCGGATCCGTCGTGCCGATCAGCACGCGCGACGTCAGGTCCGCCGGGTCGTACGCCAGGTACGCGTCATTGATGGATCGCAATTCCTGATACACGCCGCGCGGCGACGGGTAATAGGACGTCACCGTGATGTCCTCCTGCGCCCAGACCGCCGCCGGACCCAGCGCCAGCAGCGCCGCGCCCAGCGCCCATTTCGCCGCCTTGACCATGATGCCCCCCCCGTTGGCCCGGGAGTGCCGAGCCTGATCCCGCCCCTACGGATCGGATTCCTGATAAATTTGCACCCAGTCGGCGACTTCCGGCTCCTCGCCCGCGAAGACCGTCACGAATTGGCCCGCGTCCAGCGGCGCGGCATCGGCGTAGGCATGATACGCCACGACCGTATCCGCCCTCCCGGCATGCGACGGCGACGGACTGACCATCACATAGGTGGCCGGCGCGCCGCGGCGGTCGCGCTGGCGGATTTTCAGCGTCACGTCCCCCGTCCACGTCGTCAGGACGAGGTTCCTCGCGCTCGAGCGTTGCAGCACGCCCTGATAGGTGGCGGCGCCGCTTGGTTCTCTCCTCGGACTCGTCAGCGTCGGGATATGGTCGAACCGGTACGGATGATTCTTCGACGCGAGGAAGAACCGGATCTTCTCGCGTTCGTCCATCGCCGGATCGAACGCGGGCACGGTCGCGGTCGATGCCGCGGGCGGCGCGCTGACCTGGCCGAGCATCGCGAGCACGGCGCCGCTCAACCCTCGCGGCGCTCCTGTGCCGGCTCGGAGCATGCGGCGCTCGCGCGAGGCCAGCGGGATGAGGATCCCGGTGAACCCTCCGCCCTTGAGCTCCGCGGTGCGTCCGAGAAACACCACGTCGTTCGCCGCGTCCAGCGCGAGCAGCATGCCCATCTTGGCGTACTCGCCGATGGACGCGTGCACGCCCTGCCCGGTCGTCACCCCGTCAGTGATGAGGATGACCGGGAACACCCCCCCTGCCTCCCGGATGACGATGCGGGCTTCGCCCAGGACCAGCGACCAGCTGCCGTCGTTTCCCCGGCCGGCCTCCTCGATGCGCCCGGCGAGGGACCCCGCGTCGTCTTCATAGAACCGCAGCGCGCCTTCCACGCGCCCTGCGAACCCCAGCGCGGACGCCAGCGCCATGACGGCCGCGAGACATCCGGCGCAAGGGCGGCCGATGAATCCCGCTCCGTTCCGCAACCGGCGTGCCCTGCCCCCAATCGCGCCGCTCATGCCGTCCTCGTGCACGAATCCGTCACGTGCATCCGCCTGCATTCCCATCGCACGACGCGTTATCGCAAAAGCAGTCCGCGCAGCCCGCAGGCGCAGAACAAGGGGGAGGTCCACTGCTGCCGCTGGTGCTCCCGCTGGTGCTCCCGCTGGTGCTCCCACTCGTGCTGCCGCTCGAACTGCTACAGCAGGCATCGCCGCCGCAGCTGTCCGCGCTCCACATCCAGATCGGGGCCCCGCCGCAATCCCCGGCCCCCGACCCGCACCAGCCGGCGTCGTAGCAACAACCCCCGCTGCAGTCCGAAAGATAGCAGGAGCCGCCGCATCGCCAATGCGGATTCCCAACCTCCGAGCAGTCGCTATCCGCGGTCGGATTTCCGCAGGAGGACACTCTCGGGATCCCGAACCACAGCGCCACGGCTACACCGATGGCTATTCCCGCTACTGTCCGTGCATGAGTCCGGCGTTGAGCATCCATCGCGTCACCGCAACGTCAGAAACACGGTCACGGTCCCGTCGCCCGACTCGTGTTCCCCCATGGCCTTGCCGATGAGCGTCCCGGGCTCGATCGCGTCCGGATCGCCGCGCATCGCATAACCCGGCTTGGACGCGCTGACCAGCAGGTCGCCCCGCCGGATCGGGCCGTTCTCCGCCGTCACCTTGAGCGGCACCCGCCCCATGATGGCGACGGCGCTCCCGTCCAGCTCCCCGCCCAGGAGGACGCCCGGATTCGTGCTGACCACGCCGGCCACCAGCGGATCATACGGCTGCGAGGTCAGCGTCACCTGCTCGTCCGCCTCCTTGGCGATCACCACCACGTCCCCCGGCTCCAGCGGCCGCGCAAGACCCTCCACCGTGGCCACCGTCTCTGCGATGTCCCACGCGCTGCTGCAGATGTAGGTGCCCGTGATGCGGAAATTGCCTCTCGAGCGCACCTCCCCGCCGGTCGAGTCGATCGTGAAGTACTCCGTCCCCGCGGTGTTGAGGTTCGGCTGCCGGAAGATCCGGAAGCGGTCCGCGAAGTTGTCCATGTGCCAGGTCGGGCTCGTGAGGGTCATGTCCGTCGCCAGCGACATCCGGTTGACCGCGACGATCTCCCCGTTCACGTGCAGGTGCCGCATCGGCTGGTCCGTGTTGATCCCGACCCCGCCTCGGATGTGGACGTCCCCGGTCCCGGGGTTCGTGTGGAAGAAGGTGTGCACATTGCCGTTCAGCCCGAACGGCGTCGGCCAACTGACGTTCGGGTTCTCCCACCGGAACGGATTGACGAACATGAATGCCGTATCAGTCCCGCCCCCGCCATCGCCCGCCAGCGCCGGCGAGAAGTCAAAGAGCACCTCGCTCCTGGTGGGGTTGTTCCGGATCCGGAAGATCCGCCCCACGCCGGGCCGGGACAAGGAGAACGACGGATCCGTGCTCTCAATCTGGAGGTCATCGAGCGGATTCGTGGTCTTGATGCCCATGTTTCCGTTCGTCGTGATGGTCATGAGTTCTTCACCGGGGGTATTGAAATCCGGCTGGGTATAGACCCGGAACCGGTTCCCCAACCCCACGCCCGCATCGAGGTTCCAGATCAGACAGCTGAAATTCCCCGCGCTGCAGGTGGGCAGGACGATCTTCTGATTGGCCACGATGGTGCCGTTCACCTCAAGCGACCGCCGGGGCTGCGTCGTGCCGATGCCCACCCACTGCCCGGGACCGGCCGGGACGCGCGAATTGATCAGGACGGGAGCGCCGTCGATCTTGAGGGGCGCGAAGCTGTTCGTCGCGCTGTTGTACGCGCCCACCAGCGCGCCGTTGGGGAGCGTAGCGTCGGTCGCCCCGGATTCGAGAAACGCGTAGATACCGTTTTGCTGGAACGCCCGGAACGCGTCGGCGTCGATCGGGCCGAGGACGTAGAGCTTCGCCGTCGAGGTGACGGGCGGTTGGGTGGTCCCGATCGCCACCATGCTGGTCAGGTCGGCCGGGTCATACGCCAGGTACGCGTCATTGATGGACCGCAATTCCTGATACACGCCGCGCGGCGACGGGTAATACGACGTCACCGTGATGTCTTCCTGGGCCCCCGCGATCTGGACGAGCGCGCCGCACGCCGCCAGGCCGAGCCCGAACGCGAGAAGTCGTCTCATCCCAGCCCCCTCCTGTTGTGTGCCCAAGGGGCCCGCCCCCCGACTCCGGCACGCATCAGCTGCAGGCCGCCGGAGGCGGCCGCACCCCGTTGACGTCCTGACCCGTAGTCACGTCCGTCGAACGCACGCGCAGCATGATTTCCCCTGGGAACACCATCGTCTGCCCCGCCATCGGGCCCCCGTCGTTCGGATGCGTCCAGGTAATCGTCAACCCCACGATGTTCATCGCGCCGACCCCTTTGGGATCCGCCGTAAACGTCACCGTGAGCGGGTTGTGCGTCGGATCCTGGTCGACCACCGCCCGGACGTTCCCGCACCCCGCGTTGATGTTTGCAAAGAATCTGAGATCCCGCCCATCGGTGCTCAAGCGGTACTGGTCCCACTGGTAATTCGCCGCGATGTCGAAGCAGCACGGCTGCGGCGCGGGGACGCCCACGCAGCTGCACCCCGGTCCGTTCACCGCCATCACCGGCCGGCGGATCTGCAGCACGTTGCCGCTCGCGGCGCACCCGCCGGAGCCCGAGCGGATGCAGTACGTGTCGGCCGTTTCCGCGCGCTTCACGAGATCGAGCGCCACCGCCTGCGCCTCCGCCCGCGCGGGATACCGGATCCCGGCGTCGTCCCGCGTCTGCTGGGTCACCGCGATGCGCGACTGCTCGACGGCCAGCACGCCCACCAGCACGACCGCCGAGAGCACCACCGACACGAGGACCTCCGTCAGCGTCATCCCGTGCCGGCGCACCCATCCCCCTGGAATCCCCTCCATGATCCGCATCGATCTCCGGTCCGCCCGCTCCATCCGCGCCGCGAACCGCCCTACAAACAGGCGTTCGGCGGCGGGCTGACCCCGTTGACGTCCTGCCCCGTGGTCACGTCCGTCGAACGCACGCGCAGCATGATCTCCCCCGGGAACACCATGGTCTGGCCGGCCATCGGGCCCCCATCGTTCGGGTGCGTCCAGACGATCGTGAACCCGACGACGTTCATCGCCCCCGTGCCTGTGGGATCCGCCGCATACGTGATCGGCAGCGGGTTGTGCGTCGGCTCCTGATCGATCACCGTGCGGACGCTGCCGCAGCCGGCGGCCATGTTCGTGAACATCCGCAGGTCCCGGCCATCCGGGCTCCTGACGAATTCATCCCACTGGTAATTCGCCGCGATGTCGAAGCAGCACGGCTGCGGCGAGGGGACGCCCACGCAGCTGCACCCCGGTCCGTTCACCGCCATCACCGGCCGGCGGATCTGCAGAATGTTCCCGCTGTTCAGGCACGGCCCGGAACCGGCGCTCCCCGTCCGGATGCAGTACGTGTCGGCCGTTTCCGCGCGCTTCACCAGATCGAGCGCCACCGCCTGCGCCTCCGCCCGCGCGGGATACCGGATCCCGGCGTCGTCCCGCGTCTGCTGGGTCACCGCGATGCGCGATTGCTCCACGGCCAGCACGCCCACCAGCACGACCGCCGAGAGCACCACCGACACGAGGACCTCCGTCAGCGTCATCCCGCGCGCGGACGTTCGCGCCGTCAGCACGTGCCGTCCCAGCAGGTTTGCACCGTCACCTTGTAGCAGGTCCCGCCGGCGCCGTCGCAATTCGCCACCGGGTCGACCCGGTACTTCGCGTTCGCGCCCCGGTTGGTGATGGACAGCCCCGAGGTGGCCGTGCTCGCCGGCGTCCAGGTCTGCCACCCGCCGCCGGCGCTCGTCGAAAACGTCGTATCGTCCGCCGC
>DASWGU010000194.1:0-1784 GCA_036393555.1 Gemmatimonadaceae bacterium
CATCGAGGCGCTGCTGCCCTGGAACGTGCCGCGAGAATCGCTCATCCTCTGACCGCACCCTCGCTCTACGGGGTTTGTGGAGCGCTTAGTGTGCCGGGACAAGCCGGCAGGGAGTAGTGGATGAAAGTTCCACACGGGGAAGGAGTAACGCACCACCCCGGCCCCGAGTCATGCGCCGGTCGTCGCGAGGCGGCAGGTGAAGCGTTGACAGGGGAAGACGTGGGCCAGGTATTGAGCTGCGAAATCACACACTTCGGGGCGCCGACGCTGTTAAGCGAAGCGGAAGGCGACATCGGAGATGGCGCCATGCGTGAGCCGTCGACGAGCCCCGCGCAGTCGGAGACCCTGTGCACGCGTGGAAGCTCCCTGCACGGAACCCGGGAGGTCCCATTGTCGCCCGCCTCCGATGGTGGAGCGGGCCGGTCGGAAAAGGCCCAAGGCCGTACCCCCGACATGTACGGCAGTGGGAAGTCGGACGGACGCATAGTACCGAGGAAGCCCGCGAACAAAGGCGTGGATACGCTGGCGGAGCGGGTGGAGGGAAGGCGGCCGGCCAAGGGGAACACCTTGCAGACGACCACGCCCCGGACCCAGAGCCGGACCGGCGTGTCGCGCGGCTTGCAGGGTGTGCGCGAAGCGGCACGCCGGAATCGGCGTGCGCGGTTCACCGCCCTGCTGCATCACGTCACGCCGGAACTACTGCACCGGAGCTTCTACGCGCTGAAGCGCCAAGCGGCACCGGGCGTCGACCGGATGACATGGGCAGAATACGAAGAAGGCCTCGCAGACCGACTGAGCAACCTGCACGAACGGGTACATCGTGGCAGCTACCGCGCCACGCCGTCACGCAGGGTGTACATCACCAAGGCTGACGGCGGCCAGCGCCCCCTCGGGGTGGCGTCGCTGGAGGACAAGATCGTCCAGCAGGCCGTGGTGACGGTGCTCAACTCGGTCTATGAGATCGACTTCCTGGGTTTCTCGTACGGTTTTCGCCCCCAGCGCGGATCGCACAACGCGCTAGATGCGCTGTGGGTGGGGCTCATGACGAGAAAGGTGAACTGGGTGCTCGATGTCGACATCCGTGGCTTTTTCGACACCATCGACCATGGGTGGCTGCGACGTTTCCTCGAGCACCGTATCGCCGACCGACGGGTCCTCCGCCTGGTGCACAAATGGCTCCGGGCTGGGTTCTTGGAGGACGGCCGGGTCGAGACGTCGAAGGTGGGTACGCCCCAGGGCGCGGTGGCCTCGCCGCTCCTGGCGAATGTCTACCTTCACTACGTTTTCGACCTGTGGGTCCAGCAATGGAGACGACACACGGCACGCGGCGAGGTCATCGTGGTCCGCTACGCCGACGATATCGTCTTGGGGTTCCAGCATCGCCAGGATGCCATTGACTGCCTGGAGGCGCTCCACCGACGCATGAACGCGTTCGGGCTCGCGCTCCATCCAGGCAAGACGCGGCTCTTGGAGTTTGGTCGGTTCGCCGCGAGTCACCGAAAGGCACGCGGGGAGGGGAGACCGGAGACCTTCGACTTCCTGGGATTCACCCACTCGTGTGGGCAAACCCGCTCGGGAAAGTTCATGGTCTGCCGGCGCACCCAGTCCCGTCGGCTCGCTGCGAAGTTGAAGGACCTAAAGGCTGCGCTCGCCCGCCGCCGCCATCTGCCCATTCCGGCGCAGGGGGCTTGGTTGCGGGCAGTGGTCCGCGGGTACTGCAACTACCACGCCGTGCCGGGGAACATCCACCGCATCGCGGCATTCTGTCGCGAAGCCGGCCGACT
>DASWGU010000195.1:0-29536 GCA_036393555.1 Gemmatimonadaceae bacterium
TGCAACTTCCGGTGCGTCTACTGCATGCCGAAGGAAGGACTGCAGTGGCTACCCAAGTCGGAAATTCTGTCGTACGAGGAGATCACCGCCGTGGTGAGCCAGCTCGCGCCGCTGGGATTGCGCCGTCTGCGTATCACGGGCGGTGAGCCGACCATTCGACCGGATCTCGAATCGCTGATCCACCAGCTGCGTTCGGTGGACGGAATCGAAGACATCGCGCTGTCGACGAACGGCGTGCGGTTGCCGGAACTGGCGCCGCGCCTGCGCGCCGCGGGCCTGGATCGCGTGAACATGAGCGCGGATTCGCTGCGGCCCGACCGGATCGCTGCCATCGCGCGCCGCGATCTGCGTTTCGATCCAGTCATGGCCGCCGAGGCGGCCCAGCGGGCCGGGCTCGACCCCATCAAGCTCAACGTCGTGGTGCTGCGCGGGAAGAACGACGACGAGATACTCGATTTCGCGCGCCTCACGTTTGACCGGCCATGGCACGTCCGGTTCATCGAACTGATGCCGGTGGGTGACATGAGGGAGCTGACGTGGGAACACGTCGTGCCGAGCGACGAGGTCCTGCGACGGATCGAGACGCTCGCCCCGCTGGACAGCGACGCGGGTCCTGCGCGGGGCAACGGGCCTGCAGCGTACCATCGATTGCAGGGCGCGGCTGGTACGGTCGGCGTGATCACGCCGATGACGCACACGTATTGCGGGTCCTGCAATCGCGTCCGTCTTACCGCGGACGGACGATTGCGCACCTGCCTGTACGGCGATCATGAGGTGAACCTCCGCGATCCGTTGCGGCGGGGCGAGGCGCTCGAACCGTTGTTCCGTCAGGCGTTGGCTGACAAGCCGAAGGAACATGCCCTGTTGCAGATGCAGGTCGGCGGACTTCGTGCCTTGTCGCAGGTCGGCGGCTGACGCAGACCCTCCGCGCACGCGTCGTTGAACCGATCGTATCGCGCCGCTAGTTTGCCGAGGCAATCGCGAGTCTTCCGTTCAACGAACAACACTCATGGTCAACAAGATCACCGTGGTCGGCGCCGGAAACGTGGGCGCGACGACCGCCCAACGTCTGGCGGAGAAGGAACTGGCCCGCCGCGTGGTGCTGGTCGACATCCTCGAAGGCGTGCCGCAGGGCAAGGGACTCGACCAGTGGCAAACGGCACCCATCGAGGGCTTCGACAGCCGGGTGATCGGCGCCAACGGCTACGAGGAAGCGGCCGGGTCGGACATCGTGATCATCACCGCGGGCATTGCGCGCAAGCCGGGCATGTCACGCGACGATCTCATGAACACGAACGCCGGCATCGTGAAGGGCGTGAGCGAGCAGGTCGCCAGAACGTCACCCGGGGCGATCCTCATCATCGTCTCGAATCCACTCGACGTGATGTGCTACGTCGCCATGAAGGTGACGGGCTTCCCGAGGCACCGCGTGCTGGGGATGGCTGGCGTGCTGGACACCGCGCGCTATCGCGCCTTCCTGGCGGAGGCGCTCGATGTGTCGGTGCGCGACATCCAGGCGATGGTCCTGGGTGGCCATGGCGACACCATGGTTCCACTGGTCGGTTACACCACGGTGAGTGGCATTCCGGTCACGCAACTGATGGACCGCGCAACACTGGACGCCATAGTCGACCGTACGCGGAAAGGGGGAGCCGAAATCGTCTCCCTGCTCAAGACGGGATCGGCCTACTACGCGCCGTCGGCGGCCGCGGTCCAGATGGCGGAGGCGATCGTGGGCGATCAGAAACGGGTGCTCCCGTGCTCGGTGTGGCTCGAGGGTGAATACGGACAGTCGGGTCTCTTCCTGGGCGTGCCGTGCGTCCTGGGCAGTAACGGTCTCGAGAGAGTGCTTGACGTGGAACTGACCGGGGACGAGCGGGCGGCGCTCGCCGCGAGTGCCGACGCAGTCCGGGAACCGATGGCGAAGCTGAGCATCTAGGCGTGCTGTCCGGGGGCGTGGCGGCGATCCGCCGACCGCCCTGGATGCGAGGCTACCTCCCAGAATCGATGACTTCTGCCACCCGACCAGCCCGCGCCTCGACCGGACGACTCACGCAGTTCGCGTCGTCGACAGTCGGGAAGAAGGTCGCCATGGCGGTAACCGGATTGATCATGGCCGGCTTTCTCGTGATGCACGCGACGGCCAACCTTTTGGCCTTCGCAGGTCCGGAGCACATCAACGCCTACTCCCGCCTGCTGCACAGCGCGCCGGAGCTGCTCTGGGCCGCTCGCGCCGTCCTGCTGGTGTCAGTGGTCGTGCATGCGACGGCGGCACTGCAGCTCACCCGTTCGAGTGCCGCAGCCAGGCCGACGGCCTACGACAAACGTGAATCCCAGGTCGCAACCGTGGCCGCGCGGACCATTCGCTGGTTCTCGCTGCTCGTTGCCCTGTTCATCGTGATCCACCTGCTGCACTTCACGACGGGCGACCTTTTGCCCGGATTCATTGACGGGAACCCGTACGCGAACCTGGTTGGCGCGTTCGGTACGCAACGGATCATGGCGGCGTTCTACCTGGTCATGATGATCGTGGTCGGGCTGCATCTGTATCACGGGACATGGAGCGCCATCCGGACGCTGGGATTGTCGCGTCCCCGGCCCAATCCGTTCGTGCGCCCGGTGGCCACCACCCTCGCCGTGGTACTCTGGCTGGGGTTTACCGCGGTCCCCGTCGGTGTGCTCATTGGTGCGATCGGGACGGACGCCACGCACGACGCCACCGCGTCGTCAAACCGTTAGGCACTGTCGCGTGACACTCGACGCCCGCATTCCGGCCGGCCGGCTGCAGGAGAAGTGGGACCGGCATCGCGCCGAGGTCAAGCTGGTCAACCCGGCCAACAAGCGGAAATACCATGTGCTGGTGGTGGGCTCGGGGCTGGCGGGCGCCTCGGCAGCCGCCACGCTCTCGGAGCTGGGATACCGGGTCTCCTGTTTCTGCTTCCAGGATTCACCCCGTCGCGCGCACAGCATCGCGGCACAGGGCGGCATCAACGCGGCGAAGAACTACCAGAACGACGGCGACAGTGTATGGCGCCTCTTCCATGACACGGTAAAGGGCGGCGACTTCCGCGCCCGCGAGGCGAACGTGTACCGTCTCGCCCAGGTGTCGGTCCAGATCATCGACCAGTGCGTCGCCCAGGGCGTACCGTTTGCACGGGAGTACGGCGGCCTCCTGGCCAACCGGTCCTTCGGCGGCGCGCAGGTGTCGCGGACCTTCTACGCCAGAGGGCAGACCGGACAGCAACTCCTGCTGGGCGCCTATCAGGCGCTGGAAAAGGAAGTGGCACGCGGTGGCGTCCAGATGTACGCGCGAACCGAAATGCTCGAACTCGTCCTCGTCGACGGGATGGCGCGCGGTGTCGTGGTACGCGACCTGATCACGGGCAACGTCAGCGCCCATACGGGTCACGCCGTCGTCCTCGCGACGGGCGGCTACGCGAATGCCTTCTACCTCAGCACGAACGCAAAGGGAAGCAACGCCACCGCCATCTGGCGCGCCCACCGGAAGGGCGCACTATTCGCCAATCCCTGCTTCACCCAGATCCACCCGACGTGCATTCCGCAGAGCGGACACTATCAGTCCAAGCTCACGCTGATGTCGGAGTCCCTCCGGAACGACGGCCGCGTCTGGGTGCCGAAGGCACCGCGCGACAACCGGGCGCCGTCGGCGATTCCTGAAGCCGAGCGGGACTACTACCTGGAGCGGAAATACCCCAGCTTCGGCAACCTGTCTCCCCGCGACATCGCGTCGCGCGCCGCGAAGGAAGTCTGCGACGAAGGCCGGGGCGTCGGCCCGGGCGGACTGGGTGTCTACCTCGACTTCGCCGATGCCATCCGCCGACTTGGCGAGGACACCATCCGCGAACGCTACGGCAATCTGTTCGAGATGTACGAGCGCATCACGGCCGAAGATCCGTACGCGCTGCCGATGCGCATTTACCCGGCCGCGCACTACACGATGGGCGGACTCTGGGTCGACTACAACCTGATGAGCAACGTCCCGGGCCTGCATGTCCTGGGCGAGGCAAACTTCTCGGATCACGGAGCCAACCGGCTTGGCGCCAGCGCGCTGATGCAGGGCCTGGCGGACGGATACTTCGTCATTCCGGTCACCATCGGCCACTACCTCGCGGGGGCGAATCTGGAACCGCTGGATGAATCGCACCCGGCGGTGCGCGAGGCCATCGGCGTCGTCGGGGATCGGACCCGGAGGCTCCTTGGCGTCCGGGGTCGCCGGACCGTGCAGTCCTTCCATCGCGAGTTGGGCGCGGTCATGTGGGAGAAGTGCGGGATGGCGCGCGACGCATCGGGGCTGCGCGACGCGTTGCAGCGGATTCCGGCGCTGCGGGATGAGTTCCGGGAGAACGTGAACGTGCCCGGCAGCGGCCAGGAGCTGAACCAGTCGCTCGAACACGCCGGCCGGGTGGCCGATTTCTTCGAGCTGGCCGAGTTGATCTGCACCGACGCACTGCATCGCGAGGAATCCTGCGGGGGCCATTTCCGCACGGAGCACCAGACCGCTGACGGCGAAGCGCAGCGCGACGACGAGCGGTTCGGCTACGTGGCCGCGTGGGAACACGCGCCCGCGGGCCGGCCCCCGGTGCTGCATCGCGAGCCGCTGGTGTTCGAGAACGTGCAGCTCGCCACGCGGAGCTACAAATGAGCGACCCGTTGCAGTTGACGCTCCGGGTCTGGCGGCAGGATGGACCGGCAGTGCCGGGACATTTCGTTACGTACGACGCGCAGGATGTCAGCCCGGAGATGTCGTTCCTCGAAATGCTCGACGTCGTGAACGAAGGGCTGATCGAGCACGGCGATATCCCGATCGCATTCGATCATGATTGCCGCGAGGGAATCTGCGGCACCTGCGGGATGATGATCAACGGCGTCGCGCACGGTCCCATGCAGGCCACGACCACCTGCCAACTGCACATGCGCAGCTTCCGCGACGGCGACACGATCACGCTCGAACCGTGGCGTGCGGCGGCGTTCCCCGTGCTTCGCGACCTCTGTGTCGACCGCAGTGCGCTGGACCGCATCGTCCAGGCCGGAGGGTTCGTTTCGGTGGGGACGGGAAGCGCGCAGGACGGCAACAGTCTCCCCGTTCCCAAGCCGGCGGCCGACGCGGCCATGGACGCGGCCGCATGCATCGGCTGCGGCGCGTGTGTCGCCGCGTGCCCCAACGCATCGGCGTCGCTGTTCACCGGGGCGAAGATAACCCATCTCGGCTACCTCCCACAGGGCCAGCCGGAGCGTGGTCGACGCGCGCTCGCGATGGTCGCCCAGATGGACCTGGAGCACTTCGGCGGATGCACGCTGTTCGGTGAGTGCCAGGCCGCGTGCCCCAAGGACATTTCGATCGACGTGATCTCGCGAATGAACCGCGATTACTGGATGGCAACGCTGTTCGAGCGGGCCGACTCGGGCGACACCGGCTAGCAGGTACCGCGGGGCAGGCAGGCGGAGAATGGAACGGGCCCCGCCAGATGGCGGGGCCCGTTGCTGAGGAGACGCCGGATCAGCTTACCACGCGCCCCAGCGCGCGCCGAGCATGATCGGGATGAGGGTGCGAGAGCCTTCCTCGCCATCCTTCGCGAACGCCATGTCGTAGCGCCCTTCGACGAAGATGCTCGTGCCGCCGATCCTGTAGTCCAGGCCCACGCCACCGCTCACCATCATGCGATTCTTCGTGGTGAACTCCGGGGTGTCTTCGCGACCTGTTTCACCGGGATTCCGCTTGTACAGCATGAGCCCACCGCCGCCATTGACGTACGGCCGCAACTTGTCGGATCCGAACGGCAGCCAGTACTCCAACCGGGCCACGAACGTCCAGATGTACGCGTCCTCGGCGTAGGCCGTGATGCGGTCGTTCCAGCCCATGGAGGCGTCCATCCGGAGCCAGAGAGGCTCTGAAACCTTGTACTCGAGACCAACCTGGCCAAAGAAGCCAGACTTGGTGCTGTCGGCGTCCTTCAACTCACCGGTGGTGGTTGTCGCGCCGATGGCAGCGAAACCCGACAGCTTACCCTGCGCAGACGCACCCGCAACCGGAACGAGAAGCAGTAGGGCCACAGCACCGAACGAAAGGACACGCTTCATGTGTACCTCCAACGAGGGGTCGAGGTCATCAAATCCGTGAGGGTGGTCGAAGCCCCCACTACTGGGTTCAAAAACCCGGGACGCCCCTCCAGGGAACGCCCCGTCGCGCGTTGAATTCGGGTCAGCACGCGCCAGCCTGCCGGCACGCGCCATAAAGTGTGGAGCCACCTCGCATTGCGCAACAGGCAAGTCAATGAACGCCTCATACGGTCCCCGGTGCGCCGCGTACCGTCCCCGGAACCGGCTCGGGGCAGGCCCCCCGCCCGACCGCCGGACGTGGCCCCCAGCTCCAGGACCAGGCCGCAGGTCGAGCATCCAGCACTCACGACTCAGGCCGGCAGCTAGCTAAGCCAGCTGAGTGCTCAGTAACTGGGTGCTCGAACTGGGTGACACGTGCTGGCGCTGGGGGTTTGGCTCAGCGCCAGCTCCAGGACCAGGCAGCAGGTCGAGCATCCAGCACTCACGACTCAGGCCGGCTAGCTAGAGGCGCGGTAGGGTAACCCCCGTCTGGCCCTGGTATTTCCCCTTCTTGTCGCGGTAGGAGACCAGCGGGGGTTCGTTGCCGCGGAAAAAGAGGACCTGGGCGATGCCCTCATTGGCATAGATGCGCGCCGGGAGCGGAGTAGTATTGGAAATCTCCAGCGTCACGAAGCCCTCCCACTCGGGCTCGAACGGCGTGACGTTGGTGATGATGCCACAGCGGGCGTACGTCGACTTACCCACGGTGATGGTCACCACGTCGCGCGGAATCCTGAAATACTCCACCGAGCGGGCCAGAGCGAACGAGTTTGGCGGGACGATGCACACGTCTCCCTCGAACTCGACGAATGACCGGGGATCGAAGTGCTTGGGGTCCACCACCGAGTTCAGGACGTTGGTGAAGATCCGGAATTCGCCCGCCACCCGCATATCGTATCCATAGGAACTGACGCCATAGGAGATCACCCCATCGCTCACCTGGCTCTGCTCGAAGGGCTCGATCATGCGGTGCTGCGTGGCCATCTCGGTGATCCAGCGATCGTTCTGAATGGACATCACACGGAGGGACTGGGGGCGGCGGACGGGTGAGGCGCGGGCAATGTATTCCGCGACGGTTCCGAATCCAAACGCAATGGCTGCCGCGAGGATCGACCGGGCCACCATTTCCGCGGACCGACGACGGGACGAATCGCCTCCGTTGACACCTTCTCGCGACGCAGGATAACTTCGATTTCGCCGCAAGTGAATTTTTTCACGAAGTCCGGAACCCAATGGACCGCACGTACCTGCCCATCCTCCTTCTGCTGGGGTTCGTGCTCCTGAACGCGGTCGCCATGACCGCGCTCTCGCACCTGACCATCCGGAGCCGACCGACCCCGGTCAAGAGCACTCCGTATGAGTCCGGTATCCCACCCCTGGGCGATGCGCGCGAGCGGTTCTCCGTCAAGTTCTACATGGTCGCGATGCTGTTCATCATCTTCGACATCGAGACCGTGTTCATGATTCCGTGGGGTGTGTATTTCCGGCAGCTGTCCTGCTCGGCACCCCTGGTCGCCGGTACCTGTCCGTCTGGTGCCGTGTCGTTCTTTGGCCTGGGCGAGATGATCGTTTTCATGGTCATCCTGCTGGTCGGGTTCCTCTACGTCTGGAAGAAGGGGGCGCTGCAGTGGGACTGACGCCTCGACCCGATGGCGCAATGGTGAACATTGTCCCCCCTTCACAGGAAGGGTGGATCACCACGCGCCTGGATCTCCTGGTGAACTGGGCGCGGGCGAATTCCCTCTGGCCCATGCCGTTCGGGACCGCCTGCTGCGCGATCGAATTCATGGCGTCGGCAGCAAGCAAGTTCGACCTCGCGCGGTTCGGAATGGAACGGATGTCCTTCTCGCCGCGCCAGGCGGACGTGCTGATTTGTGCCGGTCGGGTCCCGTTCAAGCTCGCCCCGGTGCTCCGGCGCATCTGGCAGCAGATGCCGCAGCCGAAGTGGTCCATCTCGATGGGCGCGTGCGCCTCGTCAGGCGGGATGTTCGACAACTACGCGGTGGTGCAGGGGATCGACACGATCATCCCGGTGGACGTCTACGTCCCGGGGTGCCCGCCACGGCCCGAGGGTCTCCTCTACGGCATCCTGATGCTGCAGGAGAAGGTCAAGCGCGAGCGCCTCTCGGACAATCGTCTCCGCGACGAAATGGAACCGGATCCCTCCAGCAAGCTGTACATCCCGCCGCCGGTGATCGACGAACTGTCCGAGCCGTTCGGTAACTCGGTCCACCAGACGCGGTCAGGCCTGTGAGCACCCCGGCCCTGGTAACCGCGGGCTCCGCCGCGCCGGACCATGTCCCGGTAACACCCCGCAACCTCCCCAACCGCGGCGGTCCGGCGAATCCTTCCGCGGAACGGATTCGCCTGCGCTTCAGCGCCGCGCACGTGCGAACCGAGGTCGTGTGGGGCGAGACCACGGTGTACATCCAGCCAGCGTCCGCGCTCGAGGTCGTTCGCTACCTCCACGACGATGACGCCGAGCAGTACGACTATCTCGCGGACGTCACGGCCGTGGAATATCGCGACCTGGAGCTGCCGGTTCAGGTGGTCTGGCACCTCCGTTCGATCCCGTACCGCCGATTCCTTCGACTGAAGGCGGAACTGGCCAGGACGGCACCGCTGCGCGTCCCGAGCGTCTGGCCGGTCTTCAAGGGAGCGGATTGGCTCGAGCGCGAATGCTACGACATGTTCGGGATCTTGTTCGAGGGCCATCCCGACCTGCGGCGCATCCTGATGTGGGAGCAGTACCAGGAGGGTTATCCGCTCCGGAAGGACTTCCCGTTGCGGGGCCGGTTCTCCCGCTCCGAGCAACTCAGGCAGGCGCTGGCCGCTCAGCCGGAAACCCGGTACTCGATGCACGAGCTGAGCATCGCCGATGCCTTCGAGGACCTGCCCGCGGAAATGCGGCAGCGCCTCGCGCGCGGCCAGCGGCCGGGGGAGTAGGGACGCCATGTCGAAGCGAACGGTTGAAGTGACGCTGGCAACCTCCGGACTGGATGCGGAAGGGCGGCCCCAGCGCTCCCCGCTGGTAGTGAATGAGGGCGGCCGGGTCACGACGCTCGAGCCGATGCCCGCGCTGGAGCCGGAGCTCGAGGGTGAGCACATGCTCATCAACATCGGGCCGCAGCATCCCGCCACGCACGGCGTGCTCCGTCTGGTGCTGGAGCTGGACGGTGAAACGGTGGTCCGCTGCATCCCGCACGTGGGCTACCTGCATTGCGGCTTCGAGAAGATCGGGGAGTACCGGCAGTACAACCAGATCATTCCCTGGACGGATCGCGAGGACTATCTGAACTCGCCGGGGAACAACGTCGCGTTTTCGATCGGCGCGGAACGTCTTTTCGGGGTCGAGGTCCCGCCCCGGTGCACGGTGCTCCGGGTGATCGCGCTGGAGCTCTCGCGCATCATGTCGCACCTGGTCTGGCTGGGAACCACCTGCATCGACATCGGGGCATTCACTCCGTTCCTCTGGTCTTTCCAGGAGCGGGAGCGGATCTACACGCTGTTCGAGCAGTGGATCGGAGCGCGCCTGACGACGACCCTGACGCGCGTCGGCGGGATGGGGGCCGACATTCCCGACGGCTGGATGGACGGCCTGCGGGATTTCATCCGCACCTTACCGAAGACGATCGCCGAAGTCGATCGCATGGTCACCCGCCACGGCATCTGGGTCGGCCGGACGATCGGGATCGGGGCGCTGAACGCCGAGGAGGCGTTGAACTACGGCCTTTCCGGTCCCATGCTGCGTGCCTCGGGAGTGGACTACGACGTGCGGAAGGACTTCCCGTACTGCGACTATGAGACCTACGACTTCGAGGTACCCGTCGGGACCACCGGCGACGTCTACGATCGCTTCCTGGTGCGCATGGAAGAGATGCGCCAATCGGTGCGCATCCTGGAGCAGGCGGTGGAGCGTCTACCCGACGGTCCGGTGAATGTCGATGACGCGCGGCTGATCCTGCCGCCCAAGAGCAAAGCCACCAGCGAGATGGAGTCGATGATCCATCACTTCAAGCAGGTGATGGAGGGCCCGCGGCCGCCCGTGGGCGAGACCTACGTGGCGGTGGAGAGCCCCAAGGGCGAAAAGGGCTACTACTTCGTGTCCGACGGCACGCCGAAGCCGGTGCGTTGGCGGATCCGTCCACCGTCGTTCGTGAATCTCTCCGCGATCCCCAAGATGGCGGAGGGGCATCTGCTGTCCGACGTCATCGCGATCAACGCGAGCATCGACATTGTCATGGGTGAGATCGACCGATGAGAGACCTGAGGCCAGCCCTCAGCAGGCAAAGGGAATTCGATACATGAGCCACGGACCTTCCGCCGGGGGCGGTGCCATTTCAATCACGCCCCACCCGCACGACCACGAGCCGCATGTGCCCGTCTTCACGGGCGAGGCGCGGGCGCGGCTCGACGCGCTGCTCGAGCGCTATCCGACAAAGCAGGCGGCCCTGCTGCCAGCGCTCTGGATGGTCCAGGAAGCGCGCGGTTGGGTCAGCCCGGATGGCATGGTGGAAACAGCCACCGTACTGGGACTCACACCGGCGTACGTGAAGGGCGTGGTGACGTTCTACACCATGTATCACCAGCATCCGGTCGGAAAGCACTTCGTTCAGATCTGCACGACCACGCCGTGCCATGTCTGCGGCGCCGAGGACGTAGTGAAGGCATTTCTTGAGAAGACCGGATGCGGCGAACTCGGTGTGACCTCGCCGGACGGCAAGTACACGGTGACCGAGGTCGAATGCCTGGGTGCGTGCGGCTTCGCGACCCCGGTGATGGTGAACGCGGACTTCCTCGAATCGGTAACACCGGAGAAGGTGCCGGACATCCTGGCGCGCTATGGCTGAGAGCAGGTGAATCGTGAGACGCCATGCCGCCTCCCGAGCAGCGACTGACGCTGACCTGACCTGACGCTGACGACTGACGACTGACGACTGACGACTGACGACTCATGGGCTTTCCACACCAACCACATCAGCGCGAGACCACGGTCCTGTCGAAGCACTTCGGCGACGCCGGGGCGCGTTCGCTGGACGGCTGGAAACAGCGTGGCGGCTACCGCGCCCTGGAACAGGCGCTGGGCATGGACCCGCTGGCAATCCAGGCGGTCGTGAAAGACTCCGGGCTCCGCGGGCGGGGCGGCGCAGGGTTCCCGACGGGACTGAAGTGGTCGTTCATGAAGCTGGGCGATGACAAGCCGCACTACCTGTGCTGCAACGCCGATGAGTCCGAGCCCGGCACGTTCAAGGACCGCGAGATCATGCGGTGGACGCCTCACGGGCTGATCGAGGGGTGCGCGATTGCCGCGCACGCCATCGGGGCGGAGACCACATACATCTACATTCGCGGCGAATTCACCGAGCCGCTGCAGGTCATGGAGCAGGCCGTGGCGGAGGCTCGCCAGGCCGGCATCATCGGTGCGAACGCGATGGGCTCCGGCAAGCGCGTCGATGTGTGGGTGCACAAGGGAGCCGGCGCCTACATCTGCGGTGAAGAGACCGCACTGATGAACTCTCTCGAGGGAAAGCGAGGCAACCCGCGGATCAAGCCCCCGTTCCCCGCGGCCGCCGGTCTCTTCGGAATGCCCACGACAATCAACAACGTCGAAACGCTCGCGGCCGTGCCGCACATCCTGGTGAACGGCGGCGAATGGTACCGGAAGATGGCGCGCCCGGACAATCCGAAAAGCACCGGCACCAAGCTCTGGTCGGTCTGCGGCAACGTGGCGCGTCCGGGGAACTACGAAGTCGAGATGGGCTTTCCGTTCAAGGACTTCCTGTACGACCTCTGCGGCGGCCCGCCGCGCGGACGCACGTTCAAGGCCGTGATCCCCGGCGGTTCGTCGGTCCCGATCATCACGATCGAGGAGGCTGAACGCGCCCCCATGGACTACGAGGGCATGGTGAGTGTCGGGACCATGCTCGGCTCCGCCGGCTGCATCGTGCTGGACGACGCGCAGAGCGTCCCGCGACAGGTCGCCCGGCTGGCCCGTTTCTACGCTCACGAGAGCTGCGCGCAGTGCACCCAGTGTCGGGAGGGTACGGCATGGACGACGAAGATCCTCGAGCGCATCGTCGCCGGCGACGGCACGGCCGAGGATCTGGATACGCTCCTGGACCTCGCCGACGACATGACCGGCAAGACGATCTGCGTGCTCAGCGATTCGTGCGCAGCGCCGGTCGTATCGGGACTCCAGAAGTTCCGCAACGAGTTCGAGGCGCTGATCACGCGCCGGACCGTCCACACCGTTCCCGCGATCGTGACCTGATGGCCCCCACGGAAACGCCGCTCGTCAACCTGACCATCGAGGGACGGTCGGTCTCGGTACCGGCCGGCACGTCGATTCTCGAAGCCGCCAAGACGGTCGGCGTGCTGATCCCGCATTACTGCTACCACCCCGGGCTCCCGGTGGCGGGCGTCTGCCGCATGTGCCTGGTGGATGTGGAGAAGGCGCCGAAGCTGGCCCCGGCCTGCGCCACCTCGGTCGCCGAAGGGCAGGTCGTGCGCGTGCACGCCGAGAACGCGCGCGTGGCCCGAAAGGGCGTGCTGGAGATGCTCCTGATCAATCATCCGCTCGATTGCCCGATCTGCGACCAGTCCGGTGAGTGCGAACTGCAGGACTACACGTATCAGGAGGGCCGCGCCGACTCGCGCTACCGTGAGCCCAAGCGCTTCAACCCGGTGGAGGATTTCGGCGGCGACGTCATGTACGTCCCCAACCGCTGCATCCTCTGTACGCGCTGCGTCCGGTTCATGGAGAACGTGGCCGGGGACGCCGTGCTGAACGTCAGCGAACGGGGCGACCGTGCCTTCATCGGCAAGTTCGAGGGAAAGGACCTCACGCACCCCTGGGCGGGCAATGTGGTGGATCTCTGTCCCGTCGGCGCGCTGCTCTCCAAGGATTTCCTCAACAAGGCCCGCGCGTGGGAGCTGGACCGCACGGCGTCGGTCTGCACGGGTTGCAGCCAGGGTTGCAACCTCATCGTGGAAACGCGCGATAACGCCGTCGTCCGGCTCCGGCCGCGCCCCAACGCCGACGTCAACGAGTTCTTCCTCTGCGACCATGGGCGGCTGAACTACCGGTGGATGAATCGGCCCGACCGACTGGACATGCCCTCAGTGCTCGGCCCGTCAGGCCAGCAGCCGGTCGACTGGGACGCGGCCCTCACTGCCGCCGCGAAGGCGCTGAAGGGCAGGCGCGTATTCGTCGCGGGCTCGCCGAATCTGTCCAACGAAGCGCTGTTCGTGCTCTCGCGATTGGTGAAGTCCTCTGGAGGGAAGGGCGCATTCCGCGTGGCGCAGGGCCCCGAGGCTCCGCTGGCCGGCGTGGAGGACCTCGCGCTGCGGGCCGACCGTGCGGCGAACGGGCGTGGCGCCGAGATGCTCGGCTTCGAACGCAGCGACCGGCCGCTCAGCGGCGTCACAGCGGGCGATGCCGTGATCGTGGCCGACCATGACGTCTCGCCTGACGAGGCTGCGGCGCTCTCCCGGGCCTCGTCGGTCATCCTGATTTCGACGTTCATGCCGGCGGCGCTGACTCGAGCGGACGTCGTGCTGCCCATCTGCAACGTTGCCGAGGAGGATGGGACCTTCACCAACCTCCGTGGACGGGTGCAGCGGTTTCTCCAGGCCAGAGCGGCTCCAGGTCTGGCCCGACCCAGTTGGTACGTTCTGGCCGACCTGGCCGAGGCACTGGGCGACGGGCTCAACGTCATGAGCGCGGGACAGGTTTTCAATCACCTGTCCGCCTCGCATGCCGGGTTTGCCGGGATGTCGCATGAGTCGCTCGGGCTTCGCGGCCAGGTGGTGGCCGGCGCCGCGGCGGGAGTGGCGACGTGAACCCGGCGTTTCTGTCACTCGTCCAGGTTCCCGATCCGCAGGGCGTTCCGGCGTTCGGCGTCTTCCTTGTCGCGACGTTGATCAAGCTGGTCGGCGTGTTCACCATCTGGATGATCAGCGTGGCGTACATGACGCTGGCTGAGCGGCGGATCTCGGCCTGGATCCAGGACCGGCGCGGCCCCAACCGCGTTGGGCCGCATGGGCTACTGCAGCCGATCGCGGACGGCCTGAAGAACATCATGAAGGAGGAGACGCTTCCGCCGTACGCCAACCGGGCGCTCTTCATGCTGGCGCCGGTGCTGTCCTTTGCGCCCGCGATGATGGCGTGGGCGGTCATACCGTTCGGCGCGTCCTGGGCGTCCGGCTGGGGGCGCATCGACATGGTGCTGGCTGATCTGCCGATCGGGTTCCTCTTCGTCCTGGCGATCACGTCGCTGGGCGTCTACGGCATCGTGCTGGCCGGATGGGCGTCGAACAACAAGTACGCCCTGCTGGGCGGACTGCGGTCCAGCGCGCAGATGGTGTCCTATGAGATCGCCATGGGGCTTTCGCTGATTCCCGTGCTCCTGCTGGTCGGGAACGTGTCGCTGACGCAGGTCGTGAACACGCAGGCGACGCTGCACGTGTGGAATGCGTTCGCCCTGGCGGTGTCGTGTTTCATCTTCATTGTCGCGGCGTTCGCCGAAACGAACCGGCTGCCGTTCGATCTGCCCGAGGCGGAATCCGAGCTGGTGACCGGCTACCACACGGAGTACAGCGCGATGAAGTTCTCGCTCTTCTTCATCGCCGAGTACGCCAACATGATCACGGCGAGCGCCATGATTGCGACGCTGTTCTTCGGCGGGTGGGACATTCCCTTCACCACACGCGACAATGCCGGCGCAGTGCCCTTCGCGATGGTGCTGGTGTCGATGCTGATCTTCGCGCTCAAGACGGGCTTCTTCCTGTTCCTGTTCATCTGGGTCCGCTGGACGCTGCCGCGCTTCCGGTACGACCAGCTTATGTCACTGGGCTGGAAGGTCTTCCTGCCCGTGGCGCTGGCGTACATCGTGATCACGGCAGCGCTGATCCTGGTGCTGGACGCTGCCGGACTCGCCCGCGGACTCGCATACGGGCTGATCCTCTTCGCCGTGAACGCCGTGCTGCTGGCCGGGGTGTTCCTGATCCTCGACCGCGGCCGCATCCTCAGCCCCGCGTCCGCGCCGGTGACCGGCGCGCGCCTGGCACGTTTGCGGCAGCTCGCCGACGCGCGAGCCAGACTCTCACCCCTGGGACCGCGCTGATGGCAATCGGAGTGAAGGTCGTCGAGCGGCCGATCGCGGATACGAGTTACGTGCGCGCGACGCTGGCGGGCATGGGGCACACCCTTCGCCACCTGGTCCGGCCGCACAAGGTCACGACGCAGTATCCGGAGGAGCGGGAACCCCTGTCGCGTCGCTGGCGCGGCACGCACCGGATGCTCACGACCGAAGACGGCAAGGCGAAGTGCGTGGCATGCGGCCTGTGCCCCACCGTGTGCCCCGCCAACTGCATCAAGCTGGTGCCCGGCGAGGACGAGCAGGGAAACAGGTATCCGCTGGTGTTCGAGATCGACGAGTTCCGCTGCATCTTCTGCGGCTACTGTCAGGAGGTCTGCCCCGAGGAGGCCATTCACCTGGGGCGCCACTACGAGAATTCGGAATACAGCCGGGAAGGCTTCGTGTACGATCTGGAGCGGTTGATGGCCCAGACGCACGCCGTCTGCGAGCTGTGGGACCCGGCCGACCCGCGCGGCGAGTAACGCGAATGCCCGCCACGCCGAGTCTGTTCTACCAGGTTCACTTCTATCTCTTCGGGCTGCTCGCGATCGCGTCGGCCATTGCGTTCGTGACGCGCCGGAGCCCCGTATCCGCGGCGCTATGGCTGGTTGCGGTCATGTTCAACCTGGCCGCGCTCTACGTCATGCTGGGCGCCCACTTCGTGGGTGTGATCCAGGTAATCGTGTACGCCGGTGCCATCATGGTGGTGTTCCTGTTCGTGGTTATGCTGTTGAACCTCGGACGGGACGGCGAGCTGTCCGACTTCCGGGGACGGTGGGGCAGACTCGCCGCCGGCCTGGTTGGCCTGGCGCTGCTGGCACAGGTGATGGCTCTGGCCAGAACGCGTTTCGTGACCGGGCTGCAGGTTCCGGCCGCGCCGGTGTTTGGCGGGCCGCCCGACCGCGGCGCGGTGGGCGACATCGCGGCGCCGCTGTTCACCGAGCACCTCCTGGCGTTCGAGGTCACCAGCATCCTGCTGCTCGTTGCAATCGTAGGCGCCGTGGTGATCGGGAAGCGGCGGGGGGCTGCATGATTCCTGAAGCCCTCGCCCTGTCCGCCGTGCTTTTCACGATCGGCACCATCGGCGTGCTCACCCGTCGGAACGCGATCGTGATCTTCATGTGCGTCGAGCTGATGCTCAACGCCGTGAATCTCTCGTTCGTGGCGTTGTCGAAGCTCTACGGCGCAACCGGCCAGGTGTTCGTCGTGTTCGTGATGACCGTGGCGGCCGCCGAGGCGGCGGTCGGCCTGGCGATCATCATTGCGATCTTCCGCCACGGCCACACCGTGGACCTCAAGAACATCAATCTCCTGAAAGGGTGATGCTGCTCCAGGAAGCCGCCGGCGCGGCGCATCCGTTGTCGGGCACGTTCGCGGAGTGGATCTGGCTCGTCCCGATCCTGCCGTTGATCGGCTTCGTGGTGAACGGGCTGCTGTCGCTGCTTCCCGCGACGCACATGGGGCCGGCCGATCCGTCCGCTGACGCCCACGGAGCCCACGAGACCCAAGCGCATGACGACCACCACGCGGTCGCGAGGCACCGGTACGCACGGATCGTCAGCCTCGTCGGGCCGCTGGTGCTGGGGCTGTCGTTTGCGGTGGCGCTGGGCGTGTTTGCCGTTGTCGCGGGTATGCAGGCCGAGGCACCGTTCGTGAAGACGCTTTTCCCGTGGCTGGTCGCCGGTGGACTGAACGTGCCGGCCGCCCTGCAGGTGGACCAGCTCTCCATGGTGATGACCCTGGTGGTGACGGGCGTCGGGTTCCTGATCCACGTGTTCAGCGTGGGATACATGCAGGACGACCCGGGGTACCCGCGTTACTTCGCGTACCTCAACCTCTTCGTCTTCTTCATGCTCGTGCTGGTACTGGGCGCGAGTTATCCGGTCCTCTTCGTGGGCTGGGAGGGGGTCGGCCTCTGCTCCTACCTGCTGATCGGCTACTGGTACTCGGACAAGGCGAACGCGGACGCCGGCAAGAAGGCGTTCGTGATGAACCGGATCGGCGACTTCGGGTTTCTGGTCGCCATGTTCCTGCTCTTCGCCAACGTGGGCGCGCTGGATTTCGTGGGCGTGAACGCGGGCGTCGGCACTCTGGAAGAGGGCGGGGCGGTGATCACCGCGATCGGCCTGTTCTTCTTCCTCGGGTGTGCGGGGAAGAGCGCTCAGATCCCGCTGTACACCTGGCTGCCGGACGCCATGGCCGGCCCCACACCGGTCTCCGCGCTGATCCATGCCGCGACCATGGTCACGGCCGGCGTGTACCTGGTGGCCCGGAGCGCCGCGATCTTCTCCCTGGCACCGGTCGCGAGTCTCACGGTCGCGCTGGTGGGCGCGGTGACCGCGATCTTCGCCGCGACCATCGGCCTCAAGCAGTGGGACATCAAGAAGGTCCTGGCGTATTCCACGGTCTCGCAGCTGGGCTACATGTTCATCGGCGTGGGCGTGGGCGCCTATGCGGCCGGCGTGTTTCACCTGGTGACACACGCGTTCTTCAAGGCGCTCCTGTTCCTGGGCTCGGGATCGGTGATCTTCGCGATGCACCGGGCTTTTCACCACACCGGCTCTCACGAGGACGCGCAGGACATGCGCAACATGGGCGGCCTGCGGCGCTACATGCCGTGGACGTTCGCGCTGATGTGGATTGCCACCCTGGCGATCGCCGGCATTCCACCCCTCGCCGGCTTCTTCTCCAAGGACGAGATCCTGGCGTCGGTCTTCGCGCGCACGCAGCACTCCACGCTGGCCGAGGCGACGTGGATGGGCATTCCGGGATCCGCGCTGCTCCTGGTGATCTACGTCCTGGGGCTGGCGGCGGCGTTCCTGACCACGATCTACATGACGCGGATGATGATCTACACCTTCCACGGTCCCAACCGCTCGGGCGACGCGGAACGGCAGCACCTGGCTGAAGCCCCCCGGGTCATGACGATTCCGCTGGTGGTGCTGGGTGTGCTGAGCGCGGTGGGGGGCGTCCTGAACCTCCCGTCATTCCTCGGTGGCGCCTCGCAGGCACTCCATCACTGGCTGGAGCCGGTGACCGGCGCGGCGGCGCTGAACATCACGCATGGTGAGGAGGCGCATCTTGCTCTCGGCACCGAGATGATCCTCATCGGAGTGGCGGTGCTGATCGCTCTCGGCGGTATGGTGTACGCGTACGCCCGGTTGAAGCCGACCGCGCTCGTGCCGAAGGCGGACGCCCGGGAGGCGTCGGGAATCGAGCGGGTGCTGGAGCACAAGTATTTTGTGGACGAAGCCTACGATCGGGCCGTCGTGCGCCCCGTGGTCGGCCTGTCGCGCACCGTGCTCTGGCGCGGCATGGATACGGGCCTGATCGACGGCCTGTTCGTCAACGGGAGCGCGTGGCTGATGCGCAGTCTGGGTTGGCTCGGCGCGCGCCTGCAGTCCGGACAGGTCGGGACGTACGCGTGGGTGCTGGTCATCGGTGTGCTCGCCGTTCTCGGTGCTTTCTCCTTCAGCTGACCGATGGCCGCCTTCCTCGCCTCCCTGAACTACAACGCCTGGGTGCTCCCGGCGCTGCTCCTGATCCCGACCCTGGGCGCCCTGATCGTCTGGGCGCACGGCGTGGTCGTGGGGCAGGGCGATGCCGCGTCCCGGACCGCCCGGCGGCTCACGTTCGCCATCCTGGTGTTCGAGTTCCTGGTGTCGATGGGACTCTGGTGGTCGCTCGATGTGCGGGTGGCGGACTGGCAGGCGGGATTCGACCGGCCGTGGATCGATGCCTGGGGGGCGCGCTTCTCCCTGGGCGTGGACGGCCTGTCCGTCATGATGGTGCTGCTCACCACCTTCCTGATGCCACTCGCGATCCTCGGTGGGTGGACCAGCATCCGTAGCAAGGTGCATGGCTACCATGCCCTCATGCTGCTCCTCACCACCGGCATGCTGGGCGTGTTCGTGGCGCGCGACCTGTTCCTGTTCTACGTGATGTGGGAAGTCATGCTGGTGCCGATGTACTTCATCATCGGGATCTGGGGCGGCGAGCGCCGGATCTACGCCAGCCTGAAGTTCTTCATCTACACCATGGTCGGCTCGCTCCTGATGCTGGTGGCCATCGTCTACCTTGGCGTGCAGGCCGGTGGCGCCAGCGGCCGCCCCAACTTTGACTACGACGCCATCGTCGCAGTGGCCAGCCAATCGTCTGCCGGCTCGTTCTGGTTGTTCGGCGCCTTTTTCCTGGCGTTCGCGGTCAAGGTACCGATGTTCCCGTTCCACACGTGGCTGCCTGACGCGCATGTGGAGGCGCCGACCGCGGGTTCCGTGATCCTCGCCGGCATCCTGCTCAAGCTGGGGACGTACGGGTTCCTGCGCGTGGCGCTGCCGTTCTTTCCGGCGGTAGCGATGGACCCGACCGTACGCACGGCGATCATCGCGCTGGCGGTCATCGGTGTGGTCTATGGCTCCCTGGTCGCGCTGGTGCAGCCCGACATCAAGAAGCTGGTGGCCTACTCCTCGGTGGCGCATCTCGGGTTCGTGATGCTGGGCATCTTCGCACTCACGGTGGAGAGCGTGCAGGGGGCGCTGATGGTCATGATCGGCCACGGCCTGTCGACCGGCGCCCTCTTCCTCCTCGTGGGAATCATCTACGAGCGCACGCATACGCGTCTCATCGACCACTACGGCGGCATCGCAAAGGTCGTCCCGCTCTTCGCCACCATCCTCACCGTGGTCGCGCTGAGCAGCATCGGGCTACCCGGCACCAACGGGTTCGTCGCCGAGTTTCTCGTGATGGTTGGCGCCTACCGGACCTATCCCGTCTTCACCGTGGTGTCCGCGACCGGCGTCGTTCTGGCGGCAGCGTATCTCCTGTGGGCGCTGCAGCGAATGATCTACAACAAGCTGGACAACCCGCAGATGGCGGCGCTGCGGGACCTCAACTGGCGCGAGTTCGGACTCCTGGTTCCCATTCTCGCGGGCATCCTCTGGATGGGCGTCTACCCCAAGCCCGTCCTGGACCGGATGGAAGCGTCGGTACAGCGGCTGGTCGAGACCGTGGGCGCGCAGCGCAGCGTGGCGCAGCGCGCACCGGGTGAGTCGGGGGGCCGCTGACATGATGCATCCCGGGTGGCTGCAGACGCAGGGCGAGGCGCTGGCCCTCGATCTCACGAAGCCACTGCATCTCACTCTGGCCATTGCCCCGGATCTCGTTCTCGTCGCGGGCGCGATGATGCTGCTGCTCTACGCCGCGTGGAGCCCGGAGAGCGCGCAGCATTCGCGTCGAGTGGCACTGGGCTCGATGGTCGTTGCCCTGCTCACGCTGGTGGCGGTCCTGGGATTCGGTGCGGCAGGGTTTGTAGCGGGACCCGGTCCGGTCGCCGTCGACGGGTTCCGCTGGACATCGGACGTGATCTTCCTGCTGGCGACGATCATCGTCATCGGGCTGTCGATGGAGTACAACGCGCGTGAGGGGATCGTCACGCCGGAAGCCCACGTGCTGGTCCTGTTCGCCACGGTCGGCATGATGCTCATGGCCGCGGCGCGCGACCTCATGGTGCTGTTCCTCGGCATCGAGACCATGTCGATCGCGGTGTACGTCCTGGTTGGTCTGAACCGCCGGCAGGCGCGCTCGGCGGAGGGGGCCCTGAAGTACTTCCTCCTGGGTGCGTTCTCGACCGCGTTCCTGCTCTATGGCATCGCGCTGGTGTATGGTGCCACGGGCGCGACCAACCTCTCGGTGATCGGCGGCCGCATCGCCGCGCTGGCGCTGGGAGACAGCCCGATGCTCCTTGTGGGCGTCGCGCTGCTGCTGGTCGGGTTCGGATTCAAGCTGGCCGCGGCGCCGTTCCACATGTGGGCGCCTGACGTGTACGAGGGCGCGCCCACGCCGATTACGGCGTACATGGCCGCCGGCGTCAAGGCGGCGGCGTTCGCCGCCTTCCTGCGCGTCTGGATCGAGGCATTCGGCCACATCTACACGGCCTGGCATGACGCGCTGTGGTGGCTCGCCGCGGCGACGATGGTGGTTGGCAACCTGGTCGCGCTCCAGCAGCGCAACATCAAACGGATGCTGGCCTACTCCAGCATCGGCCATACCGGGTTCCTGCTTGTCGCCGTGACCGCTGCAACCCCGCAGGCTACCAGTGCATTCCTCTTCTACCTGCTGGCGTATACCCTCGCGACCATGGGCGCCTTCGCCATCATCATCGGTCTGGGCAGCACGGAGTCGCCGCGCGAGCGCATCGAGGATTTCCACGGTCTCTGGTTCGAGCGACCCGGCCTCGCCATCGCGATGACGGTCTTCATGCTCGCGATGCTTGGGTTCCCGGTCTTCGGTGGCATGGGGTTCTTCGCGAAGTGGTACGTCCTGCAGGCGGCAATCGATGCCCCGGCGCCGCAGGTGCGGCTGGCCGTCCTGCTCGTGCTCGCCACGACCATTTCGGCAGGTTACTACTTGTACGTCGTCATGGTGATGTTCATGAAACCGCGGCCCGAGGGAGCGCCGGCGCTGCCGTCGGTCAGCCCCCTGTCGCGCGCAGTGATCGTGGGCTCGGCGGCTCTGCTCCTCGTCTTCGGACTGTTTCCTGATCCGGTCGTTCGCTGGGCGCGGGCCGGAACCGGGGTGATGCCCGGCATGCCGTCCGCGGCGGCGATTCCGTCACCGGCCGTCACCGGGTCGCCGGCGCCGACCGGAACCAGTCGTTAGGACGATACGTCGCGACACACCCGCGTCGCGGATCTCTGAATCCTGCTGGGGCCGGCGGACACACCACCGTCTGGCCGGGAGGGCACAACATGGCCATCTCGCCGGGAATCTTTCGTCAGTACGACATCCGGGGCATCGTCGGCCGCGACCTCACCGGGGAAGCAGCCCGCGCGATCGGACAGGCCTACGCGACGCTGTTGGCACAGCGCGGTTCCGGGGGCGCCGTCGCGGTGGGCCGTGACAATCGCCCCAGCGGTGAAACCCTGCGTGACGCGCTGGTGGGGGGGCTGAACAGTGGCGGCATGGACGTCGTCGACGTCGGAGTCGTCCCCACGCCCCTGCTGTACTGGAGTCTGCACCACCTGGCGGTCGCCGGCGGCATTCAGATCACCGGCTCGCATAATCCGCCCGAGTACAACGGCTTCAAGCTCTGCGTGGGACACGAGTCACTGCACGGTGAGGGCATCGCGGAACTCCTCGGCATCATCGAAGGCGGGCACTTCCGCTCCGGCGAGGGCTCCTTTCGGAGCGAGTCGATCGTCGATCGATACGTGGACGACGTCGTGGAGCGCACGGGCCCGCTGGCGCGGCGACTCAAGGTCGTCATCGACTGCGGCAACGGGGTCGGCGCAGTGGTCGCGGGCAGGCTGTTCGGCCGACTGGGCGTGGATGCGTCGTATCTCTTCTGCGAGAGCGACGGGACGTTTCCCAATCATCATCCGGACCCGACGGTCGTCGAGAACCTGCAGGACATCATTCGCGAGGTCCGCATGCAGGGAGCCGACCTTGGAATCGCTTTCGACGGGGACGCGGACCGGATCGGCGTCGTCGATGACCGTGGTGAAATCGTGTGGGGCGACCACATCCTCATTCTGTACGCCCGCGACGTGCTCGAGCGCACCGGCGTGGGGCAGCCCATCATTTTCGACGTGAAGTGCTCGCAGGCACTGCCGCACGCCATAGAGGCGGCCGGCGGCAGGCCCGTCATGTGGAAAACCGGCCATTCGTTGATCAAGGACCGCATGAAGCAGCTTCATGCGCCCCTGGCCGGCGAAATGTCGGGCCACATGTTCTTTGCCGAGGGTTTCTACGGACATGACGACGCACTCTACGGCGCCGCCCGGCTGCTGCGCATCGTAGCGGCGGCCGGCACATCGGTGCACCAGATGCTCGCCGACGTCCCCGTGTTCGTCTCGACACCAGAAATCCGGGTGGACTGCCCCGACGAGAGGAAGTTCGCGGTCGTCGACGACGCGGTTCGGCATTTCCGCGCGCGGTACGACGTGATAGACGTGGATGGTGTGCGGGTACTGTTCGGCGATGGGTGGGGCCTGATCCGGGCCTCCAACACGCAACCGGTACTGGTGACGCGGTACGAGGCCAGGACGGCCGACCGTCTCGGTGAGATCCAGCGCGAGATGGAGGACTGGCTGCGCGCGCAGGGCGTCGCGCCCTGACATGACATCGCGCCGCTGGCTGTTCACGACGATTGCCGCGCTCGCGGCGCTGCTGCTCGCGGGCCGCGTCCTCGCCGGCTGGTATGTGGATTACCAGTGGTACGCCGCCCACGATGGCGGGAGGCTGTGGCTGGCGCGGGCCGCCGACTACCTGCTACTGCGCGGCGGGGCGTTCGTTCTGGCAACGCTGTTCGCCTTCGCCAACCTCCTCGCGGTCCGCCAGTCGGTCCGGTCGCTGCGGCTGCCACGCCGCGTCGGGAACCTGGAGTTCAGCGAGGAAGTGTCAGCGCAAATCCTGACCGGAGCGGCGCTGATTCTCGCGATCATCATTGGCGTGGCGTTGTCCCTCCCGCACGAGGAGTGGATGTCGGTCGATTTGATGCGCCACGGCCAGCCGTTCGGGGAAACCGATCCGTACTTCCGGTTGGATCTCGGAACGTGGATGTATCACATCCCCCTGGAAGCCTCGGTGCACCTGTGGGCCATGGTCGCACTCGTAGGCATGACGCTGCTCGTGGTGTTCCTGTACGCCCTCACGCCCAGCCTTCGATGGGAGCAGGGCCGCCTGTACGTGAGCGGCCATGTGCGCCGCCATCTGTTCCTGCTCGGGTCGGTGCTGCTGCTGCTCCTGGGGTGGGGCTACCGCCTGGATGCGTTCGGCCTGCTGCACGAAGGAACCGGTCCGCTGGGTGCGCTGTCCGCCGTGGACCATCGTGTGGCGATCCCGTCCAACCTGCTCCTGGCGCTCATCGCCGTGGCCGCCGCGATGCTGGTGGCCTGGGCGGGATGGATCGGGCAGGTACGCGTCGCGTTCTTCACCATCACGGTGATGCTGCTGGCTACGCTCACGGTGCGCCAGATCGTGCCGGCCGTGGCGGGGCGCTTCGTGACCGCGGCCGACGTCGAGGCGCAGGAGCAATCGTATCGCGGGATCCGCAACGGGTACACGCGACGCGCGTTCGGCGTCGACGAAGTGGAGCACGTCACCGCCGGTGAAGTCCGCTTGACGTTCGCCGACGCCGTCCGGGGCACCTCGCTGTGGGACGGCGAGGCGCTGCGGCGACTCATCGGCACACCGCGCCAGGGTGTGCGGCCCAACGGGTCGATGGGATGGGAAGCACAGGACGGACGGCTGGTCGCGTTCATGATGGAACAGCCGGTTGGCGCGGAATCGGCCACAGCGGATCCGGCGTGGGGAATCGCCCGCGTCGCCGCCGATGTCACCGACGATCGCGGAGCGGCGGTATCGAGAGAGCATCCCGAGCTGCCCGATGCGCAATCGATCCGGGGCGTGCTGATCCACGACTCCGCCGCCACGTACTACGTCCTTGCCGATACTGGATCCGCCGTGGCCGGGCGGTCGCTCCGGTCGTTCGTCGATCGCCTGGCCCATGCATGGGCCCTGCAGAACCCCTCGCTGCTGCGCCGCCGGATCGGCGAACCACCCCTTCGCGTGGTCCTTCGGCGGAACGTAAGGGAACGGGTCCGGGCGCTGTATCCATTCTTCGAGCAGGAAACGCGGGTCACACCACTGGTATGGCGCGATTCGGTCTACTGGGTCGTCCACCTGTACGCCGCGTCCGACTGGTATCCGCTCAGCAGTGAGTTCCAGTTCGGCGACGTTGAGGTTCGCTACCTGCATCATGCCGCCGTAGCCCTGGTGAACGCCCGCAGCGGACGCACGACCGCGGTCCCCATGCCCAAGGCCGGCCCCATGGCCGCATCGTGGATCGCCCGTTTCCCCGAGCTGTTTGCCGACGCTGCAACGCTGGATGCAGACCTCCTCGCCCGCGTCCCTCCGGCGGTAGACGGGGCCTGGCTCGTGGCCCAGGCGCTGTCCCAGGCCGGGATGCGGGGTGAGTACGATGCCCGCGGGCACCTGCCGGTCCAGGTCACGGACTCGGTCTTTGCCCGGGCCGGCATGGCGCCATTCTTCGACCGCACAAGCGGCAAACTAGCCCTTGCCATTCCGATCCTCGAGCCGACCGATGAAGTTCGCGGAATCCTCGTCGCCGCAGGTGGCTACAGTCCGGCGATCCGGTGGCAGCGCCAGGAACCCGCCGGACCGAAGTGGTCTCGCATCGTGACCGACCTGCACGCGGTAGCCGATTCCCTGCGAACCGTGTTGCGCGGTTCGAGACCCGTGTCCGGTCCCGTGCGGCTCATTCCGACCGCGTCAAGCACAGTCGCGGTGCAGACGCACTACCTCGTTCGCCCCGACGGTACGATGCAGGTACTCCTGGCGGCACTGCGGCAGGGAGACAGCGTGTCGGTCGGGAGAACCCTGATGGAGGCCGCGGGAATTCCGGAGCCGGTGGCGGTCGAAGAGCCGCTCACTCCGGAGGATTTCCGGCGCCGTGTCGAGGCACTCTACGAGTCGATGCGCGAGGCAATGCGGCGCGCAGACTGGGCCGGCATTGGATCGGCGTATGAGGCGCTGGGACGGCTCCTGCGCAGCGCCCGGCAACCTTGATCGCATCCCACGGCTCCGATAGCTTGCGCGTCCGGCGCCCGGCGCATGACCGCCCGGTAACAACGGTGTCCGGCAGCCGGGGCGTCAGCGGGGCAACCAGTCGCGCATCATTCACAGTCCGCGCACGGGTCCCGTCCGGGATCCCCGATGACCCCGACACACTCAGCATGGTGGTGAACGCGTGAACATCCACGAATATCAGGCGAAGGACATCCTCCGCGGACTTGGCGTGCCCATCCCGCCGGGCGACGTGGCGACGACGCCCGACGAGGCGCAGGCGATTGCCGAGCGACTGGGGACGATGGTGGTCGTCAAGGCACAGGTCCACGCGGGTGGACGCGGCAGGGCCGGCGGTGTGAAACTGGCGAAGGATGCCGCCGAAGCACGCGAGAAGGCGAACGCGATCCTCGGCATGCAGATCAAGGGGCTGACGGTCGAGAAAGTCCTGGTCACCGAAGCCGCGGACATTGCCAGCGAGGCCTACGTGGGGATCGTCATGGACCGCGCCAGTCGCAGGCCGGTCTTCATGGTCAGCCCGGCCGGCGGCATCGATATCGAGGAGGTCGCGGCGCAGACTCCCGAGAAGATCCTCAAGCTCGCGGTCGACACGCGATACGGACTCCAGGGCTTCGAGGCGATGCGGCTGGGCTTCTTCCTGTATTCCGATCTCGCCAAGGCACGCGCTGCGGCGAAAATCATGCACCAGCTCTATGCCGGGTTCGTGCAGAGCGGCTGCTCGCTCGCGGAGATCAATCCGCTGGTTGTGACGCCCACCGGAGAGGTCGTGGCGGTGGATGCCAAGATGGTGATCGACGACAACGAACTCGACCGCCGGCCCGCTGTGGCGGCATTGCGCGACACCAGCGCAGAGGCGCCCAGCGAAGTGGATGCCCGGAATGCCAACCTCACGTTCATCAAGCTGGACGGCAACGTCGGCTGCTGCGTGAACGGCGCGGGACTCGCCATGGCCACCATGGACCTCGTGAAGTACTACGGCGGCGAGCCGGCGAACTTTCTCGACATCGGCGGCTCTTCCTCGCCGGAGAAGGTGGTTGCCGCACTCCGCATCATCACCGCGGACGCGAGCGTGAAGGCGATCCTGTTCAACATCTTCGGCGGCATCACCCGCACCGACGACGTGGCCAACGGCATCGTCGCGGCCACCAGGACGAACCCGCTACAGGTACCCATCGTGATCCGGCTGACCGGAACGAACGAAGAGTTGGCGATGAAGATCCTCACCGAGAACGGCTTCACCGCGTCCGCCGACATGGACGAGGCCGTGCGGCGCGCGGTCGCTCTCGCCACCGGAGGGAAGGCCGCGTGAGCATCTTCGTCAATCGGGACACGCGCCTCGTCGTCCAGGGGATCACCGGACGTGATGGTTCCTTCCACGCGAAGCAGATGATGGAGTACGGCACCCAGGTCGTGGCCGGGGTGACGCCGGGGAAAGGAGGACAGGTCTTCGAGGGGAAGGTTCCCGTGTTCAACACGGTCGCGGACGCCGCCGCGGCGACTGGTGCGAACACGTCGGTGATCTATGTGCCGCCGATGTTCGCAGCCGACGCGATCATGGAAGCGGCCGATGCGGGCATCGGCCTCATTGTCGCCATTACCGAGGGCGTGCCCGTCCTCGACATGACCCGGGCCTGGCCGTTCGTGAAGGAGAAGGGCGCGCGACTCGTTGGGCCCAACTGTCCCGGCCTGATCACACCGGGCCAGGCGAAGGTTGGCATCATCCCGGGGCGGATCTGCGAACCGGGCTCGGTGGGAGTGGTGTCGCGCTCCGGTACCCTCACCTACGAGATAGTCCACCTGCTCACGCGAGCCGGACACGGCCAGACCACGTGCGTCGGCATCGGCGGCGATCCGATCAACGGCACGAGCTTCATCGACTGCCTGGCGGCGTTCGAGGCCGACCAGGAAACGCGGGTGATCTGTCTGATGGGGGAGATCGGCGGGACGGATGAGCAGGAGGCCGCGCGATTCGTCCGGCAGCACATGAAGAAACCGGTCGTCGGGTTCATCGCCGGACAAACCGCTCCGCCGGGACGACGCATGGGTCACGCCGGCGCCATCATCAGCGGCTCGTCAGGCACCGCCGCCGAGAAGATCGCCGCGTTCGAGGAGGCCGGCATTGCGGTGGCCAGGCGGCCGGTGGATTTCGTCGATCTGGTGAGGGCACGTCTCTGAGGCTTGACCCTTGACCCTTGACCCTTGACCCTTGACCCTGTTCGTCATGTCCCGCACCCTGACCATCATCAAGCCCGACGCTTTCGGATCGGGGAAGGCCGGCAGGATCATTGCTCACCTGGAGGACGCCGGCTTCCGGGTCGTCGCTGCGCGGGTCATGCATCTGACGACCGCGCAGGCGGAGCACTTCTACGCTGTTCACCGGGAGCGGCCCTTCTTCGGCTCGCTGGTCCGGTTCATGACCAGCGGCACGTGCATGCCCATGGTGCTCGACCGCGACGATGCTGTAGCGGAGCTGCGCCGGGTCATCGGAGCGACCGATCCGGCGCAGGCGGAGGAGGGCACTGTCCGCCGGTTGTACGCGGCGTCAAAGGAGCGGAACGCGATCCACGCGTCCGATTCCGATGAGAATGCCGATAGCGAGAGCCGGTTCTTCTTCGCAGAAACGGACCTGATCGCGAATTTGCCTGGCTAACCACTTCAGCGTCGGAATGTCGCCAGTTTGCTGGGTGTGTGCGCCCGCACATCGGGGTGCAATTCGGGAGCCAGGCTGACTCCGAGCCAGTACTTATGGTGGGTACAGGAGGATCACTCTGAGCGTATCGACCGGACGCTGACCATAAGTTGGATCTTGCTGCAACGGCGCCAGGATGAGCGAGATCACGTGAGGCTGAAATGGAGTTGACTCGTTGGGAGCGACTTCCAGAGCCAGGCGACTGGTGGAGGGGAGCGTCGATTCCGCATCTCGACCTCCGACACGCGTCGATACTTGATGCCCGCTTGCGGGGATTACGTCTTGGCCTGGTTCAATTCCGAAGTTGCCCGGCACAGGGCGTGGTAAGTCTTCAGTGTAAGATTGCTTGGGATGCAGCGACGCTGCTGTGGCGGCGTGGTGATCAGGGTAACGCTCTGCGGCGGCCACCCGGCATGGTGGGTTCGAAGGACGGAGTCGCGACCCACTGTACGGGTACGCGCTGGCGTCCGGTGACGCTAAAGGGTGGCTTTGTAATGTCCATTCGGTATGCCGTCTTCGTATACGGTTGGGATGGTCCAGCAGCCCGCCCCACCGTCGTTTCGGAATCCGGACAGGAGTATCGGTGATGATGGTTCTTGCGAGGAGGCGAATGATGTCTCTGCGGATGCGACCGTCGCGCATGGCGCTCGCCTGCTTGGTCGGAGCCGGGTGCTCTTCGTCAACCGAGCCTGCGCCCCAAAGCCTCCCCACCTTGCTTGTTGCCAATCCGCTGTGCGACGGCGTCGGCTGCAAGACGATTCACTTGAGGGCGTTTGTTTGGGAGTACCGCATTCCCAAAATCCCAAAGGAGCCGAAGCGGTCGGAACCATCGCTGGACCGACAACGTGTCTCGTGTTCCCTGACGCATGGCAGATTGTAGTGACAGAGGTAACCAACGGCGGGCAGGTCGTGCGAGCCGATACGCTCACATCGACACTGGACGATGAGATAACGTTGATGCTGGTCGATGGCCACGCGCTCGTCG
>DASWGU010000196.1:0-13230 GCA_036393555.1 Gemmatimonadaceae bacterium
TGATCACCAGCATGGAGGTCATCCCGGCCTGCGCGTTCATGGCCCCCGTCAGGGCGTTGGTCGCACCCGGACCCGCCGTCACCAGCACCACCCCCAGCTTGCCGCTGACGCGGTGGTATCCGTCCGCCATGTAGCCGGCCCCCGTCTCGTGCTTGCACACGACGTATGGCAGCGCGTCGCGCATGCTGTGCAGTTGCGCCAGCAGGTCGGGGAACGATCCGCCGGGGATCCCGAAGATCCGCTCCACGCCTTCCAGCTGCAGGTACTTGATGATGAGCTGGGGGATGGTGATGCTGGGAATCGTTAGGTACGGCGAGGTGAACGACACGAGGCCTCCTTGAGCCAGGGGGACGGCGGGGTATGAACCTCGTGCGACGGAGAGCACCTCGCAAGGCGTGCAGCGCGTTGACGACCGATGGTCCGGTTTGCACTTTCTCGTCCGCGCAGCACGCGCCTTCCTTCACTCAGAGACACGGATGCCCCACCGCCGCAGTCGCGCCGTTCGCGCTCGCCAGGCCACCATCGCACAGCTTGGCGCACTTCCCGCGACCGGGAGCGGCAAGACGCCCTTCACTCCGGCCGACGCCGCCGCCCTCCAGGCGCAGGTCGTCGGGTCGGTCATACTGCCCTCATCCGCGGCCTACAACGACGACCGTCAGCTGTCGGATCCGGTGTGGCAGTCCTTTCCGAACATCATTGTCTACTGCAAGGTGTTCGAGGACGTGTGGCACAGCCTGGCGTTTGCGCACCGCTTCGGTCTCCACGTCCTCTGCCGTTCCGGAGGACACAGCACCGCCGGATTCTCCGTCGATGACGACGCCATGATCGTTGACACGAGTGGCATTTGTTACGTCACCGTGGACTGGGCAGGGCGCGTCGCGACCGTAGGCGCGGGTACCAACCTGGGCACGCTCAATGCGGTGCTCGACGGCTATCAACTGCACACGCCCGGTGGGGCGTGCCCTGATGTGTGCGTGGCCGGTCACATGATGGGGGGCGGCTACGGCTGGACGAGTCGCGAGTTCGGAATGAACTGCGACAGCGTGAGCGAAGTCCTCGTCATGCTTTCCGACGGGAGGACGGTGCGCGCCAACGAATCGCTCAACCCCGATCTCTACTGGGCGGCGCGTGGCGGGACGGGTAACAACTTCGGGGTGTTACTGGAGGTGAAGTACCGGCTGTATGACCTCTGGAAAGTGTGGGGCTTCGGCTTCTCCTATCCCATGACACAGGCGGCAGAGGCGCTGTACAGGCTGCAGCGGGACTACATGCTCGACGCGGCGCCCAGGGAAATGGGATACCAGGTCGCCTGGATCACGCAGGACGGCGCCAAACGCCTGGTGGTGCGCGGCGTCTATCACGGCGAGCCGGAGGCGGGGCGCAAGCTCATCGCGCCCCTGCTGGCGCTCCCCGGTGCGGTCAACGAAGTCGACACGGTGGATACCTACAACGCTCTCAACGAAGGACTCATCGAAAAGCCGTACGCCTACCCCGACATCCCGGACAACGCCCTCGAGGACAAGATCTCGGGGTACCTGGCCCGGCAGCTCGACGTGGCGGAATGGAAGGGGCTCACGGATGCCGCCCGGCGCGACGCATCCGGCTGGGCCTTTGCCAATCTCGAGGTGTACGGTGGCGCGGTGAACGCCCGCCCGGTCGACAGCAACGCGTTCATCCACCGCAGAGTCTACTTCGACTGGGTGCAGGACGTCTTCTGGACCAACAGCACGCAACGCGACGTGGCCCGGAAATTTCTTGCGGAGATGATCTCGGCGTGGAGTCCGTACCTGAACGGGCACGCGAACCAGGACTATCCGCGCCGGTCGCAATCGAACTACCGGTGGCTGTTCTTTGGCGAGGCCTACAACAGCCTGCTCTGGGTGAAGAACAAGTACGATCCGTCGAACTTCTTCCGTTTCCCGCAGAGCATCTCGCCGTATCCGCCTGGAGAGGAGCCGCGGGCTACAGCACCGTCCCTGTTCTCCGATCCGGGGATCGTGGAGGAGCCCTACTCTCGTCGGATCACTGGTTAGCTTGGCTGGAAGCCGGCCTGAGTAGTGAGTGCTGGATGCTCGACCTGCTTCCTTGGTCCTGGAGCTGATGCTGAGCCAGAACCCCAGCGCCAGCACGTGTCACCCAGTTCGAGCACCCAGTACTGGGCACTCAGCGATCTGGCCTGAGTGGTGAGAAGATGCGTCGCTCTCCTCTCTCCCTCTCCTTCACGCGCTCCGAGTTTCAGGATGGACACTAGTTAGGCGGTGCTGTCGCAGGTCGTCAGTTGCCCCTCGGCGGGGACCAGTTCTCGATGACCACCAGGTCGAACGACTCGCCGAAGTGGCGCGATCGGATCATCGCGAAGTGCTGGTCGTCTTTCGCGACGGCATACGTGGGATGATAGACGAAGTTGTAATACTCTTCCACCGAAAAGAGCGCGCGTCGCTGGCCCACGGCGAATGACGACGTCGCCGCCCTGATCTCCGCGGCCATGAGGCGCCCACCCTGCTTGTAGAACACCTCGCGCCCGCTGTGCGCCCATTGCGGCTCTGTTCCGCCACTGTCTGAGACCTGCCATTCCCCAGCGGCAGTGTTCGGGAAGGGGCGCACGTACACCTCCATCGATCCGGACTTGTCCGATACGTACGCGACCCAGCGCCCGTCCGCGGAGAGTGCCGGGGAATGCTCGTTGGCGGTGGGACTTGCCGCGACGGTGATGACGATGCTGTCGGGAGCGAGGTGCTGCGCGAAGATGTCGAGTGCATCGACTCGGCCTGTGCGAAAGACCAACCACTGGCCATCGGAAGACCAGCGCGCCTGGTTGGCTTCACGCGTCAGGCCCAGCCGTTCTTCACCCGAGCCGTCGGCCGGGCGCTCGTAGAACCGACGCGAGTCGGCCCGCTCCACGAGATAGCCGACACGATTGCCGTCCGGGTTCCAGATCGCGCGAAAGCTGCGATCGTTGCCCAGGGTCAGCCGCGCCGGCGTGCCGCCCTCCACCGGCTTGGTCCAGACGTCCATCCTCTGACCACCGGAGATCATCGTCACCGCGAGCCGGCCACCCTCCGGTGAAATGTCCACCGACTGAAAGTCGCCGTGCCAGCTCCGGTCGAGCACACGCGCCGTCCCGCTTCGATCGGTCCACACCAGTTCCGAGCGATCCTGCACCGCTGAGCGCGTGCCGTAGATGAGCGTGCCCCGCGCGGAGAGTGCGACATCCACGGCGTCGACCTGGATCTCGAGATCATCGGCGATGGTCTGGGGATCGCCGGACACCTCGAGACGCCCCGGATCGAATCGTACCACCTGCAGCTGACCCTGCGACGTCACATAGACCAGCGCGTCTGTCCCTGCCGGCAGGGCGACCAGCCCGCGCGCGACCGTCTGTGGTGTGGTGGCTCCGGTGGCGAGAGCCGCGATCTCGAATTCGTTGCCGGTGCCGCGCACGGATCGCGTGAACAGCACTCCCTTGCCGTCCGGGAGGAACTGCGGCCACTTAGGGTCTCTCACGACCAGGGAATCCGCCACCACGATGGCATCGGACGGCGTGCCCCCGGGAGGGAGTCGCATCAGCCCGCGTCTCTCATCGACGTAGAGGATGCCCTCCCGGCTCCACGCCGCGCCGACTCGCATGACCAGGCTGTCGACCAGCGTGGTCACCGCGCCACCGTCCAGGGCCACCGCCTGCAGCGACCGCCGCCCGACATTGAGGAAACCCACCTGTGACCCATCTGGCGAGAAGAACGGTGCCGCGGCGCCGACGGTCCCCGGGATGGGCACGCCGGACAGCTGGTCGCGTCGTCGCACCCAGAGCTGCACCCCCTGCGTGCTCGGTCCCATGTACACCAGTCGCGAGCCATCCGGTGAGATGGCCACCCGGGACGCATAACGAGTCGTCAGGGACTGCTGCGGCGGCAGGGAGAGACGGTAGCGCAACACCTGGCCGGGAGGGGTTGCCGGCGTGCGCAGCAGCGCCCATCCCGCTGCCACCCCAGCGAACAGTGCGATCGCGACCGCGGGCACGGCGATACGCTCCTTCCATGAAACCCGCGGCACCTCGTAGGTCGCCGTTCGGTCGACGCCGAAGGCGGGATTGACCAGGGCGTCCGCAAAGGCCTGCGCGCTGGCAAAGCGATCGGCGGGGAGCTTCTCCAGGGCCGTGCGAACGGCGGCTTCGACATTCCGTGGCACCGTCGGTCGGTCGACCCCGACGGACGGGGCAGCCTCGGCGACAATCTTCCCGATGAGTCCCTGCTGAGTGGCGGCGGAAAACGGCGGCCGGCCCGCGAGCATTTCGTAGAGCGTTGCGCCCAGCGCGTAGACGTCGGCGCGCGGGTCGAGCGTCGCCTCCCCGAGCGCCTGCTCTGGACTCATGTAGTACGCGGTGCCAAGCGCAATGCCGGTCTCCGTCATGCGATCACCGCCTATGGCCGTCATGGCGAGAGCGATGCCGAAATCAGAGACCAGCGCCTGCCCATGCTGCAGCAGGATGTTTTCGGGCTTGATGTCGCGGTGGATGATGCCGCGGCCATGCGCGTACTCCAGCGCGCCGGCTACCGTCCGCGTGATCTCGACGGCCTGCTCCACCGGCAACTGCCTCTCGCGAGTCAGCTTGTCGCGCAGCGACTCGCCTTCAACCAGCGGCATCACATAGTACAGCAGGCCGTTGGCCTCTCCGGAATCGTACAGCGGCAGGATGTTCGGATGCTGCAGCGCCGCGGTCGTGCGAATCTCGGCCAGGAAGCGTTCCGCTCCGAGCGCGGTCGCCACATCCTGGTGGAGCACCTTGAGCGCGACCTTGCGGGCGTGCTTCAGGTCGTCCGCCAGAAAGACCTTCGCCATGCCCCCAGCGCCAATCGCGCGGACGACCGCATAACGGCCGGCGAGTGCGCTGCGCAGGTGAGCGAGGTCGTCTGTCACAGTTGATGTTGTCCTTACGCGTTCGAGAGTCCACGCGTTGGGGAGCCCCGACGAGCCAATTGACGAGGATCTGTACCGAACGGATATGTCTTGTGCGCCTGATCCGCCACCGGGCCGCATCCGTCCGTGGACAGGAAGCTCAGTCAGGCTGGCCGGCCTGGGTCGTGAGTGCTGGATGCTCGACCTGCTTCCCGGTGCTGGAGCTGGAGCTGGTGCTGAGCCAAACCCCAGTGCTGGGACGTGTCACGCGGTTCCGGCACCCGGTTCTGAGCACTCAGCGATCCGGCCTGAGTGGTGAGTGGATGCGTCACTCTCCTTTCCCTCGCCATGCATCACGCGACGCCGAGTTTCAGGATGGACACGATCCAAGCTACCGGCCAAGCTCCGGGCGGGTTCGCGCGACTCGCCTTCGCCTGCAGGAAGTGGTCCGGAGGCGTCGTTTCCTGACAGGCTGCCTGTAACTGCTACCTTCCCGGGAAAGACGCTCCTGATCTCTCTCTGACCAGCGTCAGGATCGTCGTGATGGCCGGTTCGCCATCGATCGTCTCAAGGATTCTGGAGTTCATCTGGTCACCGCTGATCTCGATAGTTATTCCTTCCCGGCAGTGCTCTCCACCCTGGTCGCCCTGGTATTCAACGTACAGAGTGTGCTCGTCCGTCCAGCCGCCCCTGTGATCACGCACGGCGAACCTGTTGAGCGAAAAAAAGTGAAGCGTGCCATCCCATGGGTCAACTCCGATCAGTTCTTCCTCTTCGAAGCTCCCCATTCCCTCGATGGCGGTCTGGCCAGCGACCCGGATGCCGTGGCCGTTCGCCACTCGGTCAAACACCCAGCACCCGGAAACCTGCGCTGACCGCTCTCCCGTTCGCATGGAGCCCGACACGGTCCAGGTGCCGAGAAGCGTGGCGAGCTTCCGGGCCGCCTCGGGAATCGTGGCCTGACTGTCAGTATCCGACACAATGCGCTCCCTGTTGGCTTGGCACGACCTGCGCCAGTGCTGCCGTGATGAATACGCCGGTTATCCACAGCGCCATGGTGCCGTGCGAGGTGACGAGTTACGGACGGGTCCCATGACGAAGATGGTGTTGTCAAACGGATCGATCAGCTCGAACGTGCGAGCGACGCCGCCGCCGTCTCCAAATGCGGGGCCGGAGCGCAGCGCTCCGGGTACCATGGAATCACTTGAGAAACCAGACGCCATCCCAGAAGCCGGTACCTCCCGCACCACCTGTCTTGCCCCCGAAGACCCACAAGCCGTCCTGGAATACGACTGAGTGGTTAGCCGCTCGAGGCGGACCCGGCAACGGCTCGGTGGTCTCAAGCCAACGTACTCCGTCGGCAGAGGACCATACGTCTCGTCGGCCAGCTCCACCGAACACCCAGAGATGGTCATGGAGCACGGCAAACCCGGCATGGGTCCGTGCCGGCCAGTCGGCTCCAGCCGACACACGAGTCCATGTCGTGCCATCGGCGGAAGACCAGACGTCGTTGGTGGCGCTATCCCAGGTCCCATGGCCCAGAATCCACAGGGAGCCGCGGAATGCGAGCATGCCCTGGGGGTTGAGCCCGGGGAGGCCCGGAGCCGGCCGTGAGCCCCAGGTGACACCGTCAACCGTGTACCACACGACCCGATCATTGGGCTCGCCGCCAATGAGCAACAGCGTATCCCGGAAAACCACGAGGTGAGCATGCGCGCGTGGCGGCCAGGGAGCGCGTGAAAGGAGCCGTTCCCAGCGGCGACCGTCAACAGATCGCCAGACATCGTTCTGGAGAATCCGTTGGCTGGCGGTGTCAGTGAACCCACCCATACGCCAGAGGGCTCCTCGGTAGGAGGCATGAGCAGCCCCATAGGTCTGGCCCCACCGGGCATTGTGCTCGTAGCTGGCCCACGTGCGCCCGTCACGCGACTCATGGACTCGGCGTGGGTCGGCGCCATCTCCGATCATGAAGAGCCGCTCGCCATGTACCAGGATCGGGAGGGCCAGAGGCAACTGGCCTGCGGCGCAACGCGGTGGCAAGCAGCCGCTTCCCGGCGGAACGGCCTCATGCCACCGGGGCTGAGGCGCCAGCGGCAGCAGGAGGAGACTGGCGACGAAGCGAAGCCGGGTGATGCGCCAGGCCCTGGGGCTCACGCAAGCGCTCACCGGATCGAGATCAGGTGTCAGCGCGAATCCGGCCAACCCGGTCCGTCGACCAGGCACGCACGCAATTGCCCGGAGTCCAACCGCGCCGCTGGCCACTTCCGGCACGTCCTGCGCGCGTAGCCTGTGGACGATCACCCAGTGATCTGATGGTGGAGGTCTCATCGACATTCTCCCGATATCATCTCATGCCAGGGAGGCAAGTTGCCGGCGGCAGACGAAGATGCGAACTCTGGACGGCTCACGCCATTCCTTCCCCGGATCGGGTGCGGGGATGTCCAAATTGTTTGTCCTGCGGATTCGGCCCTTCGTGCAGCCTGGGGTGGACTTCAGGTTCAGACCGTGAGTCCGCTGATCGAGCGAGGCGGACAACGTTCAAGTCTCCGTCCCCTCAACCTTGCGGGCTCGCTTCAATGAGATCCTCTCGGCCACATAGCAGATGCCAATGCCGATGGCATACGCCACGATGTCATAGGGATCGTATGTCCCCGAGAACGCGCCGTGTGGCCAGCGGAACTGGCTGAGTTCCGTTGCCGCGCTGCCACCGAACAGCACGAGAGCTGCCCGCTCCGGAGTCGCTGCGAAGAAGCGGCCGAGGGCATTAGGTCGAGAGCCGTGAAGACCTCGGAGGCCGATGTAGAGCCAGGCGGGGCAAGTGAGGTCAGCGGCGTAATTCGACAGGAAGCCAGCTGGAATCTCCTGGATGCTTATGAAGGCCGTGACGATGAAGACCACGGTCAGGAACCAATACGCCACTCTCCACGCCCGACCCGAGGTACCTGCTGAGGCCTCACCCATGACCTGTCCGCCAGACGTGCCGCTCAGCGGCACGCGGCGGGTCGCGCTCTGTTTCCGTGGCACGAACCGTCCGCGCCGCTCGTTGGGTGCGGCGGTCGATTAGTCGGCACTGCCGCTGGAGCGCAGTACCAGTACGCCTGACAGTGTCACGGCCAGCGGCCAGAGCGGGCCGGCAACACGCTGGAACACCGGAACGTGTAGAAAGCTCAGCCATCCGCTCAAGGCAGCGAGCGCCACAAACCAACCGACCCACGTCGGAAAGGCTGCGACACGGACCAACCCCACCCCGATCGGAACCCACGACAGGAATGTCAGATTCCCTCCGGCGAAGGCCGCGACAATCGGGACCTGCCGCGTGAGGCGATCCGCAACCTGCTGGGGGGAGACCGCACCGATTTCGGCCAGCTCGCCCAAAGCCGGCATCATGATAGCCGTCAGTCCAAATGCCATTGCGAACAGCGTGGCGCCGAATGCAAATCCGATCCATCCCGCAGCTATCCACGCGAACCCGTCAGTCCCGGCTGCGCGGACCACGAGAACAGGCGTAGCCGCCACCACGACGCCAAGACCGACCGCGCCGAGGAGCATGCCCATGCGGCGCAGCGGGCGGACGCTGTCGGCCGCAAACGCGTCCGCCACGTCCCAGCTCTGAGCTGCACCTACCGAGGTGACGCTGGCAACAGCGAGCATCAGGCCGCCAAAGAGCAGCGCCATTCCTGCCAGCGTCTCGAGTCGCGCGACGTTCACTCGCGATGCTCCATTGCAGAAGTCGCACGGGGGGAGGTCATCGGATAGCCCTTCCTTAACGATCGGCGCTTCCACCGCGCGGATCATTGCCCCTTCTGTCCCCACGCTATACCTCGCCCTCGATCTCGGCAACCTCCGCGGGGCCCTCGATTTCACTCGCCGGCTGATTACCTCGTGTCCATCCTGAAACTCGGAGCGCGCGATGGATGGGGAGGGGAAAGAGAGTGACGCATCCACTCACCACTCGGGCCAGACCGCTGAGTGCTCAGTACCGGGTGCTGGAACCGGGTGACACGTGCTGGCGCTGGGGTTTGGCTCAGCACCAGCTCCAGGACCAGCAAGCAGGTCAAGCAAGCAGGTCAAGCATCAGCACTCACGACTCAGGCCGGTCAACTTACCTAACGCCGGTCACACCGCCGCCTCCCCCCCGGACGTCGCGTTATGCCTGCCTGTTGAAGCAGGTTGCCCGCGCCTGTTCGGAGTACGGACCGCCTGGTCTACAGGGGCCGAGTTCCCAGGGTGTCGCTCAGGACGCATCCCGGGATAGTGTGCTCACCACATCGAATACCTGAAGCACCGGCTCGACGCCGGCCGCGCGGAACATCAGGACGCCAGCTGGCGTGCCGGCTGTTCGCATTGCCTCGAGTGCTTCACGGCTCGTCCACCACGTCTGAATCCGCCAGCGCGTCGCGTCGCGTCGGTCGCGCAGTAACTCGCTCCGCACCAGCCCCGCGGGCAGGGCCCCGGCAGCCGCTGCCTCGTAGGCCGCCTGGAGCGCCGATTCCTGACCTGGCGGTACCTGGGCTTCGAGTACCGTCAACACCATTTGCTCAATTCCTCCTCGGTGTTCCGGCTGACGGGGAGCACTCAGCTGCCGGTGATCATCGACATCTTCACCGCCACGGCGGCTCCGACACCAATATAGGACCATCGGCCGTAGCCGCCACTTGGCACCGGTGGCCTGATAGACGCTGCCACGCTGCCACGCTGTCGGGCAGTACGTGCTCACAGATTGAGGTACATCCGCTGGGAGAGCACGGTCGAACCGGCCCCCCGCGGCTCTGGATTCCCAACAGGGAGGAGATCCATACACACCTGGCTGGACCGGCGCCGCACCGGCTCAAGAGAGCGCAACGTCTGGCAGGTGGCGCGTACCAGGACTGTTCCTCATGGCCAGGGATGCCGACTGACAGTCTGAATGCCGTCGTCATCCCAGCGAGATACATATACCGAGTTCGCTCCGAAGCCGAGTATGCGCGCGTTCGCCGGCAGCGCTACCTGGCGTACGCGGATGCCTCCGCGATTGACGACGTCGTAGACCGCGCCGTCATGGCCGGCTGTCGCGGTTCTGCGAATCACGACATGGCCGTCCTCGGTTGCCAGCAGCGGCCAGCTTCCGCTGACCGGTGGGATGGTCGCAGGCCATTCATTGATGATCGGTGCCGCTCGCGGTGGTGCAGATGGCGTCCGGTTGCCTCCTCGCGGAGCCGCCGCCGCCGACCGCCGCTCGAGGTAGGCCTTCTTCTCCCGCTCGTTCATTTGAATCGGCTGATCGAGTGGCGCGGGGCCGCGCGTCCAGCTCCCATCGGGCGACCGCCACTCGACGCGATAGGGACTGCCGCGACACACGGCTACCCAGCCGTCGTTAGAAAGCACGGCCTTGTCGTACACTGCATAGAACGGTCGGCTTCCCCCTCGGCTGCCCGGGTTCTGGCCGGTAACACCAGCAGGAGCCACCCCGAGCCGACCAATCGTGTCTGCCCGCATCGTTGCCCTTGCCAGTAACAAGAGATACGTCGAATCATCCTGACGCCCGCGACCTGCTGCCCGTTGGCCGGTCGGGTCAGCTGTCGTCAGGAGCAGCCCACGCCCATCAGCGCCGTACAGCAGCGGTACTGCGGCAACAAGAGGGTGATGTGCCGGAATGGTGCCGACAATGCTGTCACCCACAAGCAGCGTCCAGCGGGCGTTAGGGAAACCCGGCATGAGGGATGAGTCTCCGCCGAGTCGAAACAGTGGCAGCGCGTTGCGGTACTCGCGAGGACCGTCTCCGACGCGCCCAACGGTAGTCACACGGCGGGTAGAGAAGTCTGCCATAACGATGCGATTCTCGATTCGATCAGTGAGGAGCGCCCGCCCGTCCGGAAATTCCCGAACCGAGGTCAGATCGCTGAACTCCTCAGCCAGTGTGGCGTTCGGAGGTCGGAGAGTGACGGGGGGCTGAGCACCGGCGTCGAGAGCGTACACCAGGAGCGCCAGTGGTATGGCGAGACCCAGAAATGGAGCCACAGTTGCTGGAAGCATTCCACACCTCCCGGCTCGCGCCACCCGACGGGTGGCGTTCATCTGCCGGCGAACGAGCCCAAACGCGATTACTCCTCGGCTCCTTCCCCCCGCTTCCCTGGTGGCAACCAACGGCGGACCTCGGCGCCCAGCGACAGGAGATGCTCCTCGACCTCGCGGGCAGACTTCCGCTCCTTGAACAGCTCATCCGTGATCTGCATCGCCGCCAGGATCGCCGCCTTGTGCGGCTCCATGAGCGCGTTGCCGCCCAGGACCTTGCGGATCTCGCGATCGAGATAGGCCGCCACGGCGCGCGTGTGCTCTGGCGTGGCGTCGCTGCGGATGGAGTATTCCTCTCCCACTATGCTGACCTTCGCGACGTGCCGCCTCTCGCTCATCGGGTGTCCCGCGAACTGCGGCCGGTATCGCGCTTCCCCCGCTCCCCGTCAACCGTCCCCCGCCCCGACGCCTGCCCATTCGCCACCACCGGCATGCTCCCCGTCACGGGACGCTCCGCCTGCTGTCGGAGAAACCTCACCTTCGCCAGGACCGCACGCGTTTCGTCTGTCGCGAACGACAGCCGAGCCCGGAGCTCGGCGTTCTCCACCTCGAGCTGTGCCGCGCGCTGTTCCGCGAACAGGTCCCCGCTCCGCGCCGACGATTCGTATTCACGAAGCCGGGCCTCGGCCTGGATGGCACGCCGACGGAAATTCGACAGCTCCTCGCCAGCCAGCCTGACGAGTTGGGCCAGTTGCACCAGCGGATGGGAGTCAGGCAGTGGCTCGCGGTCGGACACCGAGTTCGCTCTCCAGGCTTCGCAGGACCTTCTGTCGTCGTCCCTCGATCTCCTTGTCGCGTAGAGTGCGCGCCGGGTCGCGGAAGGTCAACCGCCACGCCAGACTCCGCGTCCCGTCCGGAACACCCTCGCCACGGTATTCATCGAACAGCGCGACCCGCTCCAGGAGCTCGCCACCCGCGGACCGCAGCACCCGCTCCACCTCGGCGGCAGTGATCCCCTCCGGAACCAGGAGGGCCAGGTCCACCTCCGCGGCCGGCGTCGTGGGAAGCGGCCGGTAGCGGACCGGGGGTCGGTGTCGGGTGGCGGGACGGGCATCGTGCGCGTGCGCGCCGGGCGACGCCACGGGAGCGTTAGGCATGGGATCCAGCGTCACCTCGACGCCAAAGGCCTCGGCCGCCCAGGGCGGCCGGTCGAGCGCGACCGGACCCGCCTGTCCCACACGCCGGCGACCGGCCCCAACCAGCACCACCCACGAACGACCGTCGTCGGACGCCTCCAGCGAGACCGGCTCCCCCGGGAACGCCACCTCGGCGATCCGCACCGCCAGGGCCTTGGCGTCCCAGGCATCGAACGGCGGAGGGAAGGGTTCGGTAAAGTGCGGTGGACGCCGGCGGCCCATGATGAGTGCACCGACCCGCACCGCTTCCAGCGGCAACGCATCGGCCCGCGGCGTGAACGCCGACCCGATCTCGAACAAACGAAGATCGCCCTGCATCCGCGAGAGATTGTGCTCGGCGCGCCGGGCGAGTGTCTCCAGCAGCGAACGACGCAGATGCGGCTCGTCCTCGCCGATGGGGTTCTCCACCCGGACATGCGTAGCATCCTCGCCCCGCATGAACGGCAGAGGCCGGATCTCGGCGAGGCCTTCGCCGACCAGTGCGTCACGCACCCGACGACCGACGACGTGCAGGTGGTGGTCCGGCACATTTCCCGGACGAAACGGCGCCACGTCGTCCGGAAGCGTGTCGTATCCGCGCAGGCGCGCCAGCTCTTCCACCAGGTCTGCGTCGCGCGACACATCGCGCCGCCACGAGGGCGGCGTCACATGCAGCTGGCCGTCCGGCGTCTGCCTCACGGCAAACCCCACCGAGCGCAGCAGACGCGACATTTCCTCCACCGGCACCCCGTCGCCGAGCAGCCGCTCCGCGCGGGTTGGACGCAGGACGATTTCGGTAGACGGGACGTCGGCGCCTCCGGCGAGGATCGGGGCACCGTCCACCGCACCGCCGGCGACTTTTACGATCAACCCGGCGGCCAGCTGGAGGGTTCGAGCGGCGGCCGTGGGATTGACACCGCGCTCGAATCGATAGCTGGCGTCGGTCGAAAGTCCCAGCGCACGCCGGGTGCGACGAATACGGCGCGGCTCGAACCAGGCGACCTCCAGGAAGAGGTCCGTGGTCCCGTCGCCGACCTCGCTGTCGTGGCCGCCCATCACACCGCCAATGGCGACGCCCCGCTCGCCGTCCGCGATGACCGTCATCTGGTCGTCCAGCGTACGTTCAACGCCATCGAGCGTGCGCAGCTTCTCTCCCGAGCCTGCCCGTCGA
>DASWGU010000197.1:0-14139 GCA_036393555.1 Gemmatimonadaceae bacterium
TGGTCGTCCAGCGTCCGTTCAACGCCATCGAGCGTGCGCAGTTTCTCTCCCGAGCCTGCCCGTCGAACCACAATGGTGGACCGCGCGAGCTTCGCCAGGTCGAAGGCGTGCATCGGCTGCCCGTACCCATGGAGCAGGTAGTTGGTGGCGTCCACGACATTGCTGATGGGACGCAGTCCAAGGGCGGTCAGCCGCCTGACGAGCCAGTCCGGGCTGGGGCCGACCGTCACGCCGCGGATGACCACGCCCATGTACTGTGGACAGCCCTCCGCATCCTCGATCCGCACGGTGACACCGCCGGAACTCGCCTCGACTGCTCCGCAGGCGGGGTCGGGATCAGACAGCCGCGGAACGTCTTCCAGCTCGGGCGGCAACACCATGGGGATCCCTGTCAGCGCACTGAGCTCGCGGGCCAGTCCCTCATGGCACAGCAGGTCCGGCCGATTGGGGAGCACGTCGATGTCGAAGCACACGTCACCCACAGCGATCGCCTCGAGCAGTGGCGTGCCGGGCGGCACGTCCACGTCGAGCGCCATGATGCCGGCGTGGTCTTCCCCGAGGTTGAGCTCGCGCGCCGAACAGAGCATGCCGTTGGAGATCTCGCCACGGATCTTCCGCTTCTCGAGCTTTACACCCCCGGGCAACACCGTGCCGGCGCGGGCGAAGGGGTACAGCGTCCCGACCTCGACGAGCGGCGCTCCACAGACGACATCCAGCGGGACGCCGCTGCCGTCATCGACCCTGGTCACCCACAGCTTCTCGGCGTTAGGGTGGCGGCCGGCGTCGATCACGCGACCCACGACGACGTCCTTGAGGTCGTCCCGCAGGCGTTCCATGCGATCCACGGTCGCGACATGCGCCGAGATGAGATCGTGGACCTGCCGGGCAGTGAGCCCGTGCTGCACCATGGCGCGGAGCCAGTCGTGCGAGATCAGCATGCAGCGAACTGCTCCAGGAAGCGGATGTCCGAGTCGTACAGCAGCCGGATGTCGGGAATGTCGTAGCGTGACATCGCGATGCGCCCGGGTCCCATGCCGAAGGCCCATCCGGAATACCGTTCGCTGTCGATACCGGCCGACTCGAGCACGGCCGGGTGGACCAGTCCGCACCCGAGGATCTCGAGCCAACGCGCACCGCGGCCGTCGCCCAGGTCAAACTGAACCTCCATCTGAGCGGAGGGCTCGGTGAACGGGAAGTACGACGGGCCGAATCGTGTGCGCGTGCCGGCGCCGTAGAATCGGCGCGCGAAGAGCGTGAGCGTGGCCTTGAGGTCGGCGAAGGAGATGCCCTCGTCGATCGCGAGCCCCTCGATCTGCGCGAAGGCCGGCGCGTGCGTGGCGTCGAAGAAGTCGCGCCGGTAGACGTTCCCGGGCGCCAGGATGCGGATGGGTGGCTCGTACGCCTGCATGGTGCGTACCTGGACGGGCGACGTGTGAGTGCGCAGCAGCCGTCCCTCACCGAGGTACAGGGTGTCGTGCAGGTCCATGGCGGGGTGGTCCGCCGGGAAGTTCAGCGCCCCGAAGTTGTACCACTCGTGCTCCGCCTCGGGACCTAACGCCACGGTGAAGCCGATCTCGCGGAAGATGTCGCAGATCTCATCGATTACGATGGAGACCGGATGCCGGGAGCCGCGCCAGCGGTCGCGTCCCGGCAGTGTGGGATCGGCGATCTGTTTGGACTGAGCGGAATCGAGAAACGCCGCACGACGTGCGGCGAGCTGGTCCTCTATCAGTTCTCTGACGGAATTCAGCTCCTGCCCCCATTTGCGCCGCGAGTCCAGCGGCAAACTCGGCAACTCTTTGAGGAGCCTTCCGAGCTTACCTTGCTTCCTCCCAAGCCACTCGAGACGACGCCGTTCAAGTTCTTCGAGCGACGCAATCGCCTGGATCTGCGAGGCCAACTCGTGGAACCTAAGGTCCTCGAAGTAGATCCTCCTGAATTCGTCTTCGGTCACGGCAGGTAAGGACGTAGTCAGCAAATGAGCACAACGACGGGAGGTCGAGCCGATTGCCGACCGCCAGGACGGGGACACATCGTTTGGAGTCCCCGCCGGACTTGATGGTCAGGCCAGGGCGCCCTTCGCTGCCGTGGCCAGTTCGGTAAACGCGGCTTCGTCCCGCACCGCGAGGTCCGCCAGCATTTTCCGGTCGATCTCGATGCCGGCCTTGCGCAGGCCGTTCATGAACGTGCTGTAGCTCAGGTCGTTCATGCGAGCGGCCGCATTGATGCGGACGATCCAGAGGCGGCGGAAATCCCGCTTCTTGTTGCGGCGATCGCGATAGGCGTACCGCCAGCCGCGTTCGACGGTCTCCTTGGCCGGGCGCCAGAGTTTGCTGCGCGCGCCAAAGGCACCGCGGGCGGCCTTCATGACCTGCTTCTTGCGCTTCAGGCGCACCACGTTGGACTTGACTCTTGGCATCGTTCGCTCCTACGCCTGAAGGAGACGCTTCAGCACGCGCGTCTCGCCGTTCGTGGACACCGTGGTCGCGCGGCGCAGCCGGCGCTTCCGCTTGGCATCCTTCTTTGTGAGGATGTGACTCTTGTTGGCTTTCAGGCGGCGGATCTTCCCGGTACCGGTCACCGAGAAGCGCTTCTTCGCGCCCTTGTGCGATTTCATTTTCGGCATCGTATCAGTCCTGCCCTACTTGGGCGAGAGAATCATCGTGAGTTGCTTGCCTTCCATCTTGGCGGCGGTTTCGACCTTGGCGACGTCCGCCAGCTCGGTCGCCACCCGCGCCACTACCGCCTGCCCCAGCTCCGGATGGGCGATTTGCCGTCCACGGAACATGAGCGTGACCTTCACCTTGTTTTTTTCCTCGAGGAAGCGCCGCGCGTGGCGCGTCTTGGTCTCGAAGTCGTGTTCGTCGATCCCGGGACGGTACTTCACTTCCTTGAGCTGAATGACGTGCTGCTTCTTCTTCGCAATCCGCGCCTGCTTGGCCTGCTCGAACTTGAACTTGCCGTAGTCCATCACGCGAACGACCGGGGGCCGCGCGGTCGGCGCCACCTCCACCAGGTCCAGTCCGTGTTCTTCTGCCAGCGCTAGCGCCTTGTCCACTTCCATGATTCCGAGCTGGCCGCCGTCGTGCCCGATCACGCGCACGGGACTGATCCGGATCTGTCGATTCACCCGGATGCGCTTGGTTGTATCCTGAATGGCAATGTCTCCAGCGTGGAGGTGACTCGTCACGCCGGCGCGCCTGACGAGGGTACAAACACGAGCGCGGACCCCTGACGGAGCCCGCGATGCCACATCGCCGGCGGCATCACGCGCCGCCGGGATATTTCATGTGGACTCCTGCAGCACCTCGAGAGAGGGCCGCAGGGTGAGAGTCCGAGACTCTGCTTGGCGAATTGTCTGCGAAGGGTAACCGGTGAAGGGGCATGGGTAAAGGGTTATGGGTCAAGGGCTAAGGGCTAAGGGTCCAGAGTCAGGGTCACCCTCGACGCAGGACACTCGACGCTTGACCCATGATCCCTACCCCTCCACCCCATACCCCTTCCCATCGGACCGGATGCGTCCCCACGGCACCGTCGCGTCATGCTCGAAGATCACCAGCCAGTCCTCGTCCACTGCCCGCCGCAATATCCCACGCTTGGTCTCCAGGGTTACCAGGGGCTCCACGTCGTAGCCCATGATCCACGGCAGCGGTACGTGGGCGCTGGTGGGCATGAGATCGGCCGCGTAGAACCCCCGCGCGCCGTCGGACTCGAGCAGCACGCTCTGATGGTGCGGAACGTGCCCCGGCGTGGGAACCAGGTGGATCCCCGGCCAGATCTCCACCTCTCCGTCCACGAAATCGAACTGACCCGCCGCACTCACGGGATCGAAGTTGTGCGGAAAGTAACTGGCCGCCGTCCGTTCATTCGTGTGCGTCGCCCACTCGTACTCACCGCGCTGGACGACGTACCGCGCGGCCGGAAAGGTCGGCCGGACCGAACTTCCTTCGTCGATCCAGGTGTTCCCCCCCGCATGGTCGAAATGCAGGTGCGTATCGATCACCAGGGCGATGTCCCCGGGACCGACGCCCAGTGATCGCAAGCCATCTTCCAGGAGAGTGCGGCGGTCCTGGCCGGCATTCTCCACGCCGTAGATCTCGTGGAACTTCCCACTCTCCTTGTTCCCTGCCCCGACGTCGATCAGCACGTGTCCCCGCTCATGCTCCACCAGCAGACAGCGCATGCCCAGCTGGATGCGATTCCGTTCATCGGCGCCAATGCGGCGTTCCCAGAGCGGCTTGGGAACTACTCCGAACATCGCGCCCCCGTCGAGCTTCTGACCGCCCGCCTGGATGGCGTGCGCGCGCAGGCTGCCGATCGTGAGACTCTGGACCAGTGGTCCCGGCGCGCTCACGCCGGCATCTCGCCGTCCGACCAGCCCGGAAGCCCTCGCCGCCGGCGGCGGCCACGCGACGGAATCCTCCGCGTCAGGTGGCGCAGATCCTCCAGCGTGCCGCAGCCACGCTCGCGAGCGCACTCGAGCAGCCGCAACAGTACTTTCGCTGTTGCCAGCGCGTCTCCCCCCGCCCGGTGACGTGCGTGGTTTTCGATGCCGAAGTGGAACTGCAACGCATCGAGTGAGCGTCGTCGCAGGTGCGGAACCACTGCGCGGGCCAGCCGCACTGTGCAGAGCCGCTCTCCTTCCAGCGTCCGCCCCGCGTCCCGCGCCAGTTCGGTGGAAAGGAATCGCCAATCGAACGCCGCGTTATGCGCCACGAACACGTGACCATGGAGCACGTCGGCCACACGCGGAGCGATTTCGCAGAATGTGGGAGCGTTCCGGACCATGCCCCAGGTGATGCGCGTCAGCGCGGTCACGGCTGGCGGTATGGGTCGCAGCGGATTCACCAGCGTCTCGTAGACTTCCCCGATCTGGCCGTTCCGAATGGTGACCGCGCCAACCTCGGTGATGCGATCCCCGCCCAACGGACTTCCGCCGGTCGTCTCCAGATCCACCACGACGAAGCTGAGTGAGTCGAGCGGTCTGGGGCCCCGCGCGGACCGGCGACGCCTGGGCTGGGGCGTTTCGCGAACCAGGCCCCACTGGCCGTCCTCCGCCCGAACCACGTCAGGCGTTTCAGTGAAGAGCGCCAGGGCAAGCTGTTCGGCAACGGCTGCGGGAGCTCCGGGAAGCCGGCAGACGTGCTCGATGAGTGGGACGGCGTGCGCCGGACCGTCACGCAGGTAGGTTCGGGCCCGATCCACCAGCGGCGACTCCCTGGTGGCAACGCTGACGGCCCCGGGCACGGTCCCGAGGTCGTTCGACGCCGAGTCGGCCCGGAGAGATTGTCTAGCACCCAACGCCGTTGCCCGTCCGGGATTGCATGACGTCAAAACTATACGACCGCACCGTTTGCGTGCTTGCCGATTCCGCCCTGCCCTTCCGAACGGGACTGCGTTACACTTGTGAATGATTTCACAAGACCATGTGAAGAGAATCGCCGAAGGCACCGTCCGCCGCTTGTCCGCCTACCTTCGTTTTCTGGAGGAGTCGGCTGATCGGGGTGTGGAGACGATCTCGTCCGAGGAGTTGGCCCGGCGAGGCGGCACCACCTCGGCGCAGGTGCGGAAAGACCTGTCGTTCTTTGGCTCCTTCGGAAAACGCGGACTGGGTTATTCCGTTCCCGAGCTGACAGCCAGCCTGCGAGAAATCCTGGGGCTGGGCCGCGAGTGGAAGGTGATCATCGTGGGAGCGGGGAAGATCGGCATGGCACTGGGCCAGTACGAGGGGTTCGCCCAGCGTGGCTTCCGGGTGATTGCCGTCTACGACACCGATCCGCGCAAGGTCGGCACGCGGTGGGGGCCGATGACGGTGCGAGACATGGCGAACGTCGAGACCGAGATCACACAGGAGCATCCCGACATCGCCGTGCTCGCGGTCCCCGCGCTCCAGGCGCAATCCGCCGTGGAGCGGGTGGTGAAGGGCGGCGTGCGGGCGATCCTCAACTTCGCGCCGACGCAGCTTCAGGTTCCGCCGGATGTCTCCGTCCGCAACGTCAATATGGCGATGGAACTGGAGGGGCTGAGCTTCATTCTCTCGAATCGGGAAAGGTAGGTCAGCGTTCGCGGACCGATCGCAGCCTCAGTTCGCAAGCTTCAGGTCGTCGCGGAGCGCTTGATGCAGTCGGACGAATCCCTCCGGTGACAATGTCTCGGGGCGGGCGGAACCCGGGACCCCGAGTCGCGACAGCAGGTCGCCCGCGCGAAGGGCGTCCCATCCGGTCAGCTCTCGAACTACGCGGACGAGCTGCTTGCGCCGCATGCCGAACACCGCCTGAACGAAGCGACGAAAGGGAATCTCGTCTGCGGCGCTCACGAGCGGATCGGCCAGCGGCCTGACCATGACGATGGTGGAGTCGACTGCGGGTTTGGGATGGAACGCACCTGCGCTGACGCGCGCCACGACCTCCACCGTGGCGGACGCCTGCACGTTCACGGACAGCGCCCCGTACTCGTCCGACCCGGGCGCCGCCAGGAGACGACCCGCCACTTCACGCTGCACGATAAGGACCGCCCTGTCGGGACGCGGCGTGGCGAGCACACGAAACAGCAGCGGCGTCGTGATGTAGTACGGCAGGTTGCCGGCGAGCAGATACTCCGTGCCGGCCAGCGTACCCCAGTCGGTCTCCAGCGCATCGCCCTCCACGATCTCCACCGAGGCGATCCCGCGGTAGCGCTCCTGGAGGTGCCTGACGAGGTCGCGGTCTATCTCTATGGCGATTAACCGGCGGCACCGAGACACAAGGCGGTCGGTGAGCGCGCCCCGACCCGGCCCGATTTCCACTATGGTCGATTCCGGCTGCGGTTGGAGCGCCTCGACGATTCGATCCAGCGCCCGTGGATCGGCCAGGAAGTGCTGTCCGAACCGCTTGCGTGGTGGCGGGAGCCCTGCCCCGGCCCTGTCGGTCACTGCGATGCGCGGTTTCAGGCGCGCGCGATGACCATCGTCAGGTCATCGCGCCGCATGACGTCGCCCATGTGCAGCTGCAACCGGGTGAGCACACGCTGGAGTATTTCTTCGGGTAACTCCCGACGGTGCGCGCGAACGACGTCGGTGATCCCCGCCTCGCCCAGGCGGGCGTCGAAACGGTCCCGCGCGTCGCTCACACCGTCGGTGAACAGCACCAGCAGATCCAGGCCCGGCTCCCACTCACGTTCTTCGGTGGGCGGCACGAGCGCGGTCATGCCGAGTGGCGGCGTGGAGGCAGGCAGCCGCTCTACACAGCCGTCGGCCGACACCTGGAAGGCGTGCGGGTGTCCGGCGTTGGCAAAGCGGAGACGCCGATGCACCGGATCGATGACGCCGTAGAACAGCGAGACGAACATCTCCGTGCTTTCCAGCTCCTCCGCGATGGTCGCGAAAATGGCGTTCAGCATCTCCTGCGGATCGGCCGTCGTCTGCGCGTGAATCGACGCCGCACTCATCACCAGCGCCATGATCAGTGCGGCGCGGTAGCCGTGGCTCGCTACGTCGCCGATCATGACGCCGGTCTTCCCCTCACCCAGACGGAACAGGTGATAGAAGTCGCCGCCCACACTGTCCGCGGGCACCACGCGCGCCGCGATGTCCGCCTCGGGGCGGAATTGCGACGTCTTGGGGAGGAGCTTCATCTGCAGGTCGCTCGCCAGCTGCATCTCCTGCTGCAGCTTCTGCTGGTTGAGCGACGATCGGACGAGCCGATTGATCTGGATCGCCGTGCCGATCTGCGTCGCGATGGCGGTGACCAGCTTCTCGTCTCCCGCGCTGAACGGCGCGCCGCTGCGGCGCGAGGACAGGTTCACCACCCCGAGTGGCAGCGGAGAATGGCCCGGATTGGTCCAGAGGATGGGCACCGAGAGCAGCGACCCCTGCTGGTAGAACTCCGACGCCCGCGCTTCCGGTCCGGCGTCGGAAATCACGGACCGCTGCTCCCGGAAGACTCTGGCCGACATCGACTGCACGTCGTTGACGGAAACGGGCGACGCCTCCTTGGGATCGAACCCGATCGCGGTCACGACCTGCAGCGTGTCCGTGACCCGGTCGTGCACCAGGAGCGCTGCGCGCCCGGCGCCAACGGTGTCAGCGATCTCCTCGAGTATACGCGCCGCCGCCTCTTCCAGGGTGACCGTGCGGCCGAAGATCTCGCTGGTGGTGTACAGCAGGTTGATTTCCTCGTACCGCTCAGCGAGTTCGAAGGCGGCGTGCTCCACCTCGAGGCGGGCACGCTGCTGGTCACCAACGAGCGTCGCCAGGAACTCGACGTACCGCCCGCCATCCCCGGTCCCGGACCCGCAGGGGCCGACGCCAACCCAGGCGCGCCGCGGTCCGGGGACGGCCGCGACGTAGAGTGGTCCCTGATCCGTCTCGACGGTGGCGGGTTGTCCCCCGGGCGCGAGCAGTTCCATCACGGGCGGCGGATCGATCGCGCCACGTCCGGCCTCGATCCGGAGGCGTCCGGTCGGGCTCTCTCGTGTCCACACGACGGCGTTGCAGGCCGTGGCTTCCGAGAATCTCTGCAGCAGCTGCTCGAGGTCGGTCACGTGCGGTGCAACGTCAATCGCACCACGTTGGCGCCCGTGGACACGCGTTCCACGCGATCCATCAGGCTGCGCATGAGGAACAGCCCGCGGCCGTCCTCACGATACACAGTGTCGCCTTCGCACGGCACCACCAGACAGGCCTCGAGATCGAAGCCGGCTCCTTCGTCCTCGACCTCGAAGACCAGCGCCCGGTCGTCAATGGTCGCGCGAAACCGCACCGCTTTCCAGTAGTCCTCCCCGTTGCCCCGCAGGATCGCGTTCGACAGCGCCTCGGTGAGAGCCACCGGGACGTTGAGACGACAGGCGAGCGCGGGCAGCGCCTCCTCGGCGCAGCGCAGCACGACGACCCCGACGATGGGCTCGATGTACCGCACATCGCTCGGGATCCGTACGTCCATCGGGAAGCGGAGGTCGCCCAAACCGTGCTCAGACAGCGGGATGGCGTAGTCGGTCATGGCTCATGTATGAAAAACGCGCGTCGCGGGCCGCCGTAACGGGCGAAGTCGTCCTGCCCCCCTCGCGGACCGCGCCGCGCCGCCCGGCACTGCAAGCACCCACAGGCGCCGGTCAGGCGATCTGGAAGAGCGTGTCGAGCTTGGTCAGCTCGAACAGGGTCTTGAGGTCGTCATTCAGGTTCGTCAGGCGCAATTCACCGTCCAACTCGCGAATCCGCTTGGACAGCGAGACCAGAACGCCCAGTCCTGAGCTGTCGATGTAGCCGGTCTGCCCAAAGTCGATCAGGAACCGGCGCTCACCCCGTTCCACTTCATCGAGTACCCGCTGCTTGAGCTCCTGCCGATTGCCGACGATGAGCTGCCCATCGACAGAAACGACGCAGACATCGCCTTCCTTCCGCACGGTGAAGCCCATGCCACTCTCCAGCGATCGACAGGTAGGTCGTCCCGTACCGCAGGGCGGCATCGGGGGCTGACAGGGTAATGTCGCCTGCAGGCCCGGCTAGCGACAGACCGGATGGGGGCGCATCCCTGGGGACGTGCAGGGGCATCCGTCCCGCATGTCGCCGGCAGCGACCCTGAGCAGCCTTCAGGAACTCTCGCGTCCGCTCAGTGACGGAATTTCACGCGGAGCGCGGCCGCCACCGCCGGGTGCACGAGCTCGTCAAGCCTCCCGCCGAAGCGTGCCACCTCGCGCACCAGTGAAGCACTGATGTAGGTCGTCTCGAGCGACGGAACCATGAAAACTGTTTCCATGCCGGGCGAAAGGTGGCGATTCATGAGCGCCATCTGGTACTCGTACTCGAAATCGGAAACGGCGCGCAGTCCACGAATGAAGAGCGACGCCTCCTTCTCGCGGGCGAAATCGACCAGCAGGCCCGCGAACTCGGCAACCTCCACGCGTGTCTCATCGCCGATCGCCGCGCGCAGGAACCCGACACGCTCGGTGGCCGTGAACACCGGCTGCTTGGAGACATTCACCGCGACCGCCACGACGAGCCGGTCCACGAACGACAGGCTGCGGCGGATGATGTCCTCGTGTCCGCGCGTGACGGGATCGAATGTGCCGGCGTAGATCGCGGTACGCGCCATGAAGTCAGATCCCGAGGTCAGAAGTCAGGGAGTGCGACCGCGAAAGGTGCACCGGTGGGTGCTCCGAGGCGAGAGGTCCCGACTCGCCTCTCTGACCGTCTCACCTCTCACGTCTCACCCTCACCTCGGTTCTCGACTCGGTAGATGGTCACCGCGGTATCACCGTACGTTCGCATCTGCCCGCCCTCCGGCAGCGCCTCATGGACGTCGTGTTCAATACCGATCACGTCGGCGAACGGGACGCGCAGCCACCACGTCGCCAACCGTGGCGCCATGCCCAGGTTGTACGGCGGGTCGGCGAACGCGACGTCGTACGCGCCCGCATCCAGTTTCTGCGCGAAGCGCAGGGCCTCGCCCCGATGGATGCGCATCTGCTCCAGCGCACCCAGGTCCGTGCCGTTCTCCCGGATCACCTTGATAGCCGCCAGAGACACGTCGACGAAATCCGCCTGCGCCGCCCCGCGCGACAGCGCCTCGAGGCCCAGCGCTCCTGATCCGGCATACAGGTCCAGCACCCGCGCCCCCGTCAGGATCGGCTGCACGATGCTCATCCATGCCTCGCGAGCCCGGTCGCCAGTTGGCCGGACGCGACGATCCCTGGGAGCGCGAATGGTGCGCCCCCGCCACTGGCCGGCGATGATCCGCACGTCAGACCCTGAGGTCAGCCAGGCGGGCCACGAGTCGGGACGCGTCGCGGTACATGTCGCGCTCCAGTCGATAAGCCGCGTCCACCACGCTGCCTGCCGGCCATTCGGCGGCCCGGTGCGCAGCGCCCCACCAGACGGCCTCGAGTTCGATGGACTCGTCCCGCAACCGGAACTTGAGGCCGTTCTGGCCGATGACCCGAGGCGCGGCCACCACGCGGGTGCCGCGGCTGGCGAGCAGCGGGGCCGGGTTTCCGACGCCGAATGGCTCGAAGTGCCGCAACAGCCGCTCCAGGCCGTCGTTGACGTCGCCGAGCGGGAGTTCCAGGTCCACACGCATTTCCGGCGTGAGGTCGTCACTCGTCAGGCGGGCGCGGGCGACCTCGTCGAACCGCTCGGCCAGGGCCGGGATGCGGTCGGCCGCGACCGTCAGACCAGCCGCCGCCCGGTGACCGCCGAACCGGAGGAGGAGGTCCTGGCACGCGGACAGGCCGGCATGCAGGTCGAACGCGGGAATCGACCGACCGGAGCCCTTCCCCACGCCCCCCTCCACGGCAATCAGCACCACCGGCCGGTACAGATCCTCCACGAGCCGCGACGCGACGATGCCGATCACGCCGGGGTGCCACCCCTCTGCCGCCAGCACCAGGCCGGCGGAGGCATCGAGGTCTCGCTGCGAAGCGAGCTTCCGGGCGGCATCCAGGGTCTCGCGGTCCAGCGCCTGCCGCTGCCGGTTGATTTCCTCGAGATCGCGGGCGATCGCGTTCGCTTCCGCCTCGTCCGAGGTCATGAGCAGCTCGACCCCGCGCATGGCTTCACCAATCCGGCCGACCGCGTTGAGGCGGGGCGCCAGGATGAACGCAATACGACCGGCGGTCAACTCCTTGCCCTCCAGCCCCGATGCATTGATGAGGGCGCGAAGCCCCACGTTGCGCGTCTCGGCCATCATGCGAAGGCCGTACCGCACGAGGATGCGATTCTCTCCGCGCAACGGGGCAACGTCCGCCACCGTCGCCAGTGCCACCAGGTCGAGCATCGAATACGCCACGTTGGGGCTGGCGCCGTGATGCTCCAGCAGCGCGATCGCCAGCTTGAACGCCACCGCCGCGGCACACAGGTCCTTGTCCGGGTAGTCGCAGCCGGCCACGCGCGGATTCAGCACGGCGACGCACTCCGGTGGCGGCCGGCCGGGCAGATGATGATCGCTGATGATCACGTCGATGCCATGGCGATGGAGATCGGCAACCGGCTCGTGCGCCGTCGTCCCACAGTCGCAGGTGACGACGACCTTCGCCCCGGCCCCGACCGCGGCCCGCACGCCCGCCTCGCTCAGATCGTACCCATCCCGGATCCGGTGCGGCACGAACGGAATCGCAGACGCCCCCAGGTGGCGCAACGTCCGCACGAGGAGCGTGGTCGAGCAGATCCCGTCCACGTCGTAGTCTCCGTGCACCAGGATCGTCTCCTTCGACCTGATGGCCGCCGCGAGTCGCTCGACAGCCTCGGACATCCCGCGCATCGCCATTGGCGGGTGCAGGTGCTCGAGCCGCGGGCGAAGGAAGTCGCGCGCCCGATCGACCGTGTCGTAGCCCCGTGCCGCAAGCAACGCGGCGACCAGCGGGGGCAGGTTGAGCCCCTCTGTCAGACGGCGCACGAGGTCCGGATCCGGGGTGCGCACCGCCGTCCACCGTGCGCGGGGACGCGTCCAACTCGGCGAAGCGGCCTCCAGCCCTTCGGGAACTCCGTCCAGGTCCACAGCCATGGACGGAAACTACTCGGTCGCCGTCAGCGCGGCGTCACCGCCGTAACGTACAGCAGGACGCCGCAGGCTTCACAGACCTCGATCGCGCCCGTGGTCGCCATCATGGAGCGACGCTGCACCGGCACGGCGGTATCGCAGCAGGTACAGGCGCCGTCCTCCAGCACGTACAGCGCCTGGGAATGACGTCGGTTCCGGATGCGGTCGTACTTGTGCAGGAGCGACTGGTCCACGGCGCGGGCCAGTGCGCGACGCGCGTCTGACGCGGTCTGCATCTCGCCGGCGAGCCCGGCCCGCTCGGATTCGATCTGGGCCCTCGCGTCGGTCTGTGACAGAGCCAGCTCCTCGAGCGCCTCTTCCTGATGTCGAATCGAGGTGTGCTCGTCGGCCACCCGGCTGACCAGGGATCGCAGTTCATTCTCTTCCTCGATGAGCAGCTTGCGGCCGGCCTCGACCTGCAGCATCGCTGCCGTGGCCTCGCGCATCCGCTTCACCGCATCCAGGTGCGACACGTTGCGTTCGTGCCGCTGGCGGTGGTCGGAAATGCGACCCTCGAGGTCCCGTTGCCTTCGCTCATCCGCTTCGGCGGCGGCACGGGTCTCTTCCAGGACGCGAACCGCGCGCTGGCGACTCGCGTCCAGCTCAGAGAGTCGGGGCGTCAGCGCATCGAGCTGCGCCTGCAGTCCGTCCACCACGTCATCCTGCGCCTGCAGCGCCAGGATCGCTTCCAGCAGGGTATTCAACCGAGCCTCCGTTTCAGGTTCACGTCCACTGTGGTCCCTCCATCAAGCCGGCAGACTGCCGCTCAGCCGCCGAATCTCCTCGGTGTTGGCCTGCTTTTCGGTGAGCAGCCGGTCCTTCTCGATGCCCGTTGCCGCGGACAGCAGGCGCTGGATCTCCGCGTTCCGGTCCTTCCGCGCGCGCACGTCCAGCTGCGCGAGGCAGTCGCTCACGGTGCGCTCGACGTCCACGATGGCGCCGGGCTCGGACAGCAACGTCTCCAGCGTTTCAGCCGCTGCCTCACTGAGCCCGGTCGCGATGCCGGCGATCCCTGGGTTGGTCTGGGGTTGCATCAGCCTCTCGAAGATCTCCCGATATCGCGGATCGCGAAACTCCCCCGGGCCGATTCGTTCGGTGATCCGCTCGAACTGGCCCGGCACGGTCAGCATCGCCCGGACCAGTTCCCGCTCCGCGGCGGTCCCCGGGCCGCGCCGGGCGGCGCGCGGAATGCTCCGCCTGGCCGCCTGGACCGCTGCTCGGCGGACGGAGGCCTCCGGCGGCACGCGCCTAACGTCACCCCGTTCGCCCTCGCCGGCGCCGGACTCGACCTCTGACGCCAGCACCTGCCGGTCCACGCCGGTCTCCCCGGCCAGGCGCCCGAGGTACATGTCCCGCGTCACCGGATCGGCCGCCGCCCGAATCGTCGGAAGCAGGTGATCGATCGCCCGCCGTCGTCGATGCAGGTCCACAAACCACCCGGAGCGCTCCAGCAACTGGATTTTCCGTTCGAAGATGTCCAGTGAGCCCTCCAGAACCCGTTCGATCCCTTCGCGACCCGACTTCCGGGCAAAGCTGTCGGGATCCTCGCCGGGGGGCAGCGTCACGACTCGAACGGATGCATGCTGCCGCAGAAGTTCGTCACCCGAGCGGAACGTGGCCCTGAGTCCGG
>DASWGU010000198.1:0-2013 GCA_036393555.1 Gemmatimonadaceae bacterium
GCGCTGCCCATTCCGCAGGCGGCAGTAGCGCGGGCAGAGATCGCATTGCACGCGGCCATCATCCAGCCGATGCCAGTACTTCGTGCGCGCGATGGCGCTGGAGCGCTCCGCGACGTCACCCATCGCGCCATTCCTCTTCGCCCCACACGTCCGCCTCAAACCCCAGCATCTCGGCGTCGGGCCTGGCGTAGGCGCCGTCGGGCACGCCGGCCTTCACACAGAGCTGTTGCAAGAAGGTGGGAACATCCCATCCCCAGCCCACCGGGACCTGCGGGAGCAGCAGCCCGGCGGCGCGCGGGGTCCGTAACAGCAGACCGTGCCGGCCGACCTCGACCTGCTCTGGTCGAATCGGCTGCAGTGCGGTCAACGCGCTGATCTCGATGCGGAGGCCGCCAGCCTCGGCGCCCGTCACGGGGGGGAACCTGGGGTCCTCGGTAGCGGAAACCACCGTCATTCTCGCCACCGCCTCGGCAAGCGCCCGCCGGGGTACGTACTCACCGCAACACCCGCGCAACCGCTTTTCGGGGCCGCGCTCCGTGAGTGTGACGAAACACCCCCGCGGCGCAATGAGGCCCGGACTGTCGAGCGGAACCGCCGGTGGCGCCCGCCCACGCGTGTGGGCCTCCAGCGTCCGGCGGGCCAACGTCAGCAACCGAGCACGCTCGACGCCGGAGAGGACGGGGAGTGACTGAACTGCATCGTGCTGCAGCGCTTCGCGCACGGAATCTCCCTCACAAGGTTCGTCGGTGCGGCACTCCACCTTCAATCTGGCAGGTGGTCGGCGCTCCCCGCCAGCGCCGCCGTGTCGGTCAAACGCGACTACGCGGCCCGCCCACCCCAGGATTGCAGCACCCGGTTCAGCGTCGGGTCGAAATGGACGTCCATCTGCGGGAACGCGATCGTGACACCAGCCTCCTTCAGCCCCCACCAGATCGCCTGGTTCAGCGCCGACAGGAGGGTCCGCGCTTCCCACGGATCGTCCACCCACACGGACACTTCGTAATCGACGGACGAGTTCCCAAATCCCAGCAGCAGGATGCGTGGGTCAGGCGCGGTCTGGCGCCACGGCACGGCCCGCGCCGCGCGTGTGAGCACGTCCTGCACCACCTCGAGATCCGATGCGTACGACACGCCCACCGTCGCGCGAACGCGGAAGAGCGAGTCGTGCAACGTGAAGTTCTTCACCGTGGACTGCACGAGCATCGAATTCGGGATGATCAGTTGCTCCTCGTCGCGCGACCGCGCGAGCGTGCTCCGGATTCCCAACCGCTCCACCTTTACTACCGCCCCGCCCACCTCGAGAATATCGCCCGGCTTGATCGAGCGCTCGATCAAGAGGATGATCCCCGAGACGAAATTCTGGGCGATGTTCTGCATCGCGAAGCCCAGTCCCACCGCGAAGATGGCGCCCGCGGCGAACAGCGTCGCCAGCTCGATCCCCGCCGTGTCCAGCGCGATTCCGGTCGCCACGAGCATGACCAGGTAGTGTGCCAGGCGCTGGCCAACCGAGATCGATCCGTCCTGTGCCCACCCGCGGCGTTCCAGGGCCCTGCGAACGGAGCGTTGGAGCACCCGCGAGCCGACCCAGGCGATCGCGATGATCAGCAGCGCGGTCAGCAGGGTACCGACGGTCATCGGGACGCCACCGAGGGTGAAAAGCTCGATTTCCAAAAAATCGTGTAGCATGGGAGTCCCACCACTAGGAGTTGCATGAAGGTATCACCGGTGCCGTGCTCCGGCGGGCTGCCGCTTTCACCTGATGGCCGCCGCCTCGCGGTCCAGGTTCGCGCCTCCGGATCGGACGAACGGCATCGATCACCGAACGCCCACAGGTGGCGATCGCCGACCGCTACGGTGCCCGAGCATGATTGGGATTGACGTACAGCCGTACAAGTCATATGATTTTCCATATGAAGACAACACTGATCATCCCTGATACCCTGATGCGGGAACTCAAGCGCCGGGCCGCGAAGCAGGGGGAGACCTTGTCCGCCATTGTCGCCGAGGCGCTCC
>DASWGU010000199.1:0-6206 GCA_036393555.1 Gemmatimonadaceae bacterium
GCTCGGACCTGCTTCCTGGTCCTGGAGCTGGTGCTGAGCCAAACCCCAGCGCCAGCAAGTGGCGTCAGCAGGTGACACGTGTCGTCCCCAATCGCGTCCAGCCCGGCACCGGGCGTCTCGGGCCGTCCCGGCGCTCGTGCCTGGACGGCGCCGCAGGACAGATTACTGGTGTCTGACTCCTGCCCGCGCGCTCACACGCTCCGCCCGACGTTCCCATGCGCCTTAGAATCCTGTGCGGCACCGCCGCCTTCGTTCCTGCTCTGCTGCACGGTCAGGGCACCACCCTCCGGGTGCCCGTTACCGTCGACACGCTGCCCAACGGGCTGACGCTGATCGTGCACGAGGATCACTCCGTACCGCGCGTCACGACCAACGTCTGGTTCCGTGTCGGCTCCGGCGACGAGAAGTCGGGTCGGACCGGTTTCGCGCACCTGTTCGAGCATCTCATGTTCATGGGATCGGAGAACGCGCCCTATCCGCAGTTCGACCGCCTTCTCGAGGCCGCGGGCGCGTCCAATAACGGGTCCACCACCGAGGACCGCACCAACTACTACGAATGGGGCCCGTCCAATGCGCTTCCATTGATGCTCTGGCTGGAGGCGGACCGAATGGGGTGGATGCTGCCGACGATGAACACGGAGAAGGTGGACCTGCAGCGCGACGTCGTGAAGAACGAGCGGCGACAAGGGGTCGAGAACCAGCCGTACGGGGTCGCCGCGGACATCCTGCCTGCCGCGCTCTACCCGAAGGACCATCCGTATTCCTGGCCCGTCATCGGTTCCATGGCCGACCTGTCGGCGGCCGCACTCGACGATGTGAAGGGGTTCTTTCGCGAATACTACGCGCCGAACAACGCCGCCATCGTAGTTGCCGGAGACGTCCGGACCGACGACGTACGGAGACTCGTCAGGCAGTATTTCTCGGCGATCCCGCGCGGACCGGCGATCACCCGTCCGGAGCCGTCTCCGTTCACGGTGCGGGACACGGCGATCGTCGCCGAGGACCGCGTGCAGCTGGCGAGGCTGTACCTCGCCTGGCATACCGTCAAGGCGAATCACCGTGACGAGCCGGCGCTCGACATCCTGTCCTACCTGCTGACCGGCGCCCGCAACAGCCGCCTCACCAACACGCTGGTATACGATCGCGAAATCGCCAGTTCCGTGTCCGCCTTCAGCGACGTCAAGCGGCTGGACGGAGACTACACGATCGTGGCGACGGCCCGGCCGGGCCTCGGGTTGGACTCGCTGAAGACGGCCGTTGATCGTGAACTGCAGCGGCTGACAACAGAGGGACCCACGATGCGAGAACTCGAGCAGGCCAGGAACGCGCGGGAAGCGTCCTTCCTCAACCGGCTCGAGCTGATCCGCACCAAGGCCGACCAGCTCAACCACTACGCCTACTTCAACGGCGAGCCCGATTGGTTCCAGCGGGAGATGGACGCGCTTCGCGCCGTGAGCGCGGACGACATCCGGCGTGTGATCACCACCTACCTGCGGGGACCCCGCGTCATGCTCAGCATCGTGCCCCTCGGCAAGCGTGAGCTGGCGGCCACCAGGGGGCCGGTCCAGTGAGCGCCGCCATGCGGGGACTCTTCCTGTCGCTCGCCGCCCCGGTTTCTCTCGCGGCGCAGGCCTCGGTACACACCCGCCCCCCGGCACTCCCGCAGCCGGCGCCGCTCACGGTCCCGGCCGCCCGCAACGCCTCCTTGCCGAACGGCATCCGGCTGCAGATCGTCGAGCAGCACGAGCTGCCGCTGGTCCAGGTCACGTTCTCCGTGACCGGCGGATCCCGGCTCGATGGCACCGCGCCGGGCCTGGCGACCTTCATGGCGGGCATGCTCGACGAGGGTGCGGGCACCCGCGACGCCCTCGCACTGCAGGGCGAACTGGCTTTTCTCGGCGCGTCGCTCTTCAGCTCGGCGGACTGGGATCGATTCACCGTGAGCCTCAAGGTGCCGGCCCGGTCGCTGGCGGCGGCGCTCACCCTGATGGCGGACGTTGTGCAGCGCCCGACCTTTCGGGCCGACGAGGTCCGGCGCCAGCGCGACCTGCGCCTGACGAGTCTCCTCCAGGCCCGCGACCAGCCGGGGGCCGTCGCCGGCCTCGCGTTCAATCAAGTGGTGTTTCCGGCGTCGCATCACTATCACCGCAGCGCGCTCGGGGACAGCGTCACCGTGGCGGGTTTCGACTCGGCGGGCGTGCGGGCGTTCTATGACGCCGTGCTGCGACCCGACCGGGCCCGGCTCTTTGTCGTGGGTGATGTCACCGAAGAACAGGTCCGCTCCCTGATGACCGGTCAGTTCGGCTCGTGGCGCGCCAGGGGCAGAGCGGCGCCGTTGCCGGCGGCAGCGCCCACGGTCAGCCACCCGCCAACCACGCGTGTCTACCTGGTCGACAAACCCGGAGCGCCGCAGAGCGTCATCCTGATCGGGTGGCCCGGCGTGGCTCGCACGTCACCCGACTACCCTGCGCTCTCGGTCATGAACACACTGCTGGGAGGGTCGTTCTCGTCCCGCCTGATGACCAACCTGCGCGAGACCAGGGCCTATACGTACGGTGCCAGCTCGGGATTCTCGTACCGTGCCATCCCGGGCCCCTTCACGGCCGCCGCACAGGTGAGGACCAACGTCACGGACAGCTCGCTGGTCGAGTTCTTCAGGGAACTGCGAGCCATACGCGACACACCGGTGCCGGCGAATGAGCTCGACCGTGGCAAGGCCTACGTCGAACTGGACATCCCCGGATCGCTGGAAACCACCTCGCAGATCGCGGGCCAGATGTCGGATCTCGCGGTCTTCGGCCTCACGCTCGAGGACCTGCCGCGCCTCGCGTCCCAGGTGCGCGCCGTGTCGGCGGCGGACGTACAGCGCGTCGCCAGGAGCTACCTGACACCCGACCAGGCTTACGTCGTCGTCGTGGGCGATCTTTCGAAGGTGAAGGGGCCGATCGAAGCGCTGAACCTCGGACCGGTCACCATCCTGGAGCTGGACAAGGTCGCACGCTGATTCTTCCGCGACGCACTCAGTCCGGCGGGTCCGCCCTCCCGTCGGACCGCGCGTCCCCGACGACCTCCTTGGCCACCGCGAGGATCGCCGACACAACCTCGGCTGGTGCCTCCTCGGCCGCCACGTGTCCCACGCCACGCAGCACCTCGATGTGCGCCGTGGAAAACCGCGCGGCATGCGCCAGCGCTTCACCGAGAGGAACGGGCCGATCCCGATCGCCGAAGAGGAGACGAAGACGCGCCCCCAGGTGCGCCACCGCCTCCGGGGACCGCCGACCGAACTCGAATGAGCGGACCAGGGACAGCAGCGCGGCCGTCGCGCCCGGTTCCCGCAGTGGTGTCCAGTACTCGTCCACGTCTCGCGCCGTCCAGCGTCCCCGCACGCCGTAGATCCGGCGCATAACCAGTTCGATCATCCAGCGGCCCGGTCGCGTGGGCGCCCAGGTCCAGACCCGGAGACGCCGGAGCACATCTACGCGACGAAGGCTGGTGAAGCCGATGGGCGAGACGAGCACCGCTGCGGACACCAGGTCCGGGCGCATGGCCGCCAGGTCCAGCACGATGGCACCGCCGATCGACTGGCCGACCATCGCCACCGGCGCCAACCGGAGCGCGTCGATAACGGCGGCGACACGCACCGCCATGGCCTGCGCCGTATATGCTCCCGCGAGGCGTGGCTTGTCACTGCCGCCGTGGCCGCGGAGTTCCGGAACGACGGCGTAGTACCCGGAACGCGCCAGTTCCGGAATCACCTTCCGGAAGCTGTAGGCGGACGCGCCCCAGCCGTGCAGCAGCAAGATGGCCGGCGAGGCGGGATCGCCCGCATGGACTATCCGGGCCGCCTCGCCCTCGACGAGCACGGAGTCCGCGCGGACAACCGGGTCACCCGCTGGATACGTCTCGTCAGGCACACGTCATCGACGGGTCCCCGCTGATCTCCATGCAGCACGAAAGAACAGGACCGCGCGGCGCGCAAGTCGCGCCAGGACTGGCCCGCCGCACGGAGACCATCCTGGCGCAGGCATCGACCGGCGTCGGACCCGCCCCCGCGGATCCGACGCCACCGTCACGGCGCGTTTCCCGCCGCACGGGCTTGCAGCCCGCTACTTCTTCATGATCTCGATCTTGCGACCTCTGATCTTCTCCTGCTCGGACTTCGGCATCTTCACGGTCAGGATGCCGTCCTTGAACTCCGCCACGATCCGCGTGGTATCGATGGTCCGGGGAAGGACGAATGCCCGGCGGAACGCGCCGTAGCTCCGTTCCCAGAGATGGTACCGCCGTTCGTCGGCGTCCTCGAACTTCTCTTCCTTCTTCTCCCCGCGAAGGACCAGCACGTCGTCCTCGAACGTCAACTCGATGTCGTCCTTGGTCATTCCAGGGAGTTCCGCCTTGAGGATGATCTCCTCGGGCTTCTCCACGATCTCAACCGTCGGGATCCACCCCAACGGCTCCGTGGGCGTCATGCCCTCCGGAAACCCCTCGTTGAAGAACCGACGCAGGCGATTCTGCATCTCGTCCATTTCCCGCACGACGCCCGCCAGAAGCGGTGTGTTGCGGGTGACCGGCAACCGTGTCATAGCTCCTCCCGCGTGAACAGCCTCCTGCCTTTGCGTAGACCAAGTTGGGGTGGAGGGGCGCGACGCGCTGTCGGTGCGTCTCTGGAGAATGCGCCCGAAAAAAGCTCACACGGGCTCACGCTCTATTGTGCCAGGGCGATGGAAGGCGCTCCGGAACTCGTTCAGACGAACTCGACAGGCCGGCCAAGCAGTCGCGCGATCAGTCCGATTCGGAGCGTGACATCGAGCCAGCGATCCTCCTCCACATCGGCGCGTCCCAACGGAAACTGCGGCCACGCCTCCGGATGGGTGCTCGGCTGCTTCGCGGTCGCTCGCCGCGGGTGCCACACCTGATCCCGGTCACAGTCCCCGACCAGGCGTTCGAACGCCTGCATCCACGACGCGTTCTGGCGCATGAACTGCAGACGAGCCATGAGTTCGAGCCACGTCACGGCGAACGGTACGTCGGCCTCCGACGCTGTCCGTGTGGTCAGCGGATCGCCAAGCACCAGATGCGGTTGCTCCAGCACATGCTTGCCGACCAGTTGGCAGGCGTCCTGCCGCGGCGCCGGCCGCGAGACGTGCTCCAGAAGCCGGCTCACCGGCGCATGATTCTCACTCCGGAACAACGGCATGTGCGCGACCATCGTCAGGACGTGCACCGATGGGGGATGGGCCTCAGGCGCGAGAACCAGCCGGTTGCCAGCGCGGATCCACGGTTTCTGGGCCAGAGGCGACCTCAGAAATGCGTCTACCCGGCCCAGAATCCGCAGAGCCGCTCCACGAAGTCGGGGATCGCCCTCGTAGCCGGCATGCGCAAGGGCGGCCGCCGCCGCCTCGCGGAGGACGTTCCTGGCACGGTGAATGAGGTCAGGATCACCGGCGGCAACCTTGCCGAACTCGTACAGCTGGCCGGGGTCGTCGTCCTCGGCAAGCAGGCGAAAGAGCAGCCGGCGCGCTCGCTGCAGCGGCGGAGTTTCCCGATCCCAACCGTATTCCAGCAGTCGCCGGTACGCCGGGATGGTACCGACCGAATCAAACTGCCCGAATTCGGAAGCCGGGACGGTCAGCATCTCGTTCCGCCAGGAACCATCGATCCTCTGCTCAAGCGCGAGGCTCAAGGCTGGCCCGTAGGTCAGAGCGATCGTTCGGACCTCCTCGCGGTCCAGCTCCAGGCCGGCAACATCCATAATGGCGCGAAATTGTATTGATGCTGGGCCCTTCTCGAGGATCAGGCGCAGCGGGAACCGCACGGCGTCGGAAAAATTCGGGTGCTCCGATTCGGCGGGGACCGGCTCGAAGTTCAGGGGGCTGGCCAAGGCTGCCTTCTCGCGTGTAAGTCACAGCAGTACAACACGATACAGCTATCGACGCCGAACGAGCGCGCTCGGCGCTAACGTTACCACATTTGGATCAGTGCGCCAGTGGCTTTCGCGCAAGTCGTGTGCCGGCAAAGCCATGCAGCCTTATGTTGATTCGAATACGAAACAACGCGTTCCCGGACACGGAGGACGATGCGCGGTGAGTTCGTCGAGGTCGGCCGGCATCGGGTCTACTATTACGCTGCGGGCAGCAGGGGTGGTGGCGACCCGATAGTGCTGATTCACGGGTTCCCCACCAGCGGTCACCTGTGGAGTAACCTCG
>DASWGU010000200.1:0-3401 GCA_036393555.1 Gemmatimonadaceae bacterium
ACCAAGCACCAGAAAGCCATTCCAGCACCCAGCACTCACCACTCAGCTGACTCTACCACCTGCTCTACCACCAACCAAGCACCCTCCACCACGCCACGCCGAGCACCGCCCAGATCGTGATCGTCAGCAGCGAGGTCACGAACCCGATCCGCCACCACTCCCGCTGCGAGACGTAGCGGGCGCCGAAGTAGATCGGAGCCGGAGTCGTGCCATAATGCGTCAGGCACGCGCTGAGGTTCGAGAAGTACGCCAGACCGAGCACCGCCAGCCCCACCGGCGCACCTGCGCCGATGATCACGACGAGGAACGGAGTGAACATCGCCGTCGAGTGGGCCGTGATGCTGGCGAAGCCGTAGTGGGCGTAGAAGTAGATCAGCAACAGGATCGCGAGCGCGGCCCACCAGGCCCAGCCCACGGTCATTCCCGCCATGACCTCGGCGAACCGCCGCGTGATGCCGGTCTGGCTGAGGGCATCGGCCATGCGCACCAGGCCCCCGTACCAGATGAAGACGTCCCAGGCCGGCCGTTGCGACATCACGTCGTCCCAATCCAGCACCCGCGTCAGCAGCAGCACGGCAACGCCGATCAGAGCCACCACGGCGTAGTGAATGCTGTGCAGACTCTGCGTGATCCAGAGTCCCGCGACCAGCACGAAGACCAGCAGCATCATCTTCTCGTCGCGCGTCATGGGTCCCATGCGCGCCAGTTCTTCGCGGGCGAACTCCGTCGCGTGCGGCGTGCGCTTCACGTCCGGCGGGAAGATCCGGAAGATCAGCAGCGGCGCCAGCAGCAGCGCCGCGATCCCCGGCACGATCGCGCCGAGCGCCCACGTCGCGTAGGACAGCTCGTAGCCGGCGGCGTCGAGCGCGAACTTCGCGATCAGCACGTTCGATGCCTGGCCCGTCAGGAACATGGCGCTGGCGATGACGTCGCCCTGGTAGACCGTGGTCATCAGGTAGGCGCCAAGTCGCCGGGCCGTGGGGCCCGGAGTCGAGTCGTAGGCCTCGGCCAGGCTGCGCGCCACGGGGAAGACGATCCCGCCCGCGCGCGCGCTGTTGGAGGGAACGATCGTCGCCAGCAGCGTGTCCGTGCCGACGAGGGCGTAGGACAGGCCCAGCGAGCGTTTGCCAAGGACCCGGATGAACTGGTAGGCGATGCGCCGCCCGAGTCCTGTGCGCAACACACCCCGCGCGATGAAGAACGCACAGAGCACCAGCCAGACGATGGGATCGGCGTATCCGCGCAACGAGTCCACCGGCGTCATGGTGCCCGTGACGGCAATGGCGCAGACGCCCAGGAACACTACCGCGCCCGCTGACAGCGGCTGCACGATGGATCCCACGATGGTCGCCGCGAAAATGGCGAAGAGACGCCATGACTCCGGTGCGATGCCATCCGGTGCGCCGAACGCCAGGATGACGAGCGCGGTAGCGACGACGAGGCCCCAGCGCCAGATCAGGCCGGAGGTCGCAGGTCCATGGGTCTCCGGCGTCGGGTCGGGTGGACTCGGCATCGCGCGAAGCTACCCATGGGGATGGGGAGAGGGGAGATGGCACGAAACCCTTCCGGGAAGGGTCGTGTCAGAAGGTCGGCCCGGAGCCCGGAATCCGCCGGGAGCGGCCAGCGAACCGAACATGGCAACGTGTCCGAATCCCAGTTGATCGCGCGGGCGGTAGCGGGTGACGCTGCGGCGCAGCGGACCCTGTACGACACCCACGTCGACCGCGTTTATCGTCTCGCCTGGCGCGTGGCGGGGGACGAGGAACTGGCGAGAGACTTCACCCAGGAGGCGTTCATTCGTGCGTTCGACCGGCTGCCCACGTTCCGGCGGGAAGCGTCGTTCGCCACGTGGCTGCACACGATCGCCATGTCGGTGTCGCTGAACGGGATCCGGTCCGTGCGGCGGATCCGCACCCGCGAAGTTCCGCTGGAGGGTGCGGAGTCGTTAGGTGACCGGCGGCGCATTGCCGACCCCGATCTCCGGGACCGGCTGCACCGCGCCATCGACGACCTGCCGCCCGGGTATCGCACGGTGTTCCTGATGCACGACCTCGAGGGGTACACCCACGAGGAAATCGGCGAGGTGCTCGGCATCCAGTCCGGGACCTCCAAGGCCCAGTTGTTCCGGGCGCGAGCCCGGTTGCGCGAGGTACTCAAGGACTTCGCGGGAGCGTGGACGGCATGAGCGAGGAACGATTCGAGGAATGGCTCCGGGAAAACGCGGATGACTACAACCAGCCTCCGGTCCAGGTGCCGCGTGATGCCATGTGGGCGGCGATCGCCGCCGCGCGGCGGCAGCATCTCGTACCGCGCTTCGGTCGGAACCGCGACCTGGCGAGGTGGGCGGCCGCGGCCGTCCTGCTCGTCACCGCCGGTGCCGGCGTTGGATACTGGCTGCGCGGCGCCGCCGGACCGGCCAGCACCGTGGCGCTCGGCCCCGAGTTAGTGGCCAGCACCGAGGAAAGCATGGCCATCTACGACGTGGCGTCGGCGCAGCATCTCACCGCCGCAGAAGCGCTGCTGACCTCCTTCCGGTCGGATGCCCAGGCTGAAAGCGACCAGGCACTCCGCCGCTGGGCCCGCGACCTGCTCGCCGGCACGCGTCTCCTGATGGACTCCCCGGCCGGTACGAACGCCGCCCGCCATAAGCTGCTCGAGGACCTGGAGTATGTCCTCGCCCAGATCGTTCAACTTGCTCCCGATGCACCGGCAGCCGATCGCGCGCTCGTCGAAGAGTCGATCGGTCGCGAACAGGTGCTGACCCGTATCCGTTCTTCCATCCCTGCCGGCTTCCCCAGCGGCAACTGAGGTGCACAACAACATGTTCATTCCGATTCGATCCACGTTGGCTGGCCTCGTACTGGCGTCGTTGGCAGCGGTGCCCGTGACCGGTGCGCAGCAGAGCGCGACCAGCGCGTTCACGGGCGCCGCGGCGTCCGACAGCGCGTCCGGCTCGTCGAGCGGCAGCGCTCAGGCCGATTCCGCGTATCAGGCCGCGCGCCGCGCGCTCGACGGTGGGGAGTATCGTCAGGCAGCGGAGCTCTTCAGCCGCGTTGCGGAACGATTCCCGCGGACCACCCAGGCGGCTGACGCGCTCTACTGGCGCGCCTTCGCCCTGTTCCGGTCTGGCAGCGGCGGCAATCTCAGCGCGGCGCTCTCGGCGCTGGCCGACCTCGAGCGGCGCTATCCGTCATCGCCTGCCTTCCGCAACGACGCTGGGCCGCTGCGTATCAGGATCTGTGGCGCACTGGCCGCGCGCGGCGACGCGGGATGCGCCGCCGATGTGGCCGCCGCCGCCGCGCCGCAGGGACAGACCCGGTCGTGCCCCAGCGAGGACGACGAGAACGACGAGCGGATCATGGCCATGAACGCGCTCATGAACATGAACTCCGATGCCGCTG
>DASWGU010000201.1:0-4267 GCA_036393555.1 Gemmatimonadaceae bacterium
TCACTCCTCACTCTTCACTCTTCACTCCTCACTCCTCACTCCTCACTCCTCACTCCTCACTCCTCACTCCTCACTCCTCACTCCTCACTCCTCATCACTCATATCTGAGCGCCTCCACCGGATCCAACCCCGCCGCCCGCCTCGCCGGCACCACGCCGAACACGATCCCGATGGTGATGGATACCATGACCGCGATCACCGTCTGATTGAGGGGCGTCGGCGCCGTGGCGTCGATGAACGTCGTGACGGCCCGGCCCACTCCCAGCCCTACCGCAATGCCGATGATCCCGCCGATGCCGGTGAGCGTAGCGGACTCGATCAGGAACTGCAGCAGGATGTCGCGGCGCGTCGCGCCCACGGCCTTCCGCAGTCCGATCTCCCGCGTTCGGCTCGTCACCGAAACCATCATGATCGCCATGACGCCGATCCCGCCCACCAGGAGCGCCACGGACGAGAGCGAGACCATTACCAGGAAGAAGGCACCCGTGAGCTGGCTGAACAGATTCAGGATCTGATCCTGTGTGATGAGATCGAACGAGTTGTTCTCGCTGGGACGCAGGCCGCGCATCTCGCGCAGGAGGGCCGTGACGGCCTCCTGCGCTGCGACCGCCGACACGCCGTCCCGCGGTTTCACGGGAATGAACACCGCGTTGGTCTTGTCGATGTCGTACTGCTGGTCCAGCGTGCGATACGGGATGATGGCGCCGTTGTCCGCTCCGGGTGGCGTGAAGATGTTCGACGCCGGTGCGTACAGCCCGATGACCTCGCAGGGCCGACCGCCCACGCTGATCCTGCGGCCGATGGGGCTTACACGTCCGAAAAGCCTCCGGGCGTGACTCTCGTCCACCACCACGACGTTGGCGCCGCTCTTGAGTTCCGACCGGGTGAACCAGCGGCCCAGAACAAGCTCACCACCCATGATCTCGGTGAAGCCCTCGTCGGCGCCGTTGAGCGTCGTTGGCTGGGAGCGCATGCCCCCGGCTTCCAGCCGAGCCAGCGTCTGGCCCCAGATGGCAGCGTAGGCAACCTCGGGCAGTTCCGCGATCCGCGCCGCTTCCACGCCCGACAGATCCGGCCGTACGCGCACCCACTTGGGCAGGGCGTCCGGATTCAGCGGGGTCTGCGAGAACACCTTCATCACGTAGAACGTCGACGGGCCGGCAATCTCGATCGTCCGGATGATCTGCTGCTCGATCCCGCTCACTATGGTCGCCATCGTCATCACCGTGCTGATGCCAATGACGACGCCGAGGATCGTGAGCCCCGACCGCAGTTTGCTCATCCGCAGCGCCGTAAGCGCCACTGCGACGTTTTCCTGGACGGTGTCGACGAGATTCATGTGCGGCAGCGATGAGCGATCAGGGAGCAGCGATCAAAAGACGCCAGCACACTCAGTCGGCGCGCAGGGAAGCCACGGGATCAAGCCGTGCCGCCCTGCGCGCTGGATAGACGCCGAACAGCACACCGACCCCCGACCCGAGCCCCAGCGCCACGGCGATTGACCACATCGTGACGCGCGCGGGCAGGGGCGAGACCGTCGCGACCAGGCTTGCCAGCGCCCATCCCCACAGCACACCGAGCAGTCCGCCGAGCGTGGCGAGGGCGGTCGCTTCCACGAGGAACTGGCGCTCGATGTCTGCCGAGCGGGCGCCGACCGCCCTCCGGATCCCGATTTCGTGAGTTCGCTCAGTAACCGACATGAGCATGATGTTCATGATCACGATGCCGCCCACCACGATACCAATGCCCACCACCGCTGGAAGCACGGCGAAGAGGACGCGGGTCAGCGTCTTCCAGAACTCCACAAGGGCGTCCGAGGTCTCGATCGTGAAGTTGTTCTCCTCCGTTGGTCGCAGGCGGCGCGACATGCGCATTGCTTCCTCGGCTCGCAGCATGGCCGGCGCGACCGCCTCAGCGGTCGGCATCTTCACCGATACAGTGGTTGTTGTGCGGCGCCCGAACATCATCTCGAAGCGCGTGATGGGCATCAACACGAATCCGTCAAACGACTGACCCAGGACCCGACCCTTGGGCGCGTTGACTCCGACGATCGTGAAACGATCGCCCAGGATGCGTACGTCGCGGCCGACGGGATCCACCGTTTCGAACAGGTCCCTCGCGATCTGCGCGCCGATCACGATCACCGGCCGCCGCTCCGCCACGTCGATCTCGGTAAGCGGACGCCCGGCCGCGATCCGGTAATCCTGGACGACCTGGTAGGACGCCGTCACCCCGAAGACCAGGACGTCGCCCAGCGTCCGGTTCCCCCAGATAAGGTCAGCCTGTGGAGTCGGGAACCCGCTCTGCAGACTGATGGCCTCCGCTTCGGGGATGGCCGCCATCACCACCGCGGCGTCCTCGGGCCCGATCTTCGGCCGGCGCTGGGCACGCCGCCACTCGTCGTCGGAAAACCGCGCGAAGTTGATGGGCGTGCGGCGCACCTGGAACACGTTCGCGCCGATGATCGCCCCGGCCACGTTCTCCCGCACGTAGGCGTTCATCCCCTGGATGATCGCCACCACGGCGACCAGAAACGTCACCGACACGATGACGCCCAGAAGCGTAAAGAACGACCTCAGCTTGTTGGCCCGGATCTGACCGAACGCGGAGGCGATGATGTCAACAAACCGCACGGTTGTCGAGGAGCGGAGGAGGACGGCTCGAACGATCGGAATCTAAGGTCACCACCCCGAAAAGGTGGGGCCACGGGCCGCCGGTTGATTGCCGTTCCACGATCGCTGTTCGCCGATCGCTGCCCGTTCTATTCGTGCCGCAGCGCCTCGACCGGATCCAGGTTGGCAGCGCGCGCGGCCGGTGCCATCCCGAACAGGATGCCCGTGAGCGCGCTGGCGCCGAGGGCCAGGATCACCGCCGTGGCCGGCACCGAAGCCGGGATCGAGGTATTGGTCCGGATCAGCATTGCCAGGCCGCCACCCAGCAACAGGCCGACTGCCGCCCCGATGCTGGTCAGGGTCGCCGCTTCGACGAGGAATTGCCAGAGGATCGTCCCTCGAGTGGCGCCCAGCGCCTTGCGCACGCCGATCTCCCGCGTCCGCTCGGTCACGGAAATCATCATGATGGCCACCACGCCCACGCCCCCCACGAGCAGCCCGACCGCCGACAGGGTGAGTCCCACGAGGAAGATGGCGCCGAAGAGCTGATTGAAGACCTCCATCAGTCGATCCTGGCCGACCAGCGCGAAGTTGTTAGGCTGAGCGGGGCGCAACCCGCGGTGCGCGCGCATGACCGCCGTCACTTCGTCCATCACTTCGTCCAGCGGAACCTCGGCCCGTGGCATGACCGTCAGCATGATCCACCGGTTGCTGGCACCCAGATGTCGCCGCGCCGTCTCCAGCGGGACGATGACCTTCGGACGGTCCGGCCCCCGTCCGTCGAGGGACTTCAGGAAGCCGGCGGTGGCCTGGTACACCCCGATGACCTGGAACGATTGATCGTTCAGTGACACCGTCTTCCCGATGGGATCCGACTCGCCGAACAGCTGCTTGGCCAGCGTGTCGTTGAGGATCGCCACCATGGCCGCTGCCTTGTTCTCCTGCTCGGTGAAATTGCGACCGGGCGTAATGTCGCCGCCGTCCGTCTCGGGCCACTTCGGACCGTACGCCTCGTAGTTCACCGAGGACAGGTTGCGATCGTGGTATTTGACGCTCATCCCCCCGAAGAACATCGGCACCGCGGCGTGCACCGACGGCAGTTCGGAGATCAGGCGCCACTCCGCCAGCGTGACTGGCGGATTCCGGCGCTCGGGGCAGGTGTCGTCCGTGCCATCGCACGAGTTGATGCCGATGCCGCGACGCCGCACCATGAACGTCGACGCACCCATCTCACTCACGTCGGCGCGGAAGCTCTCGCTGATCCCGTGGATGGTCGCGCCCATGCCGACGACGACGAAGACACCAACCGCGACTCCCAGGATCGTGAGTCCGGCGCGGACCTTGTTGGATCGGATCGCGTCCAGCGCGATACCGACGCCCTCCAGGGTGGCGAGCAGGCGGGACCAGATGCGCATGTCGTTACTCCCGCTGCAGGGCGATGATCGGGTCGAGCCGTGCAGCGCGGGTCGCGGGATAGAAGCCGGCCACGATCCCCACGCCGGCTCCCACGATCACCGCCGCGAGTATTGACCACGGGGCGACCGACGCCGGCAGCGGCGTGAGGCTCGCCACCAGCTTGGCCAGCCCGATGCCCAGCGAAATGCCGATGATCGCGCCAATCACGCTCAGCGTCGCGGCTTCCACGAGGAATTGTC
>DASWGU010000202.1:0-4265 GCA_036393555.1 Gemmatimonadaceae bacterium
CCAGGCTGGGTCTGGTTTGCCCTCGCGTTAACCGCTTGCGGCGCGCGCTCAACGGATGAGAAGCCGGAGGACGCCGTTGCGCCAACGCCGGTGGGTCTGTTCGGCACCTGGATTGCGACGGGGCGAGGCGGTCGCACAGACACCCTGGTTCTTCGACCTGACTCCACGGCGTTTGGATGGAATCGGAGGCCCGACCAAGCGGCCGTCATGGTCTCCCGTTGGGCGGTGCGGTTTCTCTCGAAGGACCCGATCTCCTCAAGGACAGACTGGCTCGGTCATCGGTACCAGGACGGGGGCGATCTCACGTGTACGGTCAAGCCCAACTCCGCGTGCGTCAGCGCACCGGTGTTGTGCCTGGGCGATGATGCGACTCTCGACTGCATGGGATTCAGGTTCCAGAAGGACTCACTTGCCCTGTCGAACGGAATGCGGTATGTCCGCGCCGTGGGTGCTGAGTCGTCTACACTGCCGGCGCGGCCACGACCTGACGAAGTGGAGATTCGTGCCGCGCGAAGCCGCGGCACAATCGCGGGTTGAACTCAACACGCCGGTGAGGGGCTCGACCGGCGCCGTGCGTATCGTCTTGTAGTTTCAATCGACTCCGGGTGTTCTCAGGACACTCACGTTCGACAGCCGCTGGAGCCAGGCAGTTGGCCCGCCTTAAGTCGTCACCGAGCGTGGGTTTCAACGATTCGGTGGTCCTGTGCCATGGAGCGATGGCAGCCGCGGCCCTGGGAGGTACATTCCGGGCAGTCCACCGTCTTCGCGCCAGGGACCCGCCTTGCACGCTGACCCGAACGAACGACTCTCACAGGCCCTCGCCAACCGGTACCGCATCGAGCGGGAACTCGGCCAGGGCGGGATGGCCACTGTCTATCTCGCGTTCGACCTGAAGCACGACCGCAAGGTTGCGCTCAAGGTGCTGAAGCCCGAGCTGGCGGCCGTACTCGGCGCCGAACGGTTCGTGCAGGAGATCAAGACCACGGCGTCGCTCCAGCATCCGCACATCCTGCCGCTCTTCGATTCGGGCACCGCGGACGGCTTCCTGTTCTACGTCATGCCCTTCATCCAGGGCGAGACGCTTCGCGAGCGGCTGAACCGGGAGACGCAGCTACCGGTGGATGAGGCTGTGCGGATCACCGTCGACGTTGCCGACGCGCTCCAGTACGCGCACGAGCAGGGGGTGATCCACCGCGACATCAAGCCGGAGAACATACTCCTGGCCAACGGCCGACCCCTCGTGGCGGACTTCGGAATAGCGCTGGCGGTGAGCGCTGCAGCAGGGACGCGGCTCACCGAGACGGGGTTGTCGCTGGGTACGCCGCACTACATGAGCCCCGAGCAGGCGACGGCCGACAAGGCGATCACGGCCCGTTCCGACGTCTACAGCCTCGGTTCGGTGCTGTATGAGATGCTGGCGGGCGATCCACCACATACGGCATCGTCGGCGCAGCAGATCATCATGAAGATCATCGCCGAGCCGGCGGACCCGGTGACGAAGTTCCGGCGGTCGGTGCCGCCTAACGTGGCGGCCGCGGTGGGCAAGGTGCTGGAGAAACTGCCGGCGGACCGGTTCGCCACCGCGCGCGAGTTCGCCGCCGCGCTCACGAACCCGGCCTTCGCGAGCGGCCTCGGCGGGATGAGCGCGCGTGCCACGCCGGCATCGAGATCACTCCCCGTACCCGCCCTCGCTGCCCTGGCTATTCTGACGAGTGCGCTTGCCGCGTGGGGATGGCTGCGCCCTCTCACGCCGTCATCATCCACCGAGCGCGTTCGCGTCGCACTCAGCCCCAATCGCGATAGCGGTACGCTCCCCTCGATCTGGCCGTTCCTGATGGCCATTGCGCCGGACGGTTCAGCGATCGTCTTTGCCGATTCGAGCGAAGGCGACGTCGCCTTGCCGCTGTACCTCAAGGAACAGAACACGGCTGAGGCGGTCCCGATCATCGGTACGGAGGGCGGCTTGAATCCCTTCTTCTCGCCCGACGGCAAATGGATCGGCTATGCGACTGCCCGCGGCCTGCACAGGATCCCACGCTCTGGCGGCGCGCCCACCCACCTGTCCGACTCCACCGCGACGTTCGCGATGGCCGTGTACGCCAGCGGCGCCTGGCTCGACGATGGGACCATCGTCTTTCCCGGCCGGAACAACTCGGTGCTCTTCCGGGTGGACGCGGAGGGAGGGCCGGAGCGCGTGGTGCTGGGACCCGGCCGGGTGTCGTCCGGTGCCATGGTGAAGATCGCGGTCCTCCCGCGCTCACGTGGCGTCCTGATAACCGTCTGTCCGTCCGCACCGTGCGCGGGTGAGATCTGGTTACTCGACCTGCAGCGCGATTCGGTCGCCAAGCTCGCTGACGGCATGAGCACGGCATGGTGGATGCCGCCAGGTCACGTCCTGCTGGGCCGGGCGGACGGGAACCTCTTTGCCCAGCGCCTTGACGTGGACGGGATGAAGCTGACCGGCAACGCCGTCCCCGTCCTCGGCCCGATTTCCGTAGTCGGTGGAGTTCCACTCGCGGCGTTTTCGGCCTCAGGCACCCTGCTGTACGCGACCGGCGCCGCCGACTTGTTCGGTGGAAGAAGGGGGATCGTGTGGGTCAGCCGCGACGGTCGTACGTCGCTGCTCGACAGCATCATGATCGCCAGCGGTCTCGAACAGGGCCTCAGCATCTCCCCGGATGGAAGCAGCCTGGCGCTGGTAACCTACAGTGAGCGGGGGCCTCAGGTCGCGGTCAAGCAACTGCCGGACGGTCCGGTCACGCCCATCACCTTCGAGGGATGGAACGCCCGTCCGGTGTGGTCCGCCAATGCCCGCGACGTGCTCTTCGTCGCCGAGCAAATCGGCGGCGCAACTGGAAGGCGGGTCGCCGTGCAGAAGCGTGCGGACGGTACGGGTAGCGAAACGGTGGTAGCCGCTGATCGACCCATCTGGGAAGTGGCCATGTCACCCGATGGCCGGTGGATCGTGTTCCGGACCGACGTCACGTATCCGGGGCGCGGGGACATCCTCGCCCGCGGCCCTGGCGATGACACGACACTCCGTGTCCTGGTCGCAGGGCCCGCGGAGGAGAGTGCACCCGCGGTTTCTCCCGACAGTCGCTGGCTCGCGTACGCCTCCGACGAGACCGGCCGCATGGAGATTTATGTGCGGCCGTTCCCGGACACAGACACCGGCCGCTGGCAGGTGTCCCGCGACGGCGGGACCGAGCCGGTGTGGAGTCCCACCGGGCGTGAGCTGTATTTCCGCGCCAGGAACGGTCAGTTGACGGCGGCGGACATCCTCACGTCGCCGTCCTTCAGGGTGGCCGGCCTCGAGGCGCTGTTCGACGCCAGCGGATTTCAGATCGGTCTCAGCCACCAGAACTATGCCGTGGCCCCGGACGGCCGCTTCGTATTCGCGCAGGGCGGAGGCACGAGCACTCCCGGCCGCGTGGTGATGGTTCGAAACCTGTTCACCGAACTGCGTCCCCTGCTGGAGCGCCGGTAGCATGTCCACCGCTCCGAGCCGACTCGCCGTCGCCTTCGCCGGGCGGTATCTGATCGAGCGCGAGATCAGCCAGGATGGATGGCCACCGTCTACCTTGCCCGCGACCTGCGGCCGAGCGAGACGTCGCCGTCAAGGTGCTCCATCCCGATCTGCACTGATTTATCGCCGCGACAGTGAGTAGTGAGTGCTGATCTGACGCTAGGCGCAATCCAATTGCTGCGTGGATTCAGGAGCCGGTTCGGAGCTTGGACTCGTTGCGCTTTCGGCGAGGACACATGCATCGACAGTCGGAGGCCAGCCCAGTCATGCTTTCTGGCAACCCGCGCAAAGCTGCCCTCCTTCTCCCAACCCGGGGAGCGGTCGCCACCTTATTCACTGGCTGAGAGCCGATGCGTCTGTTCACGCTGATCGTAGGAGCAGCGCTCACTCTAGCTAGCTGGTGTCCATCCTGAAACTCGGAGCGCGTGAAGGAGAGGGAGGGAAGAGAGCGACGCGTCTTCTCACCACTCAGGCCAGATCGCTGAGTGCTCAGCACTGGGTGCTCGAACTGGGTGACACGTGCTGGCGCTGGGGTTTTGGCTCAGCACCAGCTTCAGGACCAGGAAGCAGGTCGAGCATCCAGCACTCACGACTCATTCCGGCTTCTAGCTAGTCCGTCCTGAAACTCAGGATGGGGTGATGTAGGACGGGAAAAGAGTGACGCATCCGAGGATGGTGCGATCGCCACCGATCGTTAGGTTGGGGTTATCGAGACACCCACCTTGCGCTCGGGGAGGCA
>DASWGU010000203.1:0-27289 GCA_036393555.1 Gemmatimonadaceae bacterium
GACCATCAGCTGGAGCTACTCGCTGCTCGCGCCCGAGGAGCAGCGCACGCTGCGCCGCCTCTCCGTGTTTCACGAGGGCTGGACGTTCGAGGCCATGGAGCAGGTCTGCTACGAGGGTGACGAGCGCGGGCGCGCGCTGGACGAGCTGGAATCGCTGGTCGAGAAGGGGCTGGTGCGCTTGATCGGCGGCGGCGAGCGCTACACGCTGCTGGAGACGATCCGCGCGTTCGCGGCCGAGCAATTGCACGCCGGTGGCGAGGTGGCGGCGACGCGCGACGCGCACGCGACGCACTTCACGGAGTTCGCCCGCGGCGTGGACGAGGGCATCCAGGGCGGCGACCAGTTGGCGGCCATGGCGCAGGCGCGTGCCGAGAACGCCAACACCTTCGCGGCGATCGGGTGGCTGCTCGATCGCGCCCGCCGCGGCGACGCCGACGCCGTCGAGCAGGGCATGACGTTAGGCGGCCTGCTTGGCTGGTACTGGCATATTGTGGGATTGCATCTCGTGGGGGACGAGTCGCTCGGCGCCTTGCTGGCGATGGCGAAGGACCGCCCGCCGAGCCGGGGTCGCGCGCTGGCGCGTTTCACCAGCGGCATGATCGGCGCCAGCACGGGCGATCTGGGGCGCGCGGTATCGGAGTGGTCGCTCATGGCCGAGGATGCCCGGGACGTCGGCGACGACCGTCTGGAGGCGTTCGGCCACATCGGAGCCGGCTACGCGCAACTCGGCATGGGCGAGATGGAGCAGTGTGCCGCGTCGCTGGAGCGCGGGATTGCGCGCGCCGAACGAGGCAAGGACGAGTACACCCTCGGGATCGGCCTGACGATCAAGGGAATGCTGCGGTTCCTGGGCGGTGACCTGGAGGGCGGGCGCGCAATGGTCGAGCAGGCGCGGCGAATTCAGGTGCGGAACAACGACTATGAGTCCGGCGGGATGGCGCTGAGCTTCCTGGCGTCGATGACGTTCGCGGGCGGTGACCTGGAGGGAGCGTTGCGGCTGTATCGCGAGGCCGAGGTGTCATTCGAGATGATCGGCGACAAACCGGAGATCGCGCGGGTGCAGTGCGAGATGGGGTATGCGGCGCTGGCGGGTGACAACGTGCCCGAGGCGCGGCGGCTGTTCCAGCGCGCGCTCCGCACACAGGACGAGATCGGGAGTCCGCGCGGCACCGGGCAGGCGCTGGTGGGGCTGGCGGCCGCGGAGGCGGCAGCCGGTCACACGGAGAACGCGGTGGTGATCGCGGCGGCGGCGAAGGTGTTGAGCGAAAAGGCGGGGGTCCTGGTGTCGCATCCGCTGGCGACGGGAGTGGCAGAGCGGATCGAGGCGATCAAGGCGATCATCCCGTCGGGAGAGCTGGATATGCTGGTGTCGTCGGGGTCGGGACTCACGCCGGCAGCGGTGCTGGCGATGGTTGCGGGGTGAATGCCGCCGCGGCCGTGCCGGCTGTCACAACGCCGGCGGCCACGCCAGCCCACGTTCCGGGCCAGGGTGGGGATGCTGCCCTACTTCGGACCTTCGGCGTTCTTCCGGAGCAGGACCAGACCGGTGATGGGCGCGAAGAACCATCCGGCGAAGAACCATGTCCACGCGTTGCGACCAGTCGTCTGCGCCCAGTAAGCGCAGAAGATGCCGAACAGGTAGAAGACCAGCGCGACTGGCGCGTACGATTCCGGCTCCATCATGTGCCTCCATTTCGAGTGAGGTTCCTGCCGCTCCTCGACAGGAGGTGATGGTCCCGGCGTCGGCAGGCGCGAGGCCGGGTCACTTGCGGTCTGCAGTTTGCTCCAGGATGGCGGCGTTGGGAAGTGGATCTCGACTGCAGGGTGACAGCGTTGGCCGCGTCGACCCCGGTGGTGAGACCATTACGTCCCGCGACGGCAACTGGGAGGGAGGACTGTCAGCCCGTTGACCCGAGCCTGACGAGCTTCACGCGCCGGTTGTTCTGCCGCCCCTCCGGCGTGTCATTGGTGTCGACCGGTGTCGCCTCGCCGATGTCCTTCGCCTCGAGTCGCGACTCGTCGATTCGGTACTGCGAGATGAGGATCGCGCGGACGGCGCGGGCGCGCCGCTCGGAGAGATCCTGGTTGTGAGTGTCGTCGCCGCGTCGGCGCTCCCGGGCCCCACAGCAAGGGTCGCGCAGCAGGCTGCAATCGCGAGCATCATGCGAGCAAGAAGCGACGGCGACACGCGGAGTCCTCCTTCAGCGGCGACAGGGCTGGAGCGGAACGCTCCACCGTCATCAACGCAAGGTGCCCCGCCACTTTCCGTGGCGGAACTCGCCGGTCCGGCGCGTTCACGCTGACCAGGAGGGCCTTCAGCGGAAGTGCCGGTGCGAATTGCGGATCGGGTGTGCGTTGGTTCGGCGAAGGCCCCCGTGACACCGAAGTCGCGACGAGCACGGTACACTGCGCGCCGCACGCGGGACGCCGAGGTCATCGCGCGACAGGAACTTGGAGGCCCTCGGCTCGCCCGCCTCCAGGGCGGTTGCGGGCGCCCGTTCGCGGGGTACCTTGGCAGCAAGACTCCGCCCTCCGCGCGCAACCTCGGGACACGTATGACCGACTCACCCGGGCAGGTGACCCGGCTCCTTGCAAGCTGGAGCGATGGCGACGACCGAGCCTTTGCCGAGCTCGTGACGCTGGTCTATGACGACCTGAGAGCCATTGCACACCGCCGGCTGGTCGCCGCCGGTTCACACCAGACGCTGGCGACCACGGCGCTCGTGAACGAGGTGTACCTCCGTCTGGTGGGTCATAGCGGCGGTCACTGGGAGAGTCGGGCCCATTTCTTCGCCTTTGCGAGCCGTGCGATGCGACACATCCTGGTCGATCATGCCCGCCGAGCCCGTGCGGAGAAACGGGGCGGTGACGCCGTCCAGGTCGGCCTCGAGGAGCCGATCATGGCTGGAAACGATTCGGTTGCAGACGTCCTCGGGGTCGACGAGGCAGTGAAACACCTGGCAGAGCGGAATCCGCGCATGGCCCAGGTCGTGGAACTGCGTTTCTTCGGCGGCCTCGACGTGAGCGAGACGGCCGAGGTGCTGCGCACGTCGGTACGGACCGTGGAGCGCGAGTGGACGCGGGCAAAGGCCTACCTTCTGGAGATGCTCGATACGCGCGAAGCCGAGGCGAGAGACGGTGTCGGCTGACGAGTTGCTCTGGAGGCGCTGGAATGAGGTTGACGCCCTCCTTGCTGGCGCACTCGAACTCGCCGAGGCGGATCGTGAGTCGTACATCGCGCGTGAAACGATCAACGACCCGGAACTGGGCGCACTGGTTACACGGCTTCTCGAGCGGCTGTCGACTGACAGGGGCCGCCTGACGGCGCCATCGGGCGAGGTGGTGCGCGCCGCATTCGGCGATGCGGGAGCGGGGGAAGTGGACCTCGCCCCGGGCACCGTGGTCGGCCCGTACGTGATCGTGGGAAGATGGGCGCAGGGCGGGATGGCCACAGTGTACGAGGCCGAACGGGCCGACGGCGCCTATCGACAACGGGTCGCCTTGAAGATGCTGCGTCGCGGCCTCGATACCATGGACCTCGTCCAGCGCTTCCTCCGGGAGCGGCAGATCCTTTCGTCGCTGTCGCATCCGAACATCGCCCGCCTGCTGGATGGTGGCGCCGCGCCGGACGGACGGCCGTATCTGGTGATGGAGTTCGTGGAAGGTGACCCGATCACGACGCACGCCGACGCGAAGCGGCTCGACGTCAATGCCCGGCTGGATCTTGTGCAGCAGGTTGCCGGCGCGGTGCACGCCGCTCACCGGCAACTCGTCGTCCATCGGGACATCAAGCCGTCGAACATCCTGGTCAATGCAGATGGGTCCGTGAAGCTGCTCGATTTCGGCATCGCGAAACTGCTGGAGGGCGACACTGAGCACACCCAGGTTGGCGTACGGGCGTTGACACCCAGCTACGCGAGTCCCGAGCAGATCCGGGGAGAATCGATCACGACGGCGGCTGACGTCTATCAGCTCGGACTCCTGCTGCGCGAGCTGTTGACGGGCATCCGACCGCAACATGACGACGCGGGTGCTGAGGCGCTCCCGGTCCGCGCCAGCCGCCTGGCGACCCTCGAATGGCGCGGTGCTCCACCCGCGGTCGAGCGGGCCACCGCGCGCGACACAACGCCGGAGCGGCTCGCGCGCCAGGTGTCCGGCGATCTGGACGTGATCATTGCCAAGGCGCTGCGCCCCGAGCCGGAACAGCGCTACGCCTCGGCCGATGAACTGGCGTCGGACATCCGGCGGCACCTGCGCGGGTTGCCGATCGCCGCGCACCCGGAATCCCGTACCTACCGCCTGCGCAAACTCGTCAGGCGCAACCCCTGGGGTGCGGCAGCGCCGATCGTGGCCGGCGTGGCGCTGGTCGGCTATGCCCTCACGACCACGGTGCAGACTCGCCGCGTTGCGACCGAGCGTGATCGCGCCGAGCAGGAGGCATCGAAGGCGGCCGAGGTTACCGAGTTCCTCGTCCAGCTCTTCCAGGGTGCCAATCCCAACGAGGAGGGCAGCGGACAGGTCACCGTGCGTGACCTGCTCGACCGGGGGTTGGGAGAGATCGAGACGGAGCCGAATGGGGATCCGGCAGTTCGGGCCGCGATGCTTTCGGCGATCGGCAAGAGCTACTATCAGCTTGGTCAGTACCAGCAGGCGCGTCGGGTGATGGAGCAAGCCGTCGCCGAACGTCGAGCGGCCCATGGAGGCATGCATCGCGACGTGGCATCGGACCTCAGCCAGCTGGCGCAACTCGTCGCGCGCACCGATAGACCGGCCGCGCTCCTGATCTTCGCGGACGCGCTCGACGTTGCGGAGCAGACGGCCGGTCCCACGGCTCCGCTCGTGGGACGCATCCTCACGCTGTATGCGCTCACCCTGAGCCGCGCGAACCAGGAGGATGCGCGCGTGCAGGCCATGCTCGACCGCGCGGTGGCGATTCTCCGCGCGGCACCGGGTGACAACCGCGCTGAGCTGGCGACGGCACTTTCGGCCGCGGCGTATGGCAAGGCCCTTGACATCGCACTGCCACGCATGCGCGAGGCGCTGATGCTCAGGCGCGCCGTGTATGGCGACCGCCACGCCGGGACCGCCATGAGCCTGAGTGACCTCGCGCTCGCAACGGAACGAGTGGATCCGATCGAAGCCGATTCCCTGATGCAGGAAGCGCTCACGATCATGGAGGCGGTGCACGGCACGCGACATGCGAGCACGCTGGGGATAATGAACAACCTCGCGGGCCTGCGGCGGGACCGTGGCGCGTACCGCGAGGCGGCCCCGCTGTACCGGCAGGTGCTGGCACTCCGGCGGGAGCTGTACCCCGACGAGTCGGGCGGCCAGGCCTATGCGTTGTACGGACTCGGTCTCAGCCTGGCGGAGTCCGGCAGTCCGCGTGAGGCGGAGACGCACCTGCGCGACGCCTACCGGATCCTGCGTATTTCGGAGAGCCCGGGCTCGATCCTGCTGACGCTGACACAGGCCGCCGTTGGTTACTCGCTCGCCCGCCAGCGTCGCTTCACGGAGGCAGAACCGCTACTTGCCGGCGCCGCGACGCGGATTCGCGACGTGCCGCTCAATCCGGTCGACCGGATCAGTCTTCTCGAGCGCGTGGTCTGGATGTATCGCGCCTGGGGGCGCGACGCGCAGGCTGCCGGCTACGAGGAACAGCTCGATCACGCGCGGGCGACCCGGGGGGACGCCGGCGCGTCCTGAGCGCGTCGGGCGGCGGGCAGGCCCGATCCATCGCGTCGGCCAGGTCACTCTGCGGTACCGAGGCGCCGCTAGCTTAGCCAGCCGGCCTGAGTCGTGAGTGCTGGATGCTCGACCTGCTTCCTGGTCCTGGAGCTGGTGCTGAGCCAAACCCCAGCACCAGCTAGTGTCACCCAGTTCCAGCACCCAGTTCTGAGCACTCAGCGATCTGGCCTGAGTGGTTAGTGGAGGCGTCACTCTCCTTCCCCCTCCCCATTCATCTCGCGCTGCGAGTTTCAGGATGGACACTGGCTACTGCGCCATCCCCGTGGCGAGGACGCGTCACCCTGGCGAGGGGACGCCACGTTGAGTGACGCACCGTGGTCCGACGCCACTGCCGCATCGAGGCGCCGGAGAAGGGGGATGCGTCACGACCCTGCCCGGGACCGTTACGGCAGCGGTCACTCGTACGCCCCCGCGCCATATGCCTGAGTGCCCTCTGTGATCTGCGACCCCGGGGGCAGGTCACCAATCGACTGCACCGACGGCTGCGGCCCGCGGGTTGCTCTCGTGATTGGAGCGCCGCACGTCGTCGTGAGACCGACCTGCCTGTGCCGTGACGATTCCGGTCGAGGCGCGAAGCAACACTCAAGAACGACTACCGGGAGGACTTTCTGATGCGCATGGGAACACTGTTAGGCATCGTGGTGGGCGTCTCGGCCTGCGCCGAGTCCCCTGTGGCTCCAATGCGGGTGATCGACCAGCCGCCGGCGCTGTCGGCAGGCATGGAGTCGTTGCGGCAGACCATGGTACTCGACCGCAGGGTGTGGGTACCGTGCGCGAACGATGGTGCGGGAGAGTCGGTCGCACTGGTCGGGAAGCTCGAAGTCCTAAGCGTTGCGACCGAGGACGCAAATGGTGGCGTGCACCTCTCGACGCACGTACGCCCATCGGGCGTCGTTGGCGTCGGACTCTCGTCGGGGCTCAAGTACCGCGGGACTGGCAGCACGTTCGAGGCCGAGGGTAACGCTGACGGCTACCCGGCCATCTACACGTTCGTGAACAACTTCAGGATCATTGGCCAGGGGCCCGGCAACAACCTGCTGATGCACATGACGGTCCATCAGACGATGGATGCTGGCGGTGCGCTCACCACCAACGTGGATTTCACCAACCTGGAATGCAGATAGCGAGGCCACACTGGAGGGCGGTCGTTCCTGTCATGGGGGCGGCCGCTTCCGTTCTGATCCACCCGCGACGCATTCTGAGACGATCGTCGCTCCTTCCTCCGGCCCCGGGCGCGGCGAGCCGCCGCCGTCCGCCAAACGCCCGCAGCGTCGCCTGCTCAGGGGGGAAAAGCGCCCCGAACCAGGCCTTGACGAGTGAACATCCGCCCGTTCGCCACCGTCTGCCAAAGCCGGTGTGTGCTGGAGATGTCCACCAGCGGATTTCCCCGGACGATCGCGAGATCGGCCAGCCTGCCCGCTTCGATCGTTCCGACATTCAATCCAAGCGCCTGAGCCGAGTTGACCGTAGCTGTCTTCAGAGCCTCGAAGGGCGTCATCCCGGCAGCTACGTAGGCCATGAGCTCCGCCTGGACATTGGCGGCGTTTGGCGTGTCGGTGCCCGCCACCACCCGCGCCCCCGCCACCTGCGCGTTGACGATCATCGCGTCGATCCCTCCGGCACCGGCGGTTGCGCCACCGCCGCGCCCAACACGCCCAGCACCGCCTCCGCGCGCCGCCGCGCCCCCGCGACCTCCGCGGCCGCCACCTGCCCCGGCGCGCGCGCCACCACGGCCGCCGCCGGTCACCGCGTTGCTCAGCCAGGACGGATACAGCCCGAAGCGCTCATCCGTCCGGAGCGAGGAGTCCGCGGCCACCATCGCGCGTGTCGTCGCGCCACCTAACGCCATCGTCGGCGTGAAGGTCATTCCAGACTTTCCCCAGAGCTGAGCTACGTCGTCATAGCTACGCGACCGCGTCGCCACCTTGGGCGAGAAACCACGACGGCTCGTACCCGTCGTATGCTCGGTCCCGTCCAGCCCGGAGAGCGCCGCAGGATACACCTCGTGCGACGATGAGGACATGCCATTCGCCCGCGCAAACTCGGCGATCCGCCTGGCCTGCAGATCGGGCATGCGCACGTACGCCTTGAGCACGTCGTGCCCCAGCGCCCTCGCGCGCTGCAGCTCCAGCTCGAGATGCCCCGAGTCGGCAATGGCGACAGCCATCTTGTAATAGACCCGCTGCCACTCCATCAGGTAGCCGGCGGTCACCACACGCGGACCGATGCGCGCGCCGGCATCGACCGCCTCCTTGTCCTCCACCCCCTCGTACGGCGTCGTCCCGGGGCTCCGCACGGTGGTGACCCCGAACGCCAGCGCCGCGCGTTCGTGCGCCTCACCCAGATCCTTCTGCATGTGGGAGTGGTACTCGATGAGTCCCGGCATCACGGTGTAATCGCCCGCGTCTACTACACGAAGTCCCGTATGCGCCGAGGACGAATGCGGCGCGACGGTCGCAATGCGCTGGCCGTCGACCACGATGTCCATGTTAATCCGGGCGCGATCGCTCTTCATGTCTACCAGCGTGCCGGCATGGATCACATATCGCTCGGTTGGCGAGGCCGGCGTGTACGTGAGGTCGAGCGCCAGGTCACGTGACTGGCCGCTGGACACATCGAGCAGACGCAGCCTGTCCATCGACTGGTAGAGAATCGACTTCGAGTCGGCCGTCCAGGTTGGCATGAACGCCATGTCGCGCGTGACCTGGCGCGGCGAGCCGGTGGGCAACCCAGCGGCCGATGAGGGAATGAGATTCAGCATTCCCTTGTACACGACGGCCATGTGCGCTCCGTCCGGTGAGAGCACTGGTCCGTTGCCGACCCTCGAGTCGATCGACAGATGTGGCACGGGAGTGTACCACGCCGAGTCGCCGCCGGAGGCGGAGAGGGAGAGGATCTGGTTGGTCCCCTCGCGGAAGCGTCCGGAGTATGGTGTGAGCGCGGCGATGACGACGCGCCGGCCGTCCTTCGACCAGGATGGATTGCCGGGTCCGAAGAGTGAACCGTGGAGCTGTGTCACGGCTCCAGAAGCAACATCGACCACATTGACGCTCGCCCGGCGCCAGACTCCCTCCACGTTCAGGAACGCAATCCGCCTTCCGTCGGGAGACCAGGCGGCGCCCATGGCGGATCCCCCGGTGCTCGTCAGGCGGCGTACCTGGCTGCTGGACATGTCGCGGATCCAGATGTCGAGCAGTTGGCTCCCTCGATCGGTGGACCAGGCGAGGTAGCGACCGTCGGGTGACCAGGAGGGTTCCGTGTCCAGGAAGCGGTCCCTGGTCACGTTCTCCGGAGTTCCGCCGACCGGCATGATCCAGAGATCGTTCAGCGCGGCAAACGCGATGGACTTTCCGTCCGGCGATATCGAGGGAGCGACGATGCCTTTGACGGGGCGGGCGTCCGAGGGTAAGGGATCCGGTATCACCGGTCCGCTGCCTCGGGCGGCCATCACGGGCAGTGAGGCCGAGAACTCGATGGTGCGCGAATCGCTGCCGCTGATGGACCGCCGACGAATCTTCCCGTCGCTCACATAGACGATTTCGGTCGGCGACGCCCACGAGGCACGAAAGGGAAAGACGTTCTCGTCGCCCGTAAGTCCGCGACCGTCGATCTCCAACTGGCTCCCGATTCCACCGGTGGAGTGATAGGCGATCTGACCACCGGGCCCCCACGACGGCGCGTCGGCACGGACCCCATCTGTCGATACCCGCCGTCCGGCGCCCGTCGCCAGCGTCACGGCCCAGATGGTCTGCCCGCCTTCGCGGGTGGAGATGAACGCCAGCTCACTGTCGTCAGGCGACCAGGTCGGCATGAAGTCATTCGCTGGGTCCTCCGTCACCTGCCTGAGCTGGCCGTTCCGCGTGTCGAGGATCCAGACGTTGTAGTTGCCGGCGCCGGCGTTCACGTCGCCGGCACTGATCGATGGTCCACGATCGGACGAGAACGCGACGCGTGTGCCGTCGTGCGACCAGGCCGGTTCCCGGTCGTCAAAGGGCCCACGCGTCAGTTGCCGGAGGTTCGAGCCGTCGGGCGACACGGCCCAGATGTCGTAGCCGCCGTCGCGATAGCCCTGGAACGCGATCGACCGGCCATCGGGCGAGTACCCGGGATGGCGCGCGTCGTTGTAGTGGTCGGTGACAGCGCGCGCCTGGCCGCCGGCCGCCGGAAGCGTCCAGATGGTCCCTTGCAGATCGATCGCCAGCGTCCGGCCATCCGGTGAAACCGCGACGGACATCGATGTCCCTTCGCGCACGGTGACCGATGCCTGCTGTACCGCACTGCCGCCGAAGACGAAGACGGTAGGGACGAGCCAGACGGTGGAACGAAGCGTGCCGGATCTCATGGGTTCTCCGAAGAGTGCGTCCAGGCATGGGCCAGTGGCCCTAATCTGTCGCTTGTGACCGGGAGACGCATCCGGAGTCGCATCCCGGAATGGACCAGGACCGGGACGGTGGACTCAGTCCAATCGCATCGCGATCACGGGACTCACCCGCAGCGCGCGACGAGCGGGAACCCAAGCCGCGAGGGCGCCGACCAGCACGAACGCTGCGGCCGTGCCGGTAAAACTCAGCGGATCGGTGGCGCTCAGGCCGGCGACCAGGAAGGCAGCAAAGGGTCGTGTAGCCAGCGACGCGATCGCCAGCCCGAGCCCGAGCCCGATACCGACCATGACCGTTGCATCGCGGACCACCAGCCGGAGAATGCCGCGTTCGGTGGCACCCAGCGCCACGCGAATGGCTATCTCGCTGACGCGACGGCTCACCGTGTAGGAGACGATCGCGTAAAGACCGAACATCGCCAGGACAAGGCCGAGTGTACCCATCGCGCCAAGGACAGCCGCGCCGAACCGACTCGGGAGCAGCGCAAAGGCCAGCGCCGACCGCATGGATTCGACCTCCACCGCGACTGATCGATCCAGTTCGCCGATCGCCTTTCGCACGGGGGGTATCAGTGCACCCGGCTCCACTTCAGTGCGCGCCAGGACGAAGGCCAGCGAGAGCCCCTCCGGGTTCTGGAGCAGCGGCTGGTAGATCGCGGCGCGCTGTTCTTCGCCCAGCGTAACGTGCTTGCCGTTCGCCACGACACCCACAACGGTGAGATCTGCCGGTCGCGATTCGCTCAGCAACTGGATGCGACTGCCGATGGGGCTGCGCCCGTCGAAGTACTGCCTCACGAACTCCTCGTTCACAACGGCGACGTTCGGACTCCCGCGGTCATCCGCAATCCCGAACTCGCGTCCCTGCAGCAGCCGGACTCTCAGAGTGGCGAAGTAGCCGGGACCCGCCAGGCTGTACGCGAACTGCACGTGGCGGATTCCGGGGCTGTTGTCGATCCTGGCTGAGGTCCCGTGCGTGGATCCGCCGTGCATGGTCAGGGGGACGGCACTCGAGTACGACACACTGGCGACGCCGGGAACGGCGCGCACCCGCTCCGCGGCAGCCTCGAGCAGCCGGACGCTCTCGTCGGCCGGGCGACCCTGAAGGAACCCGACCTCCGCAACGAGTGCCCGATCAACCTCGAATCCGGGGCTGGTGAGCTGTGCGCGCGCCAGGTTGCGAATGAACAGGAAGGCCGTGACCAGCAGGACCGTGGAGACGGTGACCTGGCCGGCAAGCAGGACGCCGCGCGGCGTGACGTGTCGAGTGCGGTACTGTGGTTCCTCCCGCTTGAGCGCCGGAGTGAGCACAAGCCGCGTGGCGGTCAGCGCCGGGAACAGCGAACACAGGATCATGCACAGAAGAACGAGCCCAAGCGCGCCGGCAAAGACAGTCCCATCGGGTGCGAGATGAACCTCGAAGGGGATGGGAACCGGTAGCACGATGCCATTCACAAGCCGCATGAAGGCGACGCTCAACAGCACGCCGCCTGTGGTGCCCAGCAACGCCAGCCAGAATCCCTCGATCAGGAACTGCTGGACGATCCGGGCTCGCGTCCCGCCGAGGGCCAGTCTGATGGCGATTTCGCGGCGCCTCGTCGTGCTCCGCGCGATCAGCAAGCCGGCGACATTGGCGCAGGCGATGAGGAGTACCAGGAGCGAGACAAGGCCCAGCAGCACGAAGAACGCACCCACTGTTCGCATCATCTTTCCGGACATGGCGCCGACGGGCGCAAAGTCCTGCACGCCGGCATACACCGTGTCGCCCTGGAGTCGGCCAAGGCGGCGATCGGCAGCATTCACCTGGGAGCGACCCTGCGCGAGCGTCTGGCCCTGCTTGAGCCGACCCACGAGCTCCACGACCCGAGCGTCCGACTTCAGCATCTCCGGCAGGATCGACCGGTTGACGGGCACGTAAACGCTGGGTGCGAGCGCCAGGCTGGCGATGCTGCGCAGACGAGGTGGGAGCACGCCCACGATGGTGTAGGGCTCACCATTCAGTATCAGGCCCCGCCCGAGTACGCCCGAATCGGCCCCGAGTTCGCGCTGCCAGAAGGAGTGGCTCACAATGGCGACCCGGGGATTCCGCTCGGCCTGCGCTTCGACCGAGGAAAAGGGCCGACCCATGGCGAGCGGTACGCCCGTCACCTCGAAGAAGTTGGCGGTAACCAGCATGGGAGTAATCGCGATGGCGGCGTCGCCATTCACCCAGTTGAGCTGCCGTTCGATCGAGTAGCCGGCTATCCCCGCGAGAGCACCGCTGGCATCGAGGTCGAGCCACCGCTGGTAGGACGCATGGCTTCCATGGCTGACCCGCATTCTCACGAGTTCCTCCGGCCGGCGAACGTCGGGCCGCGTGAGCAGAAGCTCGTTCGCCAGGCTCAACACTGCGATGTTGCCGCCTGCGCCCAGCGTGATGGATATCGTGGCCGCCAGCAGGAGCATTGGTTCGTGCAGCAGGCCGCGCAGGGTATAGCGCAGGTCACGTGACACGTTGTCGATCAGGGAAACGCCGCGGGCGTCCCGGGCCGATTCGGTGACGGCGTCGAACCCGCCGAACATGCGACGGGTCTCGCGGCGCGCCTCTTCGTGCGAAAGGCCGCGCGCGATCAACTCCTCGACTTGCCGGTCGATGTGGTCGTGCAGCTCACGCTCCAGCTCGTCGTCGATGCGCTGACGGTGCAGGATTGTTCGGAGCCGGAGTCGGATGATGTCGAGCCAGCGCGACATTTGTCAGGCATTCCGGAGCACGAGCCCGATGGCCGTCGAGAGGCGCTCCCACTGGCTCATTTCATCGGTGAGTTGCTCGCGCCCGGCCCGAGTGAGCGAATAGAAGCGGGCATCCCGGCCGGTCTCGCTGCGCTTCCACTCCGCACGAATCCACCCGTGCTGCTCCAGCCGATGCAGTGCGGGGTAGAGCGATCCCTGCTTGATCTGGAGGACGTCATCGGAAATCGCCTGAATGCGCTTGGCGATTGCCCAGCCGTGGCGGGGCCCCGCTGCCAGGGATTTGAGGATCAGCACGTCGAGCGTGCCCTGGATCAGATCTGATGGGCGCATTCCCGGGATACCAAGATGCCCCACAACGATACCTCGATTATCTACAATCGCAACCCGGCACTCGATCTCCATTCGCGACGGTTGGCTTGGAAGGGACCCGACGGGACATGGAGGCCGTTTCCTCCGGCTTCCTCTGCGGTCGTGGTGCATATCCCTGAACTGGAACCGGTCGCTGCCCCTCGAATGGTCCAGGAAGTACTCGGGCAGGGGCCAGTCGAAGACCAGGGGACCAGTAGACGCAGTCACGGCATTCACTTTGCCGCCAAGCCGTGTGGCCTCGGGCAGCGGCGTATACTCGCGCCAGTGCATCGCCTACTTTGCCAGGGAACGCCCGAACGCACCGCCATGACGCGACTGCAACCGTGAGATACCCGACCCTCGTCTCGATCCCGGCGCTCGTCCTGCTCGGCCCTCCGCCCGGCGCGCTTGTCGGGACCTCACGCGATCTGGATCGCCCAGCGACCTGCCTGGAGCGCGCGACCGGCGACCAGTTCAGCGGCTTCTTCCAGCGTACACTCGGACGGTGGAGCGTTTTCCTAACGAACTTTGACGAACAGGGCGCCAGGAGCCACCAGGGCAGACAGGAGCGCACGTTCGCGTGGATGGTGGGCCGCGAATATCTGGCCGCAGAACTGGTGTACGCCAGACCGGCGCCGTCGGGACTCTGACGCCTCGATTGTGCCCGCGAGCATGACGACCTCCGTCAGCATCCCGCCAGGGATCCGGCTGTTAGCGCCAGGGATTCGCCGAGTCGCAGGGCAGATCGGGTTGGGCCTTCTGGCAACGCTGTCGTGCGCCGAACCGTCTGGCCCCTCCACGCACAACCATTCACGCCGGCTCCTGATCGCCGGCACCGAGGACGGGGCCATCGTTGTGGACCTGGACTGGCGTGGTATCGTGCGGCGCATGGGACCTCGCTTTGTGTCCCACGGCCCGACCGTTCTCGACGCCCGGAACACGCTCATCACCGTTGGCCGGCTGCAGTCGGACGACCAGATCATGGTCGGACTGGACGCCACGTCGGGACTGGAGCTGTGGCGCGTCGCACTGGCGTCGGGAACGATGCCTGCCACTGTCGACGGGGTCGAGCTCGGCTCCTCGATGATCGCCGCGCACCCGACGCTGTCCGAAGTCTTCCTCTGGCGCTCGACGCTGGATGGTGTGAACGGCGTGGCGGCTTACGACTACCGGCAGAAACAGGTCAGGCGGTTCTACGGACCCATGGTCGGCCGGTTCCGCGCGATGGCGGCCACGCCTCCCACGGCCGAACATCCGCACGGCTGCCTGGTCGTCGGCGCCGATTCCGGACAGGCAGCACTGGCACGGGCCTACCTGCACGTCGCCTGCGAAGACACGTTCGAATCGCGGGAAGCGATCAACATCGACCTCCCGTCCCGATTCGTGGTACAGATGCAGACCAGCGCCGACGGCAAGGACCTGCTGGTGATGACCGACCTGGCGATCCTCAAGTACGACGCCGCGACCATGGGATTGAAGGAGAACGCCAGCCGGCCGCTGGCGGCGCCGTTCTTCCTCACCCGTTTCGGTAGCCGTCTCGTTATTCCCGACGTGGGATCGAGTGTCGTGGCCAGCAGCGGGATCATCTACCTCCTGGACGCGTCGCTCGAGCTGGCGCTCGTGGTTGACCTCAGGATTCTTCCCTTCGGTGAACGGCCTCTGGGGATCATGGGTGCGGAAGAGAGCCTGGACCGGCGGTGGCTCTACATCCTGGGTGGTGTTCCGCGGGATGGGCCACTCTATGGTCCCGAGCGGACTCATGTGGTGGTGATCGACCAGGCCAGCGGGCAGGTGGCCGACGTAGTGCGGCTGAACACCTTCGGCGGGGGAACCCCATACCTGGTGCCCTGAGCAAGGGTCAAGGGTTGAGGGTCAAGGGTCGAGGGTCGCGGGTTGAGGGTTGAGGGTCAAGGGGTCGAGGGTCGCGGGTTGAGGGTCTGGTACGCGACCAGGCTCAGGTCTCAGACACCGCCCGAGAAGTCGCCGGGGTGCGGCCCGCGGCGTACGTTCTTCCGCCCGACGCCCGGCTCCTAGTCGAACGGCACGCGCCGTCGCTGCGTACTTCTCTAGTTGAGAGATGAGAGTTGAGTTGAGAGACCCACCCTCGCACCCGCTCCTTCACCCTCAGGGACTCCCACATGAACCGAGTCACCCGTCTCACGTGGCGCGTGTTGCCGGTCCTGGCCATTCCGCTCCTTGGCCTCCAGGCGATCGCGCAGGGCGGCGGCCAGCAGGCTGCCATGTCCATGATCAACCAGTCGGCCGATCCGTTGCTGCGCGACTTCCGCTTCCGGAGCATCGGACCGGCGAGCATGGGCGGACGCATCGACGACATCGCGGTGTCGGAGAGCAACCCGAACATCATCTACCTGGGGTACGCGACCTCAGGGGTGTGGAAGTCGGTGAACAACGGCACGACGTTCGAGCCGGTCTTCGACACCCACGAGGTGTCGTCGATCGGTGATATCGCCGTCCATCCGACCAACCCGGACATCGTATACGTCGGCACCGGTGAGTCGAACAACCGCCAGTCGTCGACCATGGGCGCGGGCATGTACAAGACCACTGACGGTGGGAAAACGTGGACGCTCATCGGGCTTCGCGAGACGCAGTCGATCTCGCGGGTGATCATCGACCCGCGGAATCCCGAAACGGTATACGTTGCGGCGACGGGTCACCTGTTCGGTCCCAACGAAGACCGCGGCGTGTACAAGAGCACCAACGGTGGCCGCACGTGGACCAAAGTGAAGTACGTGGACGAGAACACCGGCTTCACGGACCTGGCCATCGATCACTCGAACCCGAACGTCCTGTACGCGGCCAGCTATCAGCGCCGGCGCACGACCTGCTGCTTCAATGGCGGCGGCCCAGGCAGCGCCATCTGGAAGACAACCAACGGTGGCACGACGTGGACCAGGCTGACCGGCAACGGGCTTCCGCCGGGTACGTATGGCCGCATCGCGCTGGACGTCTCGCGGTCGAACCCGAACGTCGTGTACGTCCAGATCGAGGCCGGGGACGTGGGGCAGGTGATCCAGCCAGGGCAGGGTCGCGGCGGTCGCGGTGGCGGCGGATACAACTGGTGCAACAACGCCGGCCCGGGCGGCGGCTTTGGCGGTCGCGGTGGTCGAGGCGGCCAGGAGGCGCCGCAGCCTCAGACGCCGCCGGCGCTCAATCCCGCGCAAGGCGGGATCTTCCGATCCGACAATGGCGGCGGGTCGTGGCGCCACACCAGCAACTGCAACGCGCGCCCGATGTACTTCAGCCAGCTCCGCGTCGATCCACAGAATCCGAACAACGTCTACGTCGCGGGGCTGCCGATCGCGAAGTCGCTGGACGGCGCCCGCACCTTCGTCACGCTGGACAACGCGGGTGGGAACAACAGCCCGGGCCACGTGGACGTGCACGCGATCTGGATCGACCCGAGGAACCCGAACCACATCATGAACGGCAATGACGGCGGCCTGGACATCAGCTACGACCAGGGCCGGCACTGGATCTCCGTCAAGACTATGGCGGCGGGCTATTTCTACGCCATTTCGTACGACATGCGGCGTCCGTACTGGGTCTGTGGTGGCCTGCAGGACAACGGCAGCTGGTGCGGTCCCAGCTCGAAGCGCGCCAACGTCGGTATCCTGAACTCCGACTGGTTCAGGATCGGCGGTGGGGACGGTTTCTTCACCGCGCAGGACGCGAACGATTACAACATCGTGTATGCCGAGTCACAGAACGGGAACACCAACCGGATCGATCTGCGCACGGGTCGCGGCGGCAGCATCCGCCCGAGCGCCCCGCCGGCGCCCCCGCAGGTTGACGTCCCGTCAGCGGCGGGTCGGGCGGGCGCGGCGGGGCGTGGGGGCGGAGGAGGTGGCGGACGGGGCGGCACACCGAACGTCGTCAACGCGCGGCCCGGTGACCAGTACCGGTACAACTGGAACACGCCGTATTACCTCTCGAACCATAACGAGTCGATCGTCATCCTCGGCGGCAACCGCGTGTTCAAGTCGTATGACCGCGGGGCGACCTGGATGGCCAGCCCGGACCTGACCAAGCAGTACGATCGGAACACGGCCAACCTCATGGGTCAGCCCGGGAATGTGACGATGCTGTCGAAGAACGACGGCCTCTCGATGTACAGCACCGTGATTACCGTGTCCGAGTCTCCGGTCAATCCGTCAGTCATCTGGGCCGGCACCGACGACGGCAACGTCCAGGTGACGCGGGACAACATGGCGACGTTCACCAACGTGAGCGCCAACCTGCCGGGTTTGCCCGCGGGGCACATGTACTGGGTCGCGCGCGTCGTTGCGTCGGCCCACGACTCGGCGCGGGCCTACGTGGCCGTGGACGGGCACCGCAGCGACGACATGAAACCGTACGTCTTCGTGACGAACGACTTCGGACGGACCTTCACGAGCATCTCGAGCAACCTGCCGGCGTACGGCAACCTGGAGACGGTCGCCGAGGACGCGACAAACCCGGAACTGCTCTTTGTGGGAACCGAGTTCGGGCTGTACATCTCGCTCAATCGCGGGCAGTCGTGGCAGAAGTTCATGAACAACTATCCGACGGTCCGCACGGATGACATCCGGGTCCATCGGCGTGACGGCGACCTGATCGTGGGCAGCCACGGCCGGTCGGTCTGGATTGCGGACGACATTACCCCGCTGCAGCAACTGACGCCGGCGGTGATGAACAGCGATGTTCACCTCTTCGACATCCGTCCGGCGGTCGACTGGCTGACTGACCGCAAGCTGCAGCAGCAGCTGACCGGACAACAGGTATTCCGGGGGGAGAATGCGCCGGAAGGCACGGCGATCAGCTATTACCTCAAGGCGAATTCCACGGCGCCGGTGAAGATCTCCATCGCGGACATCACGGGTCGGGTCGTGCGTGAGATGGACGGCACCGGCATGCAGGGAATCAACCGCGTGCAATGGGATCTGTCGCCGACACCGCAGCAGGGCGCCCAGGGTGGACGCGGAGGCGGCGGTGGAGGCGGTGGCAACGCGCCGCCGGGGATGTACCGCGTGACGCTCACCGTCGGATCCACGACGCTGACGAAGACGCTGGAGGTGCTGGAGGACAGATGGATGGACGAGCGCTGAGCCAGGTTCGGAGATGAACGAATGGCCCCGGAGCGTTCCTCCGGGGCCATTCTTCTCAATGCAGGTTCTCAGGTCTCAGTCTCAGGGGGGGTGCGCGGGTTGCGGGTACCGGAGACCAGCCAGCTGTGACCTGCGAACGTGACCAGTCTGCTACGGCTTCACCACGACGTAGCGCTCGAGTCTGGCCACCTCTTTCTCATTCACGTACTTCCCGATCTCACGGCGGAACTTCTCGATGCCGGGGTACGGGCGGTACTCCTTGAATTCGTAGAGCATCTTCGGGCCCAGGCCCGGAATCGCCATCAGAACGGAGTCCGGCGCGGTATTGAGGTCGATGGGGATGAAGGTGTACTGCTCGAGGTGGGCGACTTCCTGTTCGTCCACGTACTTGCCGATCTCGCGGCGGAATTGGGCGTAGCCCCCGGTGTACGGCTTGTATTCGTCGAACTCGCGCGCCATGCGGCGCCCCGCGCGCGGAATGAGCATGATCTCGTCGCGCGGCGAGGCATTCAGGTTAACGTGGATGAACATCTTCGTGTACGAGTCGCCCAGTTGCTCCTGGGTGACGCCCTGGGTCAGCAGCCAGGTGTTGAGCTCGACGATATTCATGAAGGGGCGCTTGTCCATCACGCCTTTCACGATGGCCGCGTTCATGTGCGGCACGCCAAGGAGCTGTGCCTCGGTAGCGACGTTGGGATCGACCAGCCCCATCTGGCGGCCGAGCTGGGCCGACCCGGTGGACGACGCCATGGCGGTGGCGGCCAGGCCGAACAGAACGCTTCGCACGAACTTCATGGAAGACTCCTCTCAGGTGACTGGGTGTCAGTTTTACGCAGAGCCGGATGCCGGAAGGCCCACGCGAGGCCAACCAGTCCCGTCTGCATCATGGATCCTGGTGCGAGCGCCGGGGTGGCGCCCATCATCGTCTCCCGGAACAGCTTCCAGCCGGACATGTCGGGGTACATCTCGAGCTCGAACTCCACGTTACCGCGGTAATGCAGGAACACGCCCAGCGCGCCGCTGACCAGGAACAGGACCATCAGGCCCCTGAATACGTTAAGGCTTCGCGGCCCGCGCCCCAAGGCGTACCAGGCGAGAACGAGCAGCGCCGTCCCGATGAGGGCAACAGGGGTCCACTGCCAAACGTCCTCGAAGTGCTCGAGCAGCAGCAATTCCGAGATGGTCCCAACCAGGCTCAGGAGGAGCGTGGCCAGAAGGAGGCGGCGGACCAGCTGGAGCGCAACGGGTTCGGCAGACACGAGGTGGGCGTAGTAGCCTCGAATTGGGTTACTGGCGGTAGAGCTGCCAACCTGGGACACATACTATAAAGGGTAGTGAGCCTGTCGAAGCAGCCCATGGGCACTCACGGTTCCCGGTCCGATGTCCCCGTCCGTGGTCCTGGTTTCTCCCTTCTGCCTTTCCCTTCCACGTTCCAGTTTCGGCTTTCTTTTCCCTTTGTGATCTCCTCGCCACTCGATGCATTGTCCCGTCGACGGCACTCAAATGAACGGTGGTGCGCAGGGGGCCATGAAATACGAGGCCTGCCCGCACTGCCGCGGGCTGTGGGTCAGCCCGGAAACGCTGGCGGCGCCGAATCCGCCGGCCTTCGTGCTCTTCAAGAATCTCCCGGGGATCGAGCCGGTCGAAGATGAGGGTACCGGACCGCGCACCTGCGAAGTATGCCGCCTGACGCTGGTCCCCCGCGATGTGAACGGGACGACGATAGACGTGTGCCCCCGCTGCGGCGGCATCTGGTTGGGCGCGGGTGAGTTCGACCGGGTAGCCGAGTGGTACCGGGCGCACCCCAGGACCGAATGGCCCCGCGCGTCGCAGCTGGAGTCCAAACCGGTGACAACGGGCCCGGACCGCGACCCAGGCGGGCTGCCAAAGGGTGCCAGGGCGTCCGTGGGTCGGCCGTTCGATGATGGGGCCGGGCCGGAGGATCCCGCAGAGAGGATGAAGCGAGCGATCAACCTGTTGGGTGATCTGGTGAAGCGAGGGTTGACCGGGTAAGACGGGTGACGGGGAACCGCGGGGATCAGGTGGGCGTACCACGACGCCGTGCGGATCCCCCTGCGGCTGCTGAGAACACTCCTGATTCGTGGAACCCTGGCGTGGCTGTTCACCCGGGCGCTTGCCGCGGCGATTCTGAGCCTGCACGCCACGGCGGTCGGCGAAACCGCTACGCCGGAGTCGGTGGCGGGAACCCTTGTCACGACCATCTGGGTTCTGGCGTTCAGCGCGGTCCTCCTTCTGGTCGACTTCCGGCGGCGTAAGGAGATGTTGTTGCTGCGCAATCTCGGGCTTGCGCCGGTGATGGCGTCGTTTCTCGCCCTGAGCCTGGGCCTGATCGCCGAGGGAGTCTGGTTCGCGCTGGCATGACGACGGCGCCGATCCTGGTTGCAGATTGCGTCGGCAAACGTTACCGCGAGCGCTGGGTATTGCGCTCCGCATCGCTGCGGGCGCAACCTGGCGAGCTGCGAGCGTTGCTCGGGCGGAACGGCGTGGGAAAGTCCACCCTGATGAAAATTGCCGCCGGGCTGGTGATACCAGACAGCGGAACGGTGCGCTTCGACGGACGCGCACGGGAGACGACCCGCCTGCATCGGTTGGCGCGCGAAGGACTCTTCCTGTTGCCTGACCACGATCTACTCTCAGCCGCGTTCAGCATTCGCGAGCACCTGCATTTCGTCGGGCGCGCGGGTACTCCGAACGGGATGGACGAAGCGATCGAGACGCTGTCCCTCGGGCCGCTGCTGGATGCCAGGCCGCCGGAACTCTCCAGCGGCGAGCGGCGGCGGGCCGAAGTGGCCCTGGCATGGGTTCGGCGGCCCCGTTGCCTCCTGGCGGACGAACCACTACGACACCTCGCGCCCATCGATGGAGAGCTGCTGCTGGGAGTCCTGCGTTCCATGACCGCGGACGGCTGCGCCGTGATCGTCACCGGAAACGAGGTGCCGTCCCTGCTCGCGGCGGCGCATCACGTGACCTGGTGTACCGACGGCACGACGTATGAGCTGGGCCCTCCATTCATGGCGCGCCACGATGAACGCTTCATGAAGGACTTTCTGGGCCGGGGGATCCGCGATTCGTGACTCGCAGCTGTTCCTCCGCTGCCCGATCCGGCTCATTAGTTCTCCGCAGGCTGGTTCGCGAGTGGAAGATACGAGCGGAGTCGTCGAGCGGCCTGCCGGGCGGCGGCCAGGGCTGTAGGTTAGGTGGTTCGTCGAGCCGGTCGGCGGGTCACCAGTCTGACGGCGGTCCCCTTGCGCAAGAACCCCACGCTGCAGGTTGCCATCGCGCTCGTCGCCGGCTTCGTGGCCGGTATTGTCCTGCGCGACACGCCCGTGCCGTCCGCGGTGGAGCCAGTCGGCACGCTGTGGATCAACGCCATTCGCATGCCGGTGTTGCCGCTCATCGTGATGATGCTCATCGCGGCGATTGCCGGCTCGACCGACACAAGGCAGATCGGCGCCATGGGCGCGCGAACGCTGGGCGTCATGGTGATCCTGTTGTCGCTTTTCGCGGCGATCATGACGCCGCTCGCCACCGTCCTGCTGGGCGACATCACCTTCGATCCCGACAGCACCGAGTCGCTGCGACAGGCGGCGCGGTTCGACCCGGCGCTCCTCCAGCAGGTGACGCTCAAGGAGTGGCTGCTCTCGCTGGTGCCGAACAACCCGATCCGCGCGGCAGCAGACGGCGCGCTGCTCCCGCTCGTCGTGTTCAGCCTGCTGTACGGGTTGGCGCTCTCGAAGGTGCGGGAGACGATCCGTGAAACGCACGTGCGCTTCTGCCAGGGCGTCGCCGATGCCATGACGACGATCATCGGATGGGTCGTGGCGGTTGCGCCGATCGGGATTTTCGCGCTGGCGCTTTCGGTGGGCACGCACCTGGGCGCCGCGGCGGCCGGCGCGATCGTCATCTACATCGCGGCGGCGGCGATCTGCTGCGCGCTCGCCATTGCGCTGTTGTACCTGATTACTGCACGCGTGGCGCGGGTGCCGTTGCGTGTTTTCGCGCCGGCCATGCTGCCGGCCCAGACCATTGCGTTCACGTCGCGGTCGTCGCTGGCGGCGCTGCCGGTCCTGATCACCGATGCCCGGCGCATGCTGCACATGCCGGAGTCGGTCGCTGGATTTGTCCTGCCGCTGTCCGCGTCGATCTTCAAGCCCAATTCGCCGATCACCTGGCCGCTGGGGGCGGTCCTCGTGTCGCAGCTGTACGGTGTGGAGTTCGGTGGGACGAACCTGGCGATCTTCGCCATAGGGAGTGTGATCCTCTCCTTGACGACACCGGGCATCCCCAGCGGAGGGTTCTTCGTCCAGGCTCCATTGTACATCGCAGTAGGACTTCCCCCCGAGGGCCTCGGAATCCTGATCGCCGTGGACTTCATCCCCGACCTGTTCAAGACCACGCTGAACCTGACGAGTTACGCGACCACTGCGCTGCTGGTATCGCGTGGTGTACCCGATCCGGGGACGGCGGACCCGGGCACCGGCTGACGGCGATCCGCGTGGACAACATCTGCCACACACTAGTCGGCGCCGCGCTGGCGGAGGCCGGCCTCAAGCGACGGACGGCGTTGGGTTCGGGCACACTGATGATCGCCGCGAACTTTCCCGACATCGATGTCCTGTCGGTGGCAACCGACAGCAGCCTGGGTTTCAGGAGAGGGATCACGCACGGGATTCCCGCCATCGTTCTCCTGCCGTTCATTCTGACGGCGCTCGTCCTCGGATGGCACCGGCTCCGTGGCCGAGCCATCCCAGCGCCGGATGGCAGGCAGATCCTGCTGCTCTCAGCCATCGGCATCCTGACGCACCCGATCATGGACTGGATGAACACGTACGGGATGCGTTGGTTCATGCCTGTCAGCGGAACGTGGTATTTTGGTGACGCGCTGTTCATCGTGGATCCGTGGCTCTGGCTGGCACTCGGGACGGGAGTATTCTGGGCGCGGCGCCGTGATCGGCGCGGAAACCCCGCCGCAGCCCGGCCGGCGCGCATCGCACTGGCACTGGCGACGGCCTACATCCTCTCGATGGTTCTGGCGACGCGGCATGCCCGTGGTGAAGTGGCAGCGGCGCTGGCGACTCGCGGCGTGGTGGTGCGCGACGTGGTCGTCGATCCCGTACCGGTGAATCCGTTGCGTCGTCGCGTCATTTTCGAGTCCAGGGACGCGTACCACTTTGCGAACTTCCGCTTTCTCCCCACGCGGCTGTCGGAGCCGTACCACGAGATCCCCGTCGGCCTGGGGTCAGCGGAGGTCGCACTGGCGTCGCGGACCAGGCGTGGTCGGGATTTCCTGTCCTGGGCAAGGCTCCCGTTCTTCGCGGTCGATACCGGCAGGACGGGACTGACCGTTTTCATGGGCGATGCGCGCTATACCTTGGGAGTCGGTCCCACCTGGGCGTCGGCGCGAGTGGAACTGCCTTGAATGGAGACGGAGAGGAGAGACCTGTGTCGGGCAACGGGTAACGGGTGGCTGCGCTGTCAGCGCGAGCCATCGACACACACAACACGGAGCGGCTCAATGCGTGGCCTACTGATCGCGGCGTCAGGCATTGTCATGGCGACTGTCGGGTCGGCCCAGGAGGCGCGGCCACGCGCCCGCGACCTTGGCGTTGCCCCGGGCGTCTTCCAGCCGGGATCGCTGAACGCCATCACCGACGTGGCAGGAGTGCGAGTGGGGCAGGTCACCATTATCGAGGGCGATTCGGTTCGCACCGGCATCACCGCGATCCTGCCTCACGCCGGCAATCCGTTTCAGGATCGGGTTCCCGCTGCGCTCCACGTCGGTAACGGATTTGGCAAGCTGCTGGGCGTGACCCAGCTCACCGAACTCGGTGAGCTGGAAACGCCGATTCTCCTCACGTGTACGCTCTGCGTGTGGCGCGCGGCGGACGCCATGGTCGAATGGATGCTGGCGCGACCGGGAATGCGATCGGTGCAATCGATCAACCCGGTGGTCGGTGAAACGAATGACGGATCGCTGAATGCCATTCGCTCTCGTCCGGTCCGGCCCGAGCACGTGTGGGAGGCGCTGGCCGGAGCAGTCAGTGGGGTGGTGGAGGAAGGCGCGATCGGGGCAGGCGCCGGAACCACCGCATTCGGATTCAAGGGAGGGATTGGCACGTCATCGCGTGTCCTCCCGGCAGGGCAGGGAGGCTACACCGTTGGCGTGCTGATCCAGTCGAACTTTGGGGGGGTGCTGCAGGTGTTGGGGATTCCGGTCGGCAAGGAGCTCGGACGATACGCGTTCAGAAATGGCGCGGGCCATGACGAGAACGGAGATGGATCGATCATGATGGTCGTGGCGACTGATGCGCCGCTGTCAGATCGCAACCTGCGTCGCCTGGCGTCGCGGGCCATCATGGGATTGTCGCGCACCGGCTCGTCGGCTTCCAACGGCAGCGGCGACTACGTGATCGCGTTCTCCACCGCGGAGTCGGTGCGGCGGAGGACAGTGCAGGGTGGCGGTCAGCCGTCGCGGACGCGACAGGTGGAGGATCTGGGGAACGACGCGATGTCAGCGCTGTTCCAGGGAGTGGTGGAGGCGACGGAGGAGGCGATCTACAACTCGGTGTTCAAGGCGACCACGGTCACCAGTCGGGGTCGCACGGTCGAGGCCCTGCCGCTCGACCGACTGCGGGAAATACTCGCGAAATACAACGTCTCTGGACGATGAGGTGGTGAAATGTGGAACTCGAGGATTGCACGCCTTTTCGGCGTGGTGCCGTTGTTGGTCGTCGGGCCCGCTTCGGCGGCTCAGGCGCAGAACGGACTCTCAGTGTGGGGCGGGATTGGGAAGTCGGCTCAGTCGGGTGCGACGACGGTCGGAACGTCGGCGGCGCAACTCGGCGTCCAACTGGCAATTCCGCTGGTGCCGATCGCTGCGCGGGCGGAACTCCTGGCGCTGGGCAACGATTTCAGCACCGACCGCTTGTCATACAGCGTCAACGCGGTTGCCCGGATGCCGCTTCCGCTGGTCCAGCCTTACGCGATCGCGGGACGGGGGACATACAAGCTTGCGCCTGGCGTGAAGGAAACAGGGTGGAACACGGGCGTCGGCGTGCGCGTGGGACTCCTTCGGGTCGGCGTCTTCGCGGAAGTCCGTAGACACCACCCGATCAGGCGGACAATCACGTCGATTGGGGTGACGTTCTAGTCAGTCGTCGGTCGTCGGTCGTCGGTCGTCAGTCGTCAGTCGTCAGTCGTCAGTCGTGAGAGGTGGGTGTTCGATTCGGCGGCAAGGGAGAGTGAGCTGGGGCAGAGTCAGCACCCAGCACCCAGCACCCCTGCGTCCAGCACTTCGCACCCAGCCCCAGCCCCAGTTCCAGGAAGCAGTTCCAGAACCCAGCACTCAGCACTCAGCTTACTTGCCGGCTTCGGGCACTGGTACAGGTTGACTGACCGACCCTCTCCACCGCTGACCAGCAGTCGCTAGGTTACGGGCATGCCGAAACGCCGCCAGACCCCGGACCGGTCTCGGGACTCGACGACTCTGTGGTGCAGAGTGGGACCGGTCTGGTCTACTGCCAGTGCGACCACTTGGTGCATATAGAAGCACCTCTGGCCAACCGTTGCGTCGCACTTGGCTGACTTTGGCAGCTGAGCCAGTTGGCGTGCGAGATGGTACTTGCTGGAATGCCTTCGGCAGTCAAAACGGAGGACGGAGAGTATGTCCAGACTTGCGGTTATCTGCGTTGCCCTGCTCCTGGCCGCGTGTTCGTTGGCGGACGGGCCAGTCGAGCCGGCAGCGAGCGACTTCAGTGCGATTGTGGGGCGCCAGTCCCGGACGTTCGTACTCACCGGCGCTGAGAACCAGCGCAGCGAGTGGATTGTCACCTTCGACCATCAGTGCGAGGGCGTCCACTTCCAGACGAGGCTGAAGGAGCAGTTCGTTTTCTCTCCCGATGGCGGAGCCCGGGCGGAGGCGTGGATCGAGGTCCTGCGGGACGGCGAGCTGGACGGGTCAACGCACCTCACCTTCTCCGGACTGTGGGCGCAACGTTCCACGAACCGCGTGGTCTTGACGCTCCACAATGACGACCTCCTGGACACCGGCGGCGGTTTCGAAAGGCCCGTGAGACTCGTCGGGAGTGCGACCCTTCGCTCCACAGGGGCGATGGGAGGTGCCTGTCTGGGGTCACCAGACGACAGTCGGGCGGCGGATTTCATCTACACGTTGCGGTGACCGCTGGATTCTGCAGAACGGAGACAGGGTAAAGGCAAGAAGGGGGCACAGGACGAAGTCCGGTGCCCCCTTCCCTGTTAGCTGGCGTACACAGCAAGGGTCTGCACGAGAACGAGACGGGCCTGCCGTTGCGCTTCACTCCTCCTCGTAGACGATCAGGCTGGACACGTGCAGGTCAACCAGCCGGCCGAGCCCGTCGAGGAACCCCAGCCGGGTCAGGAAGGAGCAACCGACGACGACCCCGCCCAGACGCTCGATCAGCCGGACCGTGGCCGCAGCCGTCCGGCCGGTCGCGAGCAGGTCGTCCACCACCAGCACGCGCGCCCCGGGCTCGATCGCGTCGACGTGCATCTCGAGGGCGTCAGTGCCGTACTCCAGCGCGTACTCCTCGGCATGCGACTGGTATGGCAGCTTCCCGCGCTTCCGCACCGGCACCACACCGGCATTCAGGTCCAGCGCGATGGGCGCGCCGAACAGGAAGCCACGGCTCTCGATCGCGGCCACGTGGGTCACCCCGGCTCCCGGTACGGCAACCCCATCGCTGTGCACGACTCGGAGAACGCGGCGGCATGCCCCAGGACGGGCGTGATGTCCTTGAAGACGATACCCGGCTTGGGATAGTCCGGGATGTCGCGCACCAGGCGCTTCAGTCGTGGCTCCAGCGGTCCCGCGGCCTCGTGTGTTCTCATCGCGCGATGGCGAAGGGTTCCGGGTAGTCGGTGCCCTGCGGTGGCTCCACGCGCTCGCGTTCTAGTCAATAGTCAGTCGTCAGTCGTCAGT
>DASWGU010000204.1:0-28705 GCA_036393555.1 Gemmatimonadaceae bacterium
TGGAGGGCTCGATGGGCGGATACGAGGCTGCCGATGCGAGGTGGGACGACATCGAGCGCACCTACGCCGACGTGGCGTCGCTCCTGTCCACCAGGCCGGCGAACGTCGCGATCGTGGAGAATGCCACCGTGGGTTTCGCGCAGGCGATGTCAGCCTTCCGGTTTACGCCGGGTGACATCATCGTCACGTCGCGCAACGACTACATCTCCAACCAGCTCCTGTTTCTGTCGCTCCGGGAGCGCCTCGGTGTCGAGATACAGCGAGCGGACGACCTGCCGGAAGGGGGCGTCGACCCCGACGCGGTGCAACGACTCGTGAGGCAGGCGCGGGTTCGCGTGGTGGCAATGACCTGGGTCCCGACGAATTCGGGTCTGGTGCAACCGGTGGAGGACGTCGGCGCTGTGTGCGAGGCAGCCGGCGTGCCGTTCCTGATCGACGCATGCCAGGCCGTCGGGCAACTGCCCATCGACGTGTCGCGCCTGCGGTGCGACTACCTGTCCGCGACAGCCCGCAAGTTCCTCCGCGGTCCCCGCGGCATCGGCCTGCTCTACGTCTCTGACCGGGCGCTGGAAGGCCACTCGGCGCCGTTGTATCCCGACATGCAGGGTGCGCGCTGGACCGGCCCCGATGCATACGAGCTGGTTCCCAGCGCGCGTCGCTTCGAGAACTGGGAGTTCGCCTACGCGCTCGTCGTCGGGCTGGGCGCCGCGGCTCGTTATGCAATGGCCGTGGGGGTCGAGCGCGCCGGACAGCGGGCGTCCGCTCTCACCGGACGCCTGCGCGAGCGGATGGCCACGGTCCCCGGCGTGGAGGTCCTGGATCGCGGCGCGCAGCGGTGCGCCATCGCGACGCTCCACGCGCCCGGTCACGCCGGCCCGGACCTGCAGCAGGCCTTGCGCCGGCGCGGGATCAACACGTCCGTCATCCGCCGGGAGCACGCGGTGATCGACATGACCGACAAGGGTGCCGTGTCGGGCCTGCGCCTTTCGCCTCACTACTACAACACCGAGCAAGAGGTCGACGATGCGGCAGTGGCGCTGGCCGAGGTCCTGTCGGCGTGAGCGGGTGCAGCCGGGCCGCGGCTTTCGGGGGCTGATGGCGCCTCGGGCGGGCGCCTACTCGTAAGACAGGGCCGCCCGTGCGCTGATGCGAGTCGCGCGGAAGGCAGGCCAGGCGCAGGCGATCAGCGACACCACGACCACCACACTCAGCCAGATGGCCGCGCCCCGCGGGTCGGGCGTCAGGGCGACAGGCGTTTTGAAGAAGATCCGTCCGAAGCCGTCGCCCAGAATCCAGGCCATCGGAACGCTCAGTGGAATGGCGAGCACCCAGCTCAGGAGCGCCACCACGAGGCCCTCGATCTGCACGATGAGATGGATCGATCCGTGTCGCGCGCCGATGGCCCGCAGCACGCCGATCTCTCGCGTGCGCTCCAGCACCGCGAGGCTCATGACGGATGCCAGGCCCAGCCCACCGACCACCAGCATCAGCCATCCCATGGCGGACAGGAAGTCGGCGACGAGCAGCAGGTGATCTTCGACGGACGCGCGGTTCTCCGCCACCAGCGCTGATCCGACCTGCAGGCCGGCATCGGCCAGCGCCGTATGGATGGCTCGCCGCGTCTCCGACTGTGCGGTGATCCCCGTGTCGGCCAGGGCGACGACGGCGCGATTGAGCAGCGTGTCGCCGGTGACGGCCGCCCATGCCTCGCGTGTCACGAACGCCGAGGTGAGGACCGCGGGCACAACGCCCACGACGGTCCAGTCGCTGAACTGCTCATCGATCCGGAGCATCACGGTCGAGCCCAGCGCGAGTGCGGGCTCACCGTCCTCCAGCCTCGCTCCAACCACGAGTTCGCGATGCGGACCGGGGTTCAGCCATCGGCCGGCGACAGTGGGCATCCGGAGGAACCGCGTGTCGGCAGGGAGCGCGCTGACTGCGAACGTGTTCCCCCACGAGCCGTCCGGTCGCGCGATCGCTGCACTGCCGCCGCCCCACGCCTGCACGGCGCGTACGCCGGGCACGGCGCCAATCGCCCGTTCGATCGCGCCGGCGGGGAGCGCCGGTGAAATCCCGGCTGTCAGCTCATACCGCATCGCGCGGAACGTCTGGTCCATTGTCTCGCGGATCGACGCCTTCAGGTGCAGGGCGCCCATCAGAATGCCGCCCGACACAGCAAGGGTCAGCAGGGTGCGAGCCATGCGAAGGCGCCGCCGGAATGCGTTACGAAGGGAGAGGAGGAGTGGGCGGGTCATCCCGCCAACCCGGGCGAGGATGCGACCACCCGTGCCGTCCGCGGACATCCCGAAGTCACGCAGTGCCTCACCTGCGGTCAGGCGACTGCCTCGCAGGACCGGCGCGGCCGCCGCGACGACAGGCAGGACGATGCCGACCGCCATCTGCACCGCGATGACCCACCAGGGAACGCTCGCCTGGCTGGCGTCGAAGTTGAGCATGGTGGCGTTCAGCTCGGCGTATTCCCGGCCCGCGGCCGACGAGACCGGGATCGCGATGATCGCTGCGAGCAGACCCACCAGTCCAGCGAACGCGAGGTACATGGTGGCGAGCTGGCCGGGTTGCGCGCCGAGGATCTTCATGACGCCGATCTCGCGTACCTGTCCGGCCAGCATGGCCTCCACCAGATTGAGCGCCAGGAGCGCGCTCAGGATGAGTGTGAGCACGCCGAACCCCGCCTGCGTCACCAGCATGGAGTTGATCTGCCCGGCGTGGATGTGTTCCCCGGGCACCGGCACGTCCATATCATCGACCCGACGGCCCGCCGCTTCGATCGCGGCACGAACCTCGAACGCGACGGCGCGCACGCCCTCCTGGTCGAGGGTGCGGTCTCGGGTGACCAGGTGGACCTGGTTGAGCGTGGACGAGCCACCTAACGATGCGAGCGTGGCCGGCGTGACGAAGGCGTAGATGAGATGCTCCATCCAGCCGGGCGCCAGCCCGACGTCCCGGGCGATGCCGGTCACGGCAAGCGGCGTCGGTCCATGGCCTCCCAGCGCCACGAACAGCGATTCTCCCACGCCGACTCCGGTGAGGTCGATCGACGAGCGTTCGATGACGATGGCGCCGTCGGCCGGCGGCCACTGGCCGGCCTCCGGAATCAGCCGGCCGATCGAGACGTCGGTGAAATCCTGGCGAACGAACAACATCACGTTGGCCCAGCGACCCCGCACGCGCGCCCGCGCGCTCGCGGTGCGGCCGGCTTCAACTTCGGCCAGGGACGGAAGGGCACGCAGGGACTCCAGGAGACTCCGGTCAACCGAATCGACTCGCAGGGTCGCCGAGGCGGGATTGCTCGCGGCATAGCCCACCTGGACCACGGCGCGGACGATCGCCCAGCGAGTGAGCACGGTTCCGGCACCGGCGAGACCGACGGCAATGGCGAGGACGACGAGCAGGGTGCGCGCCTTGTGCAGCCAGGCATCCCGCAGGACTTTGCGCCAGCGAGGGCTAACCACGAGGCGGCTCGTCAGGCACGACCCGGCCGTCGGCGATGGCGATCACGCGCGATGACAACCTGCGGGCGGTGGCATCGTGCGTCGCCATGACGACGGTCTGCCCGCTGGAGGCGAGTTCCGCCAGCACGCCGAGCACACCCTGCGCGGTTCGGGAATCCAGATTGCCGGTCGGTTCGTCGGCCAGGAGCACCGGCGGCCGGTTGGCCAGGGCCCGCGCAATGGCCACCCGCTGTTGCTGCCCGCCGGACAGGGTGTGCGGCAGCTTGTCCGCCTGGTCGGCGACGCCGACACTTTCCAGGAGGTCGAGCGCGCGCGGGCGCCGATCGCGCGCTCGCAGGGTCCGGCAGAAGTCCATCGGCAGCATGACGTTCTCCGCGGCCGTCAGCGTCGGCAGCAACTGGAAGAACTGGAAGACGATGCCCACCGATCGGCCCCGCCAGGCCGACATGGCGCGTTCCGAGAGCGCGTGCACCGGCGTGGCGCCCACCTGCACCGTGCCGCTGGTTGGCCGGTCGATGCCCGAGATGAGGCCAAGGAGCGTGGATTTACCACTGCCGGACTGACCAACGACGACGAGAAAGTCACCGGCCTCCACGTCAAGGGAGACGTCGGACAGGGCGGCGAACGGACCAGCCGGCGTCCTGAAAGTCTTGGTGACCTGTCGGAGGGAGATCAGAGGCATCTGCGGTGCTCGAGGCTGGTGGCTTCGTTCGCTGGCTGACCACGATACGCCGCGCGCGTCGGCTTTCCCATTCACACGGGCGCCGCTCGTCGGGTCCGGGGTACCATTCGGCGAATCCACTGCTCCGAGGCGCCGTTCAGCCAATCCGCAGAACCGTCCGGCGAACGCTCGCTGGATCGGACGCCGACACCGGGCCATGGTCCACTGCACACGTCACGCACGATTTCCCGGAGGAAGCATGCCTGTCCGTCTATCCGCCGCGTTCGCCGCTCTCCTTGCGTTCCTGCCTGCCGTCGGCCTCGGGGCCCAGCATGCGGGCGGTCCCGGTGGCGCGCCGGCCGTGGCGCCTTCCGAGGCGCGTCAGTTCGACTTCCTCATCGGCGAGTGGCGGCTCGACGTCCGCCCGCGAGTTTCCGGACTGGCTGCCCGTCTGCACGGTGCTCCCCGCCTGTCCGGCACATGGAAGGCCTGGCGCGCCTTCGATGGATGGGGGATCCAGGATGAGCTGCGGATCGTCGATGCGGGTGGGAACCTCCAGTCCCTCACCCACGCCCTGCGGGTGTACGACGCCACCGCGCAGCGATGGAGCCAGATGGGTCTGGACGTCCTGCGGGCGCGATACAACCCCAGCATCGCGGAATGGAATGGCCGGGAGATGGTGATCACCACTTCCGCGACGGATCAGGAGGGGAAGCCCCATCTCGTGCGCGTACGATTCTTCGACATTGGCGCGACCGCCTTCAAGTATGAACAGGCGCGCTCCTACGACGGCGGGAAGAAGTGGGATGACCCGCTTCTGACGATGAGCGCCAGCAAGTGAGGTTTGCGGACAACGGGCGGCGGGACCCGCCGAATCGACCGCACTGACCACCGTCCCTTGCTTCCATGACTGCCCACGCAGGACCTTCCGACATGTCGCGCGTGGCGTCGGTTGCGCACTTTGTGCTGGCGTGGCTCCCGATCTGGGGGCTCTACGCGCTCATGATCGGGCCGGCGAACCCGATCCATCCGACGGGATCCATGAGCGTCGCCGCCGGCACTGCACTCCGCAGCATCTCGGTGGCGGCTCTCCTCGGCGTGCTGGTCAAGCGTCTCACGCTCCGGGTACATTGGCCGCCTCCGTATCGCCCGTCCTTCGCCATCATTCACGTCGTCGCCGCGGCCGCGTACGCCGCGTCCTGGTTCGGTATCGCCGCGACGGTCGAGAACCTCATCCGGCCGGGTGCCCTCCATGGCTACCGCTCCATGCTGGTGCCCAACATGGTCCTCGGCGTCTGGCTGTACGTGATGATCGCCGGAACGTCATACGCCACGCGAGCGACGCAGCGCGCGGCCAGGGCGGAAGCGGCGGCGGTGCGGTCACAACTCGCCGCACTGCGGGGCCAGCTGAATCCGCATTTCCTGTTCAACGCGCTGCACACGGTCGTGCAGCTGATTCCGCAGCGACCGGAGGTGGCGTCGCAAGCGGCACAGCAGGTCGCCGATCTGCTTCGCACCGCCATCGAGGAGGATCGCGACGTCGTCACGCTGGCCGACGAGGTCGACTTCGTCACGCGCTACCTCGAGGTCGAGCACTTGCGCTTCGGTGAGCGCCTCCGCGTGCAGATCGACGTGAGCGATGACGCCCTGCGGGCAGAACTGCCGTCCTTCGCTCTGCAGGCTCTGGTGGAGAACGCGGTGCGACACGGCGCGGCGCCGCGGATCGCGCCAACCACGATCGGTGTCACGGGACTGCTCGATCGCGAGAGTCTGCTGCTCACGGTCTCGGACGATGGCGCCGGTGCTGCGTCCCTCGACAATGGAAACGGCACCGGCCTGCGCCGGCTGCGCGAACGGTTGGATGCCCTCTATGGAAACCGGGCGCGTCTGGATCTGGTGACGTCACCGGGGAACGGGCTGACCGCCACGCTGTCGATTCCGACTGGCGAGGCATGAAGGTCCGGACCGCGGTGGTTGATGACGAACCCATCGCGCGGTCCGGGCTGCGCGCCTTGCTCGCGCGCGTCGACTGGATCGACGTGGTCGCGGAGGCGGCGAACGGACCAGACGCGGTGGACATCATCGATCGGGTGCAACCGGACCTTGTCTTCCTCGATATCCAGATGCCGGGACTGTCCGGCATCGATGTGTTGCGACGGGCGCGGCACGCGCCCCACGTCGTCTTCACGACGGCTTATGCCCAGCACGCTGTGGTGGCGTTCGAGTTGGGGGCGCTCGACTACATCCTGAAGCCCTTCGGCTGGGAGCGATTGTCCACGGCACTCGAACGGAGCCGGGCGGCGATCGGCGAGCCGGTGAGCAGCCCGGCTGCGGATCGTCTGGCGGAAGCACTGGGCAAAGGGCCCATGAGCCGTCTGTTCGTTCGGTCGGGCCCGGCCATCATCCCGGTTCCTGTCGGCGACGTGGCCTGGTTTCAGGCCGACGGGGACTACGTCGTCGCGCATACGGGGCGCGCGCGCCACGTCATGCATGTCTCACTCAACCGGCTCGAGTCACGGCTGGATCCAGTCCGATTTGCGCGCATCCATCGCGCGCATATCGTCAACCTCGATCACGTGACCGCGTTCCGGCCGCAGGTGAAGGGCCGGCTTGTCGCACAACTGCGCGACGGGTCGCAGCTTTCCGTCAGCCGGGCTCGCGCACGGGAGCTGCGATCGTTGGGTAGATGAGCGGTGAGAGTCGGAGTCTCCTCCCGGCAAGCCGGCCTGAGTCGTGAGTGCTGGATGCTCGACCTGCTTCCTGGTCCTGGAGCTGGTGCGAGCCAAACCCCAGCACCTGCGCGTGTCACCCAGTCCGAGCGCCCAGTACTGAGTACTCAGCGATCCGGCCTGACTGGGAGTGGGATGTGTCGCTCTCTTTCCCTCCCCCTCCATCACGCGCTCCGAGTTTCAGGATGGCCACTCGCTCGGCAACGTCGTTGGCGAACCGGTCGACCTGCACCCAATCGGTGTATTCGTGGTCTCTCGAGGTGTCCGTGGCGCCACCATGCCGGCTCGAGGCGCGCTTCATGTACCAGCGCAGCAGGAAACCGTACTGAGTGTAGTTCACGGCACCGGCAATGGACGCCTTCAGTTTCGGTGTCCAGCCGGACTGTTCCAGAAAACCGTCCAGGACCTTCACGGCTGCCTCACGGCCGGACCTGTCCACGCTGCCGGCGGAGGCGCTCACCTGGAAGTAGGCGCTGAAGCCACGGTTCAGGGTGGCGACGTTGCGCTTGATGAACTGTCGGACGGCTGGCTGAACGCCGCGAACGATCAGAGACGAACCGACCACAACGCCGGCGTAGTCGTCGGGTGACAGCGTCGGTCCGGCGGAGCGGGCGTCAACCAGCTCAACCTCCAACTGCCGGCCCTGCAGGCGCTCGGCAATTCGGCGCGCGATCTTTGCGGTCTGGCCGTAGCTGCTTCCGTAGACAATGAGGATGGGGGACGTGCCCACTTTGCTCTCCGGGGAGGCTCCCGGTCAGCTTCGCGAGCACGTTGTCTCCCGTCCGTCGGGCGAAGTCGCCACCTCCCGTCAGGATTCCGACTACGGTCAGCCAAGCTAGCCGGCCTGAGTCGTGAGTGCTGGATGCTTGACCTGCTTCTGGTCCTGGAATTGGTGCTGAGCCAAACCCCAGCGCCAGCACGTGTCACCCAGTTCCAGCACCCAGTACTGAGCACTCAGCGATCTGGCCTAGGGGCACGCGACATTCTGGAACGCGGTGTCCCAGCAGCTCTTCAGACCGCTGTTGTATCCGGGAGCCAAAACGTAGCCCGCATTGGTCGAGTGGTTCCAGCCCACCTCAGCGGTGGTCTGGGCGGACGCGTCCGTGAAACGCACGGTGCGCAGGTCGCCATTGACTTCGTAGGACAGCTCATCGCCGAATTCGGCCGATCCGGTGAGCACGTTCGTGAAGGACAAAGTCCAGGCCGAGGCGCTGGGGTGCGTCCAGTCGATGGCCAGCACTTCTGTGCGTGTGGACGGCAGGGAGGCGTTGAAGATGTGCCACTCGCCCTCGGCACCAGTGAGAGTGGCCCGGCCGGTATACCACAGGTAGTCGTCGAGTGGCGGATTCAAGGCGCTCGCCGTGATACGCATCTCCCACACCGATTCGCTTCCCTCCACGGCCCCGGTGAGATTGGCGGCGAACGTCTGGCCGTTCTCGCTGACGGAGTAGTCCCAGTGCCAGGCTCCATCCTGGAATTCCGGGGAATCCGAGGCGGCGGCGGCCCAGGTGGCGACGGGCACCGCCATGGTCACGCCGGTCCAGAACCGCGCGACAGTGACTCCCAGCGCGCCGGCAACGAAGTGAGTCCCGGGGTTGGTGACCTGTTCACTGATGATGGCGGCCTGTGTCTCGAAGAAAGTCAGGTCAGCCTGCATCGAAGCGACAGACGGGAGCGTCGGTGGATTGCCGGGATCTTCGGGGCCGGAACTGTCGCTGCACGCTGCCATCGCCGCGATGGCGATGGCGAGCGGGGTCGTTCGCCGGTGATGGACGTGCCACATGGTGCCTCCTCGCTGGTCCGGAATGGTCGCACCAGGGGAGAATCGCCGCTGGGTAATCCCGGGACAACGGGTGCGTTCCCACGGGACGGAGAGAACCACGGTATGTTTGCGAATCCGTTTCGCCCCAGTTCATTTTCTCCGCCTGCACGTGAGTCTCTGCGGCGCCTTGGCGCCGCCGCCAACCGGAGGAAGCCATGTCCGTCCCAGGGTTCCCGAATCGTCCGTCCGTTCACCGCCTGGTCGGTGGCCTCATGCTCGCCGCCGCCACCACCCCTCTGGCTCTCGGCGCGCAGCAAGGTCGTGGCGGCGGCCAGGCTGACCCGTTGCGCACCATCGAGGAGCGCACTGCAAGTCTGCGAAAGCTCGACGGTTTCTTCCCGTTGTACTGGGATTCGGCGTCGGCGCAGCTCTTCATGGAGATCCCGCGGCTGAATACCGAGGTGCTGAACGTGACCGGGCTTGGAGCCGGCCTCGGGTCGAACGACATCGGGCTCGATCGTGGCGGGAGCCAGGGTTCGCGAATCGTCTCCTTCGAGCGCGTGGGCCAGCGCGTGATGATGGTGCAGCCGAACTACGAGTTCCGTGCCTCCAGCACGAATCCCGCGGAGGTGCGCGCCGTGCGGGATGCCTTCGCGCGATCGATCCTGTGGGGATTTCCGATCGTGGCAGAGAGCAACGGCGGAACGCGCGTGCTGGTTGACATGAACGAATACCTGATTCGCGACGTTACCAACATCACGCCGCGTCTGACCCCGGGATCGTACCGCCTGGATAACACGCGCAGCTCGATCTACATCCCGATGACGATGAACTTTCCGAAGAACACCGAGATGGAGGTCGAACTGACGTTCATTTCGCAGCCCGGCGGCGGCGGCGGTGGCGGACGCGGGGGCGGGGGCGGGGGCGGGGGCGGGTTTTTTGAAGGCGTGGGCAGCGTGTCCGCCACAGCGGCGGCCGCCAGCCTGCGCGTGCACCACTCGTTCGTCGAGCTGCCCGACGCGAACTACCAGCCGCGCCGCCACGATCCACGGTCGGGCTTCTTCGGAATGGCCTACGAGGATTACTCGGCCCCGTTAGGCGAGCCCATGACGCAGCGCTTCATCGCCAGGCATCGCCTGGAGAAGACCAATCCACGCCTGGCGATGAGCGATCCCGTCAAGCCCATCACCTACTACCTGGATCCGGGAACACCCGAGCCGGTCCGCTCGGCGCTCATGGAAGGCGCGCGCTGGTGGAACCAGGCGTTCGAAGCAGCCGGATACCGCAACGCCTTCCGCGTGGAGTTGCTGCCGGAGGGCGTAAGCTCGATGGACATCCGCTACAATGTCATCAACTGGGTGCACCGGTCCACCCGCGGATGGAGCAGCGGCGCCAGCGTCACCGACCCGAGGACGGGCGAAATCATCAAGGGTGTCGTCACGCTGGGATCGTTGCGCGTGCGGCAGGACTGGATGATCGCCGAGGGGCTCCTGCAGCCCTACCGCACGGGGAACGAGGTCTCATCCGAAGTCCGTGCCTGGGCGTTGCAGCGCATGCGACAGCTTGCCGCGCACGAGGTGGGGCATACGCTGGGACTGGGTCACAACTACTACGACAGCGATGCGGGCTTCATCAGCGTGATGGACTATCCTCACCCGCTGGTCACCCTGCGCCCCGACGGCTCGCTCGATCCGTCGCGGGTCTACACGAACGAAATCGGAGAGTGGGACAAAGTCGCGATCACCTTCGGGTACTCGGATTTTGCGGAGGGCACCAACGAGGCGCAGGCGCTGCAACGCATCCTGGACCAGGCATGGACCCGCGACGTCAGGTACATGACGAACCAGGATCTCGGTGCGCACGCGCGGGTCAACCAGTGGTCCAACGGCACGAACGCTGCGACGGAATTGAACCGCATGCTGGACGTGCGGCGCGCGGCGCTGTCGCGCTTCGGCGAGAACGCCATCAGGGGCGGCATGCCGATGGCACAGATCGAGGAAGTACTGGTGCCGCTGTATCTGCACCACCGGTATCAGTTGGAGGCGGCGGCGAACGTCATTGGCGGCATGCACTACATTTACGCCATGCGCGGCGACGGCCGCGAACCGGTTCGCATGGCCACCGCCGGCGAACAGTACCAGGCGCTGGGCGGACTGATGCGCTCCATGTCGCCGGCCGAGCTGGCACTGCCCACCGACCTGTTGAAGAAGATCCCGCCGCGGCCGAGCGGCTACGGCCGTTCACGCGAACTGTTCCCCAGATACACCGGCCTGATGTTCGATGCCATCACCCCGGCCGTCGTGGCGTCGACTCACGTGGTTGGCACGCTGCTGACCAATGACCGCGCCGCACGACTGGTGGAGCAGAAGGCAATCGATCCGAGCCTGCCAGGCTTGGAGGATGTGATCGACACGCTGGTCGCCGCCAGCTTCGGCGCGACCGCGCGGACGCCGTACGAGCAGGAAGTGAAGCGCGCTGTCGAGCGCGTGGTGCTGGACGAGTTGATGGATCTGGCCGGTTCGGCGCCGATGTCGCAGGTGCGGGCAATTGCCACGCTCAAGCTGCAGCAGCGCGCAACGGCCCTGGGGCAGGTCGCCACGTCTCGCCAGGGTGGGGAAGCGACCGTCGCGCAGGCGACACTGCTCTCGGGAGACATCACGCGGTTTCTCACGCGTCCGGCCAACCCCGTCGCGATCCGATTCCCCTCGGCGGCGGCACCGCCTGGGGCGCCGATCGGCGATTCCGCCATGGAATGGTTGCTGCGACTCGAGCCGCCGTGTGATTGGTGGAACTGAGGGAGCAGAGATCAGCAATCAGGGATCAGGGATCACTTGTCGGATGTCAGGGGTCGCCACCCTCTGACCTCTGACCTGTGACCTCTGACCTCATTGGTGTCCCATGACCCTCGTCTCGCTGAGCGGAGTCGGCGTCGACTACGGCGCGACAAAGCTGTTCTCGGACGTCACGTTCACGGTGGCGGCGCGGGAGCGTTGGGGCGTTGTCGGACGGAATGGGACCGGGAAGACCACGCTTTTCCGGTTGCTGACGGCGGAGATGGCGCCCACGCGCGGCACCATCGCCCGGCGGCCCGGAATACGAGTGTCCCTGCTGGAACAGCACCGCGACTTCGGTGGGGCGAGGACGGTGTGGGAGGCCGCGGCCGGCGAACTGGCGGATCTGCTCGCTCTGGAGCTGTCGCTGGTGGAACAGGCTGCCGCGCTAGGCACCGATGCGTCGGCAGCGGCGCTGGACCGGTATGGCCGCGACCTTGAACGGTTCGAGCGCGAGGGTGGATACGAGGTCACGTCTCGCATCGACGCCGTGCTTCACGGTCTGGGCTTCGATCCCCAGGAGAGCCGGTCGAAAGCCGTCGCGTCGCTGAGCGGTGGGGAGCGAGGGCGGCTGGGCCTGGCGCGTCAACTGGTGAGCACGGCCGACATCCTGCTTCTCGACGAGCCGACCAATCACCTGGATCTCGATACCGCGCGATGGCTCGAGGAGTATCTCAGGGGAGTCGACCGGACGGTCCTGCTGGTCAGCCACGACCGGGCGTTCCTGTCCGACAACGTGGATCACGTCCTGCACTTCGAGGGTGGTACCGCGACGCCCTATTCCGGCTCGTACGTGCAGTTCGTCCGTCAGCGCGCGGAGCGCCGGCTCTCTGAGCAGCGGGCGTTCGACCAGCAGCAGCGCAAGGTCGCTGCCGAGAGCGACTACATCGCGCGCAACATCGCGGGCCAGAACAGCGCGCAGGCCAAGGGTCGCCGCAAGCGGCTGGAACGCATGCCGCGCCTGAGTCCCCCGGTCGTGGACGACGACACGATGGCACTGCGCTTCGATGCCGGCGCCCGGGGAGGCGACGTCGTGATGAGCGCCGAGAACGTGTCCGTGCAGGTGGCGGGGCGAGCGTTGCTCTCGGGATTCTCCGCGACGCTGCGTCGTGGCGATGTGCTCGGACTCATTGGGCCGAACGGCGCCGGTAAAACGACCCTCCTGCGCGCGCTGTTTGGAGACCACCCTGCCGCAGGCCGGCTGCGGCTGGGCGCCTCGATTGACGCCGGGTACTACCGGCAGGACCTGTCTCAGGTGCCGCTCGACAAGTCGATCCATGAAGCGATAACCGCCCTCCGACCGCATTGGGAACGCCGTCTCGTGCAGGGTCACCTGGGCCGCTTCGGCTTCACCGGGGATGAAGTGCAGCGGCCGACGGCGACCCTTTCCGGAGGAGAGCGGGCACGTGTCGCGCTGGCCATGCTGATGCTGTCACGGCACAACCTGCTGGTCCTCGACGAGCCGACGAATCACCTTGATGTCGAATCGATCGAGGCATTGGAAGACGCCCTGGCGCAGTACAATGGCACCGTGATATTGGTCAGCCACGACCGGGCGCTGCTGCGGTCCCTGACGGAGCGCGTCTGGGTTTTGCACGACGGACGCATCACCCAGTTCGATGGAGGGTTCGCCGAGTGGGAAGTCGTGAGCGGCGAGCGGGCGCACGCGGCAACTGTGCGGGCGGCGGAGGAGGAGGCACTCCGCCGCGTTCATGAGAGGCAGAAGGTGAACCGGGGGGGCGCGCGTGACCCGGGTACCGCGATCGACCGCCGCGGGGCTCGCGCCGCGGAGCGCGAGCTGACCGAGGCTGAGGCGCGGGTTGCCGAGCTCGAGGAGCGCGTGACATCGTTGACTGCCTCGCTCGAGGACCCCGGCCTGTACACTGGAGCGGACGGCGTGGCAGAGGCACGGCGACTGGGTGCGGAACTGGATGCCGTACGGTCGGACCTGGATGCTGCGCTCGATGCGTGGACGACCGCGAGCGAGAAGGCCGAGCGCGGCAGGTCGCGGGAAGTGCCTGGCGGGAAAGGGACCGCGTAGTCGCGTCGCACTGCGCGGGTCGTCACGTTACCTGTTTTCCCTCACCCTCAACTCCAGACGCTCAAGTGGTTCTGCACATCGATACCGCAAACGACGTGGATGTCCCGGCTCTTTCGGAACTCAACAATCTCTTCGTGGAGCGGGGACTCACGTTGCCGCGCTCCGAGGCATGGGTAGCCGCGCACATCGACGACTACCGGGTGATCCGCGACGAACACGGTCGTATTCTAGGATCGGTCTGTCTCGACGACTACGCGCCATCCCTGGTGGAGCTGGTTTCGCTGGCGGTGGATCCTTCGCAGCAGGGGAAAGGTCTGGGCTCCGCCCTGATTGGCGCCGCGGTGGACCTCGCACATCGCCGGGGCTACCCCGAGATCTTCGCGGTGTCGTTCTCCGACGCGCTCTTCCAGCACTGCGGTTTTGCCCCCGGCGACATCAACCGGTATCCGGAGAAGAAGGCGAGGTATGCAAAGACGTCACCGGAGGAGTGGACCGTCGGACAGAAGCACTGTTTCATGATCAGGGATCCCTGATCGCTGCGAGTTGGCGTCCATCCTGAAACGCCGAGCGCGTGATGGATAGGGAGGGGAGAGTGAGTTACGCATCCACACCAATCAGGTCAGATCGCTGAGTGCGAAGTGCTGGGTACTGGAACTGGGTGACACGTGCTGGCGCTGGGGTTTGGCTCAGCACCAGCTCCAGGACCGGGAAGCAGGTCGAGCATCCAGCACTCAAGACTCACGCCGGTTGGCTGGTTGATCGCTGCTCCCTCACCGCGCTTGATGCGGAATGACTCGCAAACGCACCCTCGCGGGGAGGTCCACCTCGGTCTCCTCCCGCCGGTCCTTGAGATACTGGTCCAGGAATCGGAGGGTGAGCGCGGCGACGGCCGCGTGGACGTCGTACGGATCATCGCCGCGTTCGATCCCCAGCAGCCTCACCACCGGCGCGCCGACCAGGGCCACATCGTTCAGGCTTCGGGACGTGGCGCCTTCCAACCGGACCTCGGTTCCACCGTACCGGAGGACACCGTCGAGCGAAGCGCCGGGATCCTCCACGGTGAATATCAGGAGGGGGCGCCTCACGCCTCGTGAGGCCGTGGCACCTGTCGTGCCGGGGGCGATCCCGACAGCGGCCGTCACCCGGTCGTCCAGGGCGGCGAGCTCCGCCGCCGCGGATGCGCCAAGTCCCTTCCCGAGGATGGCCACACGGTCGAGTCGAACGTGACCCGACAATGTGTCGACCGACTCGCGAATCGGAAGCCGGTTGATCCGGTCGAGCACGAAGCGCAGGTCGTTGACGCGCTGCTCGATTTCCGTTGACGCGTCTTCCGGAGCCCGGTCCAGAGGGCTGCCGTCCGGCATTACAGCTCCCGCGGCGGAGAGTGCGTGCTCGACGGACACCACGACATAGCCGTGGCTGGCGAGCTGCTCGAACAGCGCGGTGCCTTCCACCCGGCTGCTGCCGACATCGTGCGACACCAGCACCAGCGGTGAGCGACCCTCGCGGATGCTGAAGCGGGGCGAGGCAGTCGAATGCGTCGGCGCCGCCGTGAGATTCCGGAATGCGAACCCCGGCAGCGGCGTGCCCGCTGCCAGGCTGGCACCCAGCGCGCCGGGGCGCGGATGGTACCGCAACACAGGGCCGTCAGGCGATTCGGCGGGATACCACGCCGACACCGACAGCGGCCGGGCGGCGCCGGTGGGCAACTGGCGGGCGGAGTCGAGCCAGGCAACGTCCAGCCGCCCCACGTGGTAGAGACCGTCCGGGTTCGGCAGAACGATGCGCGGGAACAGCCAGTGGGGAATGATCACCGCAGCGATCGCTACGAAGGCGAGCAACGTGCCGGTCATGACACGCCGCCCGGTCGACGGGATGGCGATCCACCGTGAACTCTCGCCCGCCTTGGCGCCGGACACACGCCGCAGGTCGGCCGAAAAGACCCGGCCGGCCGCCAGCGTCATGGCGTAGGCCGGGATCATCTCCCACCGCGGCCCATCGAAGAACAGGTGCAGCAGGAGGAGGATGCCGAGCATGGCGAGCGTCGTCGCCGTGAACTGGCGATTGCGCGGCTTGATCCAGCGCAGGAGCTGGGAAACGAGGAGCGCTCCCACGAGGAGGGCTTCGAGTGGACGCATTATCGTCAGTCGTCAGTCGTCAGTCGTCAGTCGGCGGCGGTAGTCGGCAGTCGTCGGGGGGCGAGGAGTGCGACTGGGGACGCTGGTGCTGGCGTGGCCGGGCATGAACGGATGGGCGCAGCGTGTGGGTTGGAAATCTGGTTTGCGCCAATGCCGCCGGACCAGTGCCGCCGCGATATTCCCGCCTTGTGAAACCCTGTGACTGCAGCAATCGCCACGATCGTCGCCGCGTCGTGCTGACGGGCGGTCCCGGTGCAGGGAAGACGGCGGCGCTGGAGCTGGTCCGCCTCTTCTTCTGCACTCACGTGCATACGCTGCCGGAATCGGCGGGCATCGTGTTTGGCGGGCGGTTCCCCCGGGACGGCCGCGCGGAGATCCGCCAGGCCGCTCAGCGCGCGATCTTCCACGTCCAGCGCGAGCTGGAGACCAGCGAGGACTCGGATGACGCCGCCGTGGTCCTCTGCGACCGGGGCACCGTGGACGGCTCGGCGTACTGGGCGGGTCCGGGCGACCTGTTCTCGTCCGTCGGCACGACTCGTGAGAGCGAGTTGGCCCGATACCACGCCGTCATTCACCTGCGCACTCCTTCGTCGCCCGATGCGTACGGCCGTGCCAATCCATTGCGGATCGAGACGCTGGAGGAAGCCGGGGCGATCGATCATCGAATCGCCGACGCGTGGTCAGGGCATCCCCGGCATTTCGACATCCAGGCCACGCCCGACTTCCTCACGAAGGTCGCGCAGACGCTCCAGATCCTGCGCGAGCAGGTCCCGGAATGCTGCCGACGGCACGTGAAGCCGTTCCTCTGGGATCAGTCGACCAGCGGGCCTGGCGGGCCCGCCTGACGAGGCACTGAACCCTCGACGCGCGATGGTCTCCGCCACCCGATGTCGGCAAAGGCGGCGAGGGCAACGACCGTTTCATCCGTGTCGGGCAGTCAGTCACGGGATCGCAGCGCCGGCAGGGCGGGGGACGTAGATAGACCGCGGTTCATCGCCCCGCGGTGCACCGCGTCCACTCCGTCCCCCCTCAGATGCGCGTCCTGAGACTCTCCCTCGCCGCCGCGGCATCGTTCGCGGTCGGTTCTCCGACTCTCCACGCCCAGACCCCCGACTCGGCGACGCTCGCCGGCCTCACCTGGCGATCCATCGGTCCCGTCAACATGGCCGGCCGCATCACCGACGTGGAAGTCGATCCCCGAAACGCCAAGATCTTCTATGTCGCCGGTGCCACCGGGGGCTTGTGGAAGACGGTCAACGCCGGCACGACGTTCTTCCCTTTGTGGGAAAACCAGCCGATCGCCTCGCTCGGGGATCTGGCCATCGCGCCGAGCAATCCCGACATCCTGTACCTGGGTACCGGGGAGGACGATTCGCGCAACTCCGTGCAGCCCGGCTACGGGATCTACAAGTCCACTGACGGTGGGGTAACCTGGCAATCAGCCGGGCTGGAAAAGACCCAGCATATCGGACGCATCGTCGTGCATCCGACGAACCCGAATATCGTCTGGGTGTCGGCGCTGGGTGCGCTGTGGGGCGCGAACCCCGAGCGCGGCCTGTACAAGACCACGGATGGCGGTCGCACGTGGACGCTGAGCAAGTTCATCAGCGACAAGGCGGGTTTCGTCGATATCGCCATGGATCCACGCAACCTCAACGTGCTCTTTGCCGCCAGCTACGAGCGGGTGCGTGGCCCGTATTTCTTCCGGAGCGGCGGTCCGGGATCCGCCCTCTGGCGTTCGGCTGACGGCGGCACCACGTGGCGTGAGGTGCGCGGCGGGGGCTTCCCCGAGACAACAAAAGGGCGCATCAGCGTTGTCATCGCCCCCGGCAACCCGAACATCATCTACACGATGGTCGAGGCGGACAGCGTTCGCGGCGAAAAGCCGCAGCGACTGCGCAGCGGGCTGTATCGGTCGAGTGACGGCGGCAACACCTGGCGATGGATGAACGTCACCAACAACCGCCCGTTCTATTTTTCGCAGATTCGGGTCGACCCGAAGAATCCGAACCGGGTGTATCGGATGGCCGTGGACTTCCAGTCCTCAGATGACGGGGGCTACAGCTGGCGCGCCGGCATGCTGGGCATCCACGAGGACTATCACGCGATGTGGATCAACCCGAACGATCCCGACCACTTCATCGTGGGCGGTGATGCCGGCGTCTTCCAGACCCACGATCGCGGCGGCACGTACGACGGCTTGAACAACATGGCGATGGCACAGTTCTACGGTATCAGCTACGACTTTCAGGTTCCGTACCGGGTGTGTGGCGGCATGCAGGACAACGGCACCTCGTGCGGCATCAGCCGCAGGCGCAACGGCCAGCTCCAGATGACGGACTGGTTCGCCATCTTCGCGGCCGACGGCCTGCAGACGGCGCAGGACCCGGTGAACCCGGAGTTCGTCTACTACGAGTCACAGGGCGGCAACATTTCGCGGCGTAACCTCGCTACCGGTGAGACGCGGGGCCTGAGGCCGCGCACGGTGAGCATCAACCAGTACGGGAACCAGATCGCGCAGATCCGCGGCGACGGCACGCGGCCACTGACGGCGGAGCAGGAACGCCAGATCGCGGACATCCGCGCGCGAATGAAGACGGAGATGGCCGACCCGGCGGTCGCCAACCGATGGAACTGGAATACGCCTTTCATCCTGTCAGTGCACAATCCGATGGTGTATTACGCCGGGGGGAACAAGCTGTTCAAGTCTGTCAAGCGCGGAGAAGCGCTGGCGGCGATCTCTCCGGACCTCACGGCCCAGCACCCCGACTGGTTGCGCGTGGCTGGAGGCTTCGATGCCGAGGGCGAACGGGCAACCGACGCGTCAGGCGGCATCACCCGTGATGCCACCGGCGCGGAGGAGAACGCGACCATCGTCACCATCGGCGAGTCACCCATGCTTCCCGGTGTGCTCTATGTGGGCACCGACGATGGCAAAGTGTGGTTGACGAAGAACGACGGCGGCGGCTGGGAGGATCTCAGCGGCCGCTTTGCCGGCGTGCCACCGCTCACCCAGGTGAGCAAGGTTGCCCCGTCCCACCACGATACGGCCACGGTGTACGTGAGCTTCGACAACCACCGGGTGAACGACTTCACACCGTACGTGTTCGTCTCAACGGACTACGGCCGGACGTTCCGGTCCATCGCGACTGGATTGCCTGCCGGCCGGCCAGGATCCGTGTACGTCGTGGCCGAGGATCCGGTGAACGCGAACCTGGTCTATGTGGGCACTGAGACCGGCGTGTACGCCTCGCTGAACCAGGGTGGTTCGTGGTTCCCGCTGCGCAGCGGACTGCCCACGGTCCCGGTCTACGACCTGAAGGTCCATCCGCGCGACCGCGAGCTGATCGCCGGCACCCACGGGCGGGGCATCCTGATCGTCGACGTGGCGCCACTGCAGCAGATGAACGCGCCGGTCCTGGCACGGTCCGCGCATCTGTTCGAGCCGGCCGTCGCCTTCCAGTATGCGCAGTTACCGCCTCCATCCGAGCCGCGCGCACACCGGGCGTGGCGGGTTCCCGGAGGGCCGTCGGGTGCCGTCATCGCGTGGCGTCTGGCGGCCCGGGCGGATTCGGCACGCATAGCCATTGTCAACGCGGCCGGTGATACGATCGCGCGGCTGCGGGGAACCGGTAACGCTGGGCTGAATACCGTGGAGTGGAACCTGCTCGAGAGTCCGGCGGGCCAGGTGGCGTTCGGCCGTGGCGGCGGCGGGTTCGGTCGGGGTGGACAGGGCGGAGGGCCAGTGACCGTCGGGGGGTTCCCGCCGGGTTTCAATCCCCGGCCGGCTGAATCGCGGGCGAATCCCGACTCGTCAGGCAGTCCGACGGTGCAGGAACGCGCCCTCGCGGCGGGTGGCGGCCGTGGCGGCCGTGGCGGTCGTGGCGGCGGCCGTGGGGGGGGCCGCGGTGGGGTCGGCTTCCAGACCGCGCAAACCGGCGACTACAAAGTCGTCGTGGAGGTCGCAGGCCAGAAACTCACCCAGATACTACGGGTTGTGCAGGTGCCACCGGCTTCGGTTTCGGTCAGGAACTGATGGGAGAGCGTAGCCGGTAGCCGATGGCAGGACTGGTTGCTGGCGCTGGCCCGCAACGGGGCTCAGGCCAGATCGCTGAATGCTCAGTACTGGGTGCTCGAACTGGGTGACGCTTGCTGGCCCTGGGGTTTGACTCAGCACCAGCTCCAGGACCAGGAAGCAGGTCGAGTATCCAGCACTCACCCACTCAGGCCAGATCGCTGAGTGCTCAGAACTGGGTGCTGGAACTGGGTGACGCTTGCTGGCGCTGGGGATTGACTCAGCACCAGCTCCAGGACCAGGAAGCAGGTCGAGCATCCAGCACTCACGACTCAGTCCGGCTACCAGCTCAGCTACCAGCTACCGGTCCAGCAGCCTACGTGGCGGCTTCGTAGATCCGCTTCTGGTCGATCGTCCGCCGCTGGCGCTTGTGCTCATAGTGAAACTCGACGATCAGGATCCTGGGGTTCTTGGGGTCCAGCTTCAGCGTCATCCGCGCCGCGCCGTTGACGTCGTGGCTCCGCTCAACGATGAGGTCGGTCCTCCTCCACTGGGCCTTGGTTTTCAGCACCGTCTGGTCGGCCAATGGTTCTTCAACGGTCTTCCCGTCGGTTCGCAGGTTTACGAAGACCGGCCCGTCTTCATTCTCGACCAGCAGCAGGGAGTCGGCCTGCGTGATCTTGAGCGTATTCGAGGCCTGCATCATGCCGCCGAACATGCGACCGAAGTTCCCCCGGCCCCCTTGACCCCCTCCACCTGCTGACCCGCCACCACCACTGCCGCCGCGGCGACGCCCACCCAGGCCAGTTCGCATCGTGCTCCCGGCACCGGTGGCTTCGGGATCCTCGATGACGCGATCCCTGACTGGTTCGGTCTTGTCCGCGTTGAGGGTCCAGTTTCCGACGAGTGTCGGCGCATCCTGTGCCTCGGCCGGCTCGGCCAGGCGGACACCAGGAATGGCGATGACGGCGACCGCCGCCAGGAGCGTGGTGAGTTTCGAGACGGACATGGCTCTGCCCTTCGGCCCCACGGCCGGGAAGTGAGGGGAGGCTGTTTCGCGGACTCCGCCCTCGGTTCAACTACCAGCCAGAAAACTGCAGTGCCCGGGTCTTCCTGCCAACTGCGAGCTGCACCTGGAGGACCTACGCCGCGGGACGGAAGAGCGTTGCCTCGAAAAGGCGCCGAATGCCTAAGGGCGCGAACTTCCTAAGGGCGCGAACGGCCGAAGGGCGCGAACTGCCTAAGGGCGCGAACTTCCTAAGGGCGCGAACTTCCTAAGGGCGCGAACTGCCGAAGGGCGCGAACTCCCGAAAGGCGCGAACTGCCGAAGGGCGCGAACTCCCGAAAGGCGCGAACGGCCGAAGGGCGCGAACTTCCTAAGGGCGCGAACTGCCGAAGGGCGCGAACTGCCGAAGGGCGCGAACGGCCGAAGGGCGCGAACTTCCTAAGGGCGCGAACTGCCGAAGGGCGCGAACTCCCGAAAGGCGCGAACTCCCGAAAGGCGCGAACTCCCGAAAGGCGCGAACAGCCGAAGGGCACCGCCTTTCGTGCCCTGCGTCTTTCGTGCCCTGCGCCCTTTGTGCCCTGCGCCCTTTGTGCCCTGCCCCTTTGTGCCCTGCGCCCTTCGTGCCCCGCGCCCTTTGTGCCCTGCGCCCTTCGTGCCCTGCGCCCTTCGTGCCCTGCGCCCTTTGTGTCCTGCCCCTTTGTGCCCCGCGCCCTTCGTGCCCTGCGCCCTTCGTGCCCTGCGCCTTTCGTGCCCCGCGCCTTTCGTGCCCTGCGCCCTTTCTGCCCTCCCATCACCTTTCGCCCCGATCGCCTTATCTGCGTCCAACCCGCTTTCCCTCGCGTTCCCCTCTCCCCACTTTCCCCTCGAACCGCTAACGTGTCGCCTTCCGACCTCATGCCGTCAAGCGCTCCCGCCTGTCGGCTCTACCTCGCCTGCTTTCCGGAGAAGCCTGATGCGACGGCTCGCCAATGTTCCCCGGACACTCGCTGTTTGCGCCTTTTCGGCCACGATTGGTGTTCTTGCGGCTCCCGCCGTGCCCGCGCAGGGCAGCGACGCGAGGCCGGCGCCGAATCGCGCCGACGGCGAGGGACCTTTCGACCGGCTGATCATCAGAGGGGCGACCCTGATCGACGGGACCGGAGCGCCGCCGCGCGGGCCGGTGGACATTGTGGTCGAGCGGAATCGAATTACCCGCATCGCCGACGTCGGATTCCCCGGCCTTCCGATCGACCAGCGCCGCCGGCCGCAGGGTCCGGCCCGGGAGGTCCAGGCCGAGGGGATGTATGTCCTCCCCGGGTTCATCGATCTCCACGTCCATACCGGCGGGACCCCCAAGGCACCCGAGGCCGAGTACGTCTACAAGCTGTGGATGGGTCATGGCGTCACCACGGTCCGGGGCGTGCCTTTCGGGGGCTTCGAGTGGTCGCTGAAGGAGAAGGACCGGAGCGCGAAGAACGAGATCACGGCTCCTCGGCTGGTATCGTGCCATCGGCTGGGGACGGGCGAGGGATGGAAGGGTGGCCCGATCATGGATCCGGAGAAGGCGCGCGAATGGGTGCGCTTCGCGGCACAAGCTGGCGCCGACTGCCTCAAGCTGGGAGCCCACGAGCCTTCGATCATGGCGGCGCTCATCGACGAGGCGAAGAAGAACAAGCTCGGGACGACCGCCCACCTGGCGCAGACCGGTGTGGCCCAGATGAACGCGGCTGACGCCGTCAAGCTGGGACTCGGGGCCGTAACGCACTACTACGGCATCTTCGAGGCGATGTACGACAATACCTCTATTCAGCCCTATCCGGACACCTACAACTACAACGACGAGCAGTGGCGTTTTGGCCAGGTGGCACGTCAGTGGAGCCTGGTCACGCCGCGCAGCGAGAAGTGGAACGCGTTCCTCAAGCTGCTGAAGGAGAACGATGCGACGCTGGATCCGACCATGACGACGTACATGTCCGGCCGCGATCTGGCCAAGCGGCGTACGGCGGACTGGCACGAGACCTACACGCTCCCGTCACTCTGGGACTTCTACACGCCGAATCGCGAGAACCACGGCGCGTACTTCTACAACTGGACGACGTGGGACGAGGTGGCGTGGAAGAAGTTCTACCAGGTGTGGATGGAGTTCATCAACGACTACAAGAACATGGGCGGCCGGGTGACGCCGTCCACGGACGCGGGCTTCATCTACAATACCTACGGCTTCTCGTACATCGAGGAGCTGGAGAATTTCCAGGAAGCCGGCTTCCACCCGCTGGAAGTGATCCGCTCGGCGACGCTGCACGCGGCCGAGGAGATCTTCAAGCCGTTAGGCAGGCCGATCGAGTATGGCGTGATCCGGCCGGGGATGCTGGCGGACATGGCGATTGTGCCGGAGAACCCGATTGCCAACCTCAAGGTGCTGTACGGGAACGGCTTCGTCCGCCTGAACGACAAGACGGGGACGGTGGAGCGGGTGGGGGGCGTGAAGTGGACGATCAAGGACGGGATCGTCTACGACGCGAAGAAGCTTCTGGCCGACGTGGCGAAGATGGTGGAGAAGCAGAAGAAGGAGCGGGGCATCACGAAGTTGCCGGTAGCGATGTTTCCGAACCCATAGGGCAGGGGGCAGGGGGCAGAGTGCAGAGGTCACAGGTCGGAGATCACGGGCCACAGGGGTGAGTGCCGATCAGGCGCAGGCGTTGCAGGACTGGTATCCGGATGACTTCTCGCACTGCTTCGGCTGTGGGCGGCTGAATGCGCACGGCCATCAGTTGAAGACGAGGGTGGAGGGCGAGGAGACGGTCAGCCTGTTCCGTCCCTCGCCCGAGCACATGGCGGTGCCCGGCTTCGTATACGGGGGACTCCTCGCGTCGCTGCTCGACTGCCACGGCATGGCGACGGCTTCCGCTGCTGCCTTACGCGAGGCGGGGCACTCGGTTGGCGAAGCGCCCTCGCCCCGATACGTCACGGCGATGCTGCACGTCGATTTCGTCCGACCGACGCCGGTCGGCCACGTCCTCGAAATACGCGGACGGCTGGAGGAGTTCACGTCGCGCAAGGTAAAGGTGTCGGCCTGGATCATGGCAGACGGCGAGACGACGGCGCGGGCGTCAATCGTCGCGGTCCCTATGCCGGAGAAGATGCGCGAGCGTTCCCACGCCGAACGGCCGCCCGTGATTGCGCCCACCTGATGCGACCGGCACGGCAAGGAGACCGACGGCGTTCAAACGGGAAGATTACGCGCTGATCTGGCGCGGTTAGTCGAGCGATCGCCGGCTCAGGTCGTGGCGCGCACTTCCAGAACCAGCGCGTCGAACGCCATTCCCTCAGTGCCGTAGTCCAGCAGCACCTCCGCCTGATACAAACCCGGATCGCGCGGCAGCGTCCACCGGACCGTCCGGCCCAGGGAGCGGTCCAGCGACCCGCCTGTCACCTCCCATGACGCGGAGAGCGGCCCGCGGAACCCGGTCCTGGCCTCCAGCGCCACCGTCTGTCCCTCGTGTGAGCGGATCGCGATCTGAGCGGTGTGCCGTGACGGGAGCGGCAGCGTGTCGAGCGTGGTCTGCCCGACCTGAACGCCGGTGGGCGTGATGCTCACGTGAATCGTCCGCGTGACGTTGCAGGTGTCATCCGACAAGCCGTGGAGCTCGGCTTCGACCGTGAAGTCCACCTGCGTTGTGGAGGGAGTGGCCAGCTGCAGCGTTACCACGAGGGAGTCGCCGCCATGGGTCGGTTGCACGGTGCTGAGCACCGTCGCCCCCACGGCATCGCCCACGCGCGTGGCCCGCCAGGAGGCGACGAAGGAGCTGCCCACCGTGACGGTGCGCACGTTGACCGTGACGACGTCGCCTTCCTTCGACGCCGAGAAGGCCAGCGACTGACCTGCCGAGAGATCCGAGCAGACGAGCGGTGGCGGTACCGGATCGACGACAATACCGCCACCGTCGTGACAGGTGCTCAGGCCCGCCGTGGCGGCGGCGATCCCGGCCGCTCCGGTGGAGGCTTTCTTTACGGATTCCCTGATTCCCATCGGATCATTCCGGCCGAAGGGACAACGGCGCCGGCAGCAGTTCCGTGGACACTTCGAGCCCGACCGAGCTCCCGAAGCGACCGGTCTCCGCCGCCCATGGGGCCATCTCGTCGACGAATGCGGAGTCGAAGTGGATGCCCGCCCGCTGCCTGATGCGTCCCTCCAGCTCGCGTCGAAGCGCGCGACACTCGTTCACGAAGGCGAGGTCGGCGCGGGCCACACGACGCGCCAGCGATGCGGTGAGTCCCTTCACCCGGGCGGCGTCGCGGCTCCCGTCGGCGCGGGCGAACGCCAGCATCTCGCCCAGCACTGCCATGCTGTCACTCGTGATCCGGCGTGAGTAATCGACCAGGCGGTCGTTCCAGGCGCGGTCCCATCCCGCAGGATAGAAGCGGCGCATCAACTCGTTGTCGCCCCGGATCCCCATGTTGAGGTTGGCCACTCCGTCGTGGCGGAAGTTGCGAGCGGCGAACACCGTGACTGCCATTCGAAAGAGTACTTCCACGCGAGGGTCGCGCATCGAGTAGTTCCACGCCAGGTAGTTTCCCTGCAGCCGGCCGTCGCGTTCGAGCATCTCCTTGAGCGGGGTACCGGCGTAGACTTCCGCCCGGCAGAAGTTCGAGGGAATGTCGGAAAAGGCCTCGATGAACTCGATGTTCCGCTCGATCCCTTCGAGTGTTGCCTCGGGATCGAAGATCAGGACGTTGAACGTCAGGTGCACCTCGAGGGCGCGGAGGATGGAGAGCGCGCGGCGGTTGTCCTCCGCGGTAATGCGGCGATTCAGCGAGACGATGCCCTCGTCTGAGTTCGTCTCGATGCCGACGTACGCCCGCATGAGTCCCATGGACTTGAGGAGCGCGAACAAATCCGGCGTCACGTCGTTGGGACGGCACTTGATGACCAGCCCGATGTCCGCCACGCCGGCGGCGTCGAGCAGTTCCTTGAGCCGGGAGTATCTCCTGAGGTTCTGGTCGGCTGACGGTACGAAGAAGTTGTCGTCGTGAAAGACGAAGAGGCGGGTACCACGACCGTGGTACTCGCGGGCCATCTCGTCGGCGATGCTCTCCACCGACCGCCTGCGGTATCGTGCCCCGTCGGCGTTTTCCGCGTAGGCATAGATGCAGCAGAAGGAGCAATCCGCGTAGCAGCCTCGACTGCCAACCAGGGGAGCGACCCGGATTCCCATGACCTCTCGCGGTGTTCCTCGCCGATCCGGGAAGGGGAGGTCGTCCAGCGCCGTCAGCCGTCGCTTGCCGCCGTCCACTGGCCCGTCCGGTCCACGCACGATCGCCCCGGACAGGGGAGCAAGTACCTCGCCGCGCAGGAGCCGACCGCAGAGTTCCCTGAGGGTCGATTCTCCTTCATGGCGCACGACGGAATCGACCGCCGGGCAATGGCGCAGGATATTGTCGTACTCGAACGTGGCGAAGTGCCCGCCCAGGGTAAGGTGCGCCTGTGAGCCCGCGCGCCGGAGTGTGGCCGCCAACGCGAGGCATTCGGGGGCTCGCGACTGGAAGGGTACGGAGATCCCGACGAGGAAGGGATCGACGCGCATCACCTCCGACACGACATTGGCCAGGCGCCCCGCCTCGTTGAAGGGGACGAGGACCGACTCGACGCCGTCCAGCGCAACGGACGAAGCGAGGTACCGAAGGGAGAGGTTCTCTTCGTACTCCGACCCGATCAGGGCGATTGTCGGTGGCATGGCGGGGGGGGCACGGGTCTCCAATGGAGAGACCCCGCCTGCGTTCCCCGCGACACCCTGGCGTTGACCGCATGGTTCGGGGCGACGCACGATCCGCGGTTCGTCACCTTCGTGAGAGCACTGACAGGCGGGGCCTCACAAGGCCCGCGGATGTCCAAGCTGCCGGAAGGAACGCACTGCCAACGGGACGATGTGACGCCGTTGGCGCACACATGTCACGCCTCGGTGCCGCCTTCGATCATGTCGAGCGCGATGTCCGAGCGCGTGTCCTGCACGAAGCGGTCGGTGGCAGGATCAGCGACATTCCGCGCTGGAATGACTGACCGACGCGGTTACAACGCCGTTCGCGGTCACCGTCTGATGGACAACCGAGCGAATCAGGAGATTGTTGCCCGTCCCCTGACCGATGATGCGGAAGTTGTTCACCATGGTGTACTGTGCCGGTAAGCCGCTCGCCGCGATGTGTTCATGCTCGGTTGTACCTCCCGTGCCCCGGTACTTCTCACCGGTCGACATCCCGACGCCGACCACGCCGTCCGGGCGAGCGCTCGTCCTGATATGAATGCGGCCCGTTTCTCCGATCAGGATGAATGTTGCCAACCGCAGGTGACCGGCGATCTGGGTAAACTCCCCGGCGCCGGCATTCGCGCAACCGATCCAGACGATCGCACTGAGTGGTGCGGCGGAGTGTACGCTGAGCGGCGCGGCTGCCAGGGCAGGTAGCGAGAGCGGCAGGTCGGTCGACTTCGTGGGGGCGTCGGAACAGGCGGCGAGCATGGCCACTGCAACCAGCAGATGCGGGCGTCGCATGGCTCCTCCAGAGAGGTCTTTTTCGCGCACACCGACGGCAACGCGTGTCGCGTCGTCGGCGGGCGTGCGCGGATCCGGCGGGGCATTCTGCCGGAACACACTAACGATCGTCACGCTCGCCGCCAACGGCTGCGACTCACCTCACGGGGCCGCGGTGATGGTCCGGGTAGTCCGCCGGAGGAACACGGCGGCCAGCCAGCTCAGTTTTCGAGCTTGTAGATCTCGCGCTTCCCATGATCGACCAGGTCATGGTAGCCCGACATGATGCGCTCGAACTCCTTCATGTCTTCGGGGGACCCCTGTACCGATTCCATCTCCTCGAACGCCTTCAGGCTGGGCACCTCCATTTCGGACACGAGGGTCCAGTAGCGTTCCGCACTGACGTCCGTCATGAAGCGCATCCTGCCCATGCCGATTTTCTCGGAGAGTTTCGCCATGGCGCGGAACTTCTCCAGGAGCGGCCGGACCTTGCCCGGCTTGCAGTACATGATGTCCCGGATGAGGTACATGGGTCGTCCTTTGCAGAGGTCAGGAAACCGGGCGAGCGTGGTGTGTCCCCCGTCGCCATCGTGAACCCTCCAAGCACGGCGTCAGGCGGTGTTTTCGTCAAGGGCCAGCAGCCCGGCGCGCGACGCTCGAGCCCGGTGTGGTCGCGAAAGCGCTGAGGGGTGAGGCCGCCACGTCGAGCGAGGCTATTCACACACACCACTCACGCCGGATCGCTGAGTGCTTGGTACTGGCTGCTGGAACTGGGTGACACGTGCTGGCGCTGGGGGTTTGGCTCGGCACCAGCTCCAGGACCAGGAAGCAGGTCGAGCATCCAGCACTCACGACTCAGGGCGGCCAGCTCAGCCGGATTGCGCACCACTCCGGCCAGATCGCTGAGTGCTCAGTTACCGGGTGCTCGAACTGAACGACTCAGGGCCGCCAGCTCAGCCGGATTGCGCACCACTCCGGCCAGATCGCTGAGTGCTCAGTACCGGGTGCTCGAACTGAACGACTCAGGGCCGCCAGCTCAGCTAGATTGCGGCGATGATTATCAGGCGACTCGCGCCCCTGGCCCTTCTTGCCGGCGCCGCCTTCTGGGTCCTGCGGCCCGATGGAGGAAGGGCGCTGCTGGCTCGCCCGGATACGTGCGGCGACTCCGCTGCGGTATCATGGAGCCCCGGGTCACCCCAGCAGGGAGCACTCTTCCGGGTTCGCGTCGTTGGGGTCGCGCCGGATGTACGACTGGCCGGTGAGGTTGCCGGCGAACCGTTGCACTTCGCGCCGGCCTCCGAAACGAGCGGCGCCCGCGAGTCCTTCGCCGCGGTGCCCATCGAGGGGGACACCGCGCTGATGATTTCCGTGCGATGTGTGGCCGGCAACAGCTCGGACTCGCTTTCCGCGCTGGTCGTCGCGGCACGCGCCGCGTATCCGGTCGAGCGGCTGCGCGTGGCACCAGTATTCGGCCGGCCGCCGGACTCCGCGCTCGCCGCGCGCACCCGGCGGGAGTCGCAACGGGCCGTGGAAGTGGCGCGCGCGT
>DASWGU010000205.1:0-19387 GCA_036393555.1 Gemmatimonadaceae bacterium
GCGAAGGCGCGCTCCCTAATTCCTCCCTGAGGATCTTCCGGCACCTCTCGTACACCCAAAGCGCCTCGGCGCGGTTACCGGCCGCGGCATGCGCCTCCATGAGCAAGCGATAGGCCGACTCACGGAAGGGCTCACGTACGAGGGCCTGCTTGGCAGCTTCGACGCCGAGCGACGGCTCGCCGTTCCACACATAGAAGGCGGCCAGGCACTCGCAGCTGCGCACGAAGATGGTCCCGAGCTTCTCCCGCTTCTCATCGGCCCAGGGCGAATCCTGCCCTGGAAGGAACGGGCGGCGCGCGATCGCATTGGCAACGTTTACCGGTCCGAAGCTCTCCCTCGGCGCGCCCGCGCGCAGCGCTCCCTCTGCCTCGTGGAGCGCGACCACCCCTGCCTCGAAATCGATCCACACGTCGTGCGGGAGCACGAGCTGGTAACAGCCGAGCGCGCTGGAAATGGACGCGGCCTGCTTCAGGCCGGCGCGTGCAAGCATCGAGCGAAGCTTGCTCACGATCGCGCTCAGGTCCGCGTCCCAGGCGCGCGGGAGCCGCCGCGGCCAGATTGCCTCGGCCAGCTCGTCGCGGCTCACCGCGTGGTGGCGATCGAGCGCGAGCCGCGCGAAGACCAAGCACCCCTGGCTGCCGGGGAAACGGTCCCGGTCCACCACGCGGCTCTGGTGCTCCAGGCTCATCCTTCCGGTAAGATAGATGCGGATCGGCAAAATCGGCCCAGGTTTCGCCAAGAAGCTACCAAGGCCCGGAATCTATCATTCGCCCCGAACCGAGAGGCATCTCATGGCCCGGAAGATCGTGAAATGCGACTGCGGCTTCGTCGTCCGCGCGAGCGATGACGACACGCTGGTGCGGGAGCTGCAGCAGCACGCGCGCGAGCACCACCGGATTGAGCTCACCCACGAGCAGGTGCTCGCCATGGCCCAGCCCGACCCGAGCCGCTGATGGCGTCTCCGACAAGCATCGCGGGAGGACGACCATGACGAGCGTACAGACCACCGCTTTCGATCCGCATTTCTACAAGCAGACGACCGAGCGGCAATGGCAGGCCGCGGCCGGAGCCTGGAACGAGTGGACCCCAGTGCTGCGGTCCTGGCTGGGTCCGGCGACGGAGCTCATGCTGGACATGGCGGGCGTCGGCATGGGGAGCCGCGTGCTGGACGTGGCCGCCGGCGCGGGCGACCAGACGCTTCAAGCCGCGAAGCGCGTGGGGTCGACGGGCTTCTTGCTTGCGACCGACATCGCGACCCGCATCCTCGAGTACGCGGCCGCGAACGCGCAGGCCGCCGGCTTCGAGAATGTCAAGACCCTCGTGGCGGATGGGGAGGACCTTCACGTGCCCGAGGGCAGCTTCGATGCGGTCATCTCCCGCGTAGGGCTCATTTACTTCCCCGACCAGCAGAAGGCGCTCGCGGGGATGAAGCGGGCGCTGCGGCCGGGCGGACGCATCGGGGCTATCGTCTACTCTACCGCGGAGGGGAACCGCTTCTTCTCGCTGCCGGTCTCGATCATCCGGCGGCGCGCACAGCTGGGGCAGCCCGCTCCGGGCCAACCAGGCCCGTTCAGCCTCGGGAGCCCCGGAGCGATGGAGGCCGCATACCGCAGGGCCGGCTTCCGTGACATCGAGGTGAAGCTCGTTGCAGCACCGCTGCGCATGGCGTCGGCAGCCGAATGCGTACGCTTCGAGAAGGAGTCGTTCGGCGCGCTGCACCAGATGCTCTCGGGCCTCGACGAGATTGGGCGCGAGGCGGCGTGGGCGGAGATTGCCGAGGAGATGCGCCAGTTCGAGCGCGACGGCGGCTTCGAGGGCCCGTGCGAGCTGGTTGTGGCGTCGGCCGTGAACTGACGGTCGGGGTCACTCCCGTCACGGCCGTTCATCAGCTTCCGGTTCGCCGCTTCGCTGGACGCGTGTACTACCTGGCACGCCATTACGTCGCTTCATGAGACTCGCTCGCGAGGCCCGCCTAACGCTCATTCTGGTTCTGCGGGAGGGCCTATTGGTAGACGAGTTCGTCGGCAGGACCGCTTGGCCGGGCGAAACGGATAGCACTTGTCAGACGCGAGCGTCAGCGATCGCCGATGACCTCGACTACTGGATCGGGTTGGGCCCGCCGCCTTCAAACCCACCAACGTGACGTTCGAAGAAGCCGCCTCCCCTCCGCTGGTTACTCTGACGGCCTGGCAGGCCCTGGTCGAGATCGGAAGCCTGGTGCCAACCAGCGCGTGTTGATTCACGCGGGCAGCGGTGGCGTTGGAAGCATGGCCATCCAGTTGGCCGTCATCTGGGCGCAACGGTGTTTACCACGGTAGGGAAACACAATGTCGAACTGGTGAAGCGATTGGGCGCGAACGTCGCGATCGACCAGCACGTCAGCCTGCGGAACTCGCGGCTGTGCGGGAGACCGGCGTGATGTGGGCGAACATGCTGCGGGCGTTCCAGGTTGGGAACGCTCTTACGAGCGACGAGGGGCCGTCGAGTTTGATGCGGCCCTCGCGGGTCGCCTGGGCCCACGTGAGCTGACCAGCGTGCCATTTGACGAAGGCTTCGGCTTCCGCCGTGATGCAGAGATCGTCGTCGTGTCCGGGCGAAGTTTTGCAGATCTCTGTGTCTCCCAGCTCGATGAGTAGCCAATTGCGCTCAGGGCGCGGACGGCCAGTGAAGTCGAACCGAATGACGACGCGTCGATCCGGGAGCCGGTCTCGGCGGAGTGCGTTGCACATCGACCAGAGGGCCACAAAGGGGTCGAGGTTCTCCGGGGCGATCTCGAGCCAACGCGCACCCCACTCGCCGAGCGACTGGCAGACCGCGAAGAGTTCGTAGCCCGCGGACGTGAGTTCGTAATGGTGCCCGCGCCCGCCGGGCTTCGGTGCCGACTCGATGACACCGAGCCGTTCGAGTTGCTTGAGCCGCTGTGAGAGCAGCGTCCGGGAGAGTCCGGGGGCGCCTTCGAGGATTTCACTGAAGCTTCCGCAGCGCAGGTACAGGTTGCGGATGATCAGCGGTGTCCAGCGCTCGGCGAAGATCTCTGCGCCGCGGGCGATGGGGCAGTACTGGCCGTAAGTCCTCACGACGCCAGTATCGCGCCCCCGCATTCTGTTGTGAAGTCCAGATTCTAGACTTTACGCCGAGGTCCGCGTGGTCAAATGTGGCCGTCCAGCAAGGAGGACCCGATGACGACACCGAAGACTTCGGAAGTCGACCACCACAAGGGAAGCGAGCCAATCGTCTCGGAGATCGACGGATTCCGGGGCCGGCTGATTAGTTCCGACCACGCCGACTACGACATCGCCCGTCAAGTGTGGAACGGTGCCATCGACCGGCGCCCGCGCGCCGACGTTCCTGCATTGGTCCACGAACGTTGACAGGAGCCATAGAACGTGGACGACCGCAGGTGGTGGCGGGCCGTTGCCGATCAAGTCGAAGACGGTGGCCAACGCCCCCTTGGACAGTGACAATGTGACGATGACGACGCGCCGTGTTGCCTGCGGTGCCGCGACTGCCTTCGCGAAGGCGGCGACGAAGGCGTCAACGGACGCGCCGCGCTGGAGGCGCGCGATTGGTCGCTGGTTCCACTGCCCGCTCCATCGTGCCTTGCGCGCCTCGAGTTCCGCCGCCGAAGACGTGAGGTACCCGAGGTTCTTGGTGGCCTGCGCGCCGACCTCGTGCAGACCAGATGTCCGGTGGCACCCAGCCGAATGCCGACGCTCCGACATCGACATGCCCGCCCTTGCAGTGATAGAAGCTCACCTGTGATGGTCAGTCGTCGATACGCCTACGAAGTCCGCCCACTCGCTTCCCATGTCGTCGCACATGAGGAGATCGTCCCGCCCGCTTGCGTTGTCGACGACGAAGCCGAACAGCGAAGCTGCTGCGAAGCGCTGCCCGTCTTCGCCCTTCTCGACAGTAGCGTCTGCTGCCAACGCTCCGGAAGGTAGGGCGGTTTGTCCGCCCGCCTTTGGCTGCCTAACGCAGTAGAGATTCTTGGCACGCGCAGCCGTGACAAGAATCTCCAGTTGGACTCGATCCGCCGTCGCGCACCATCTGGAAGACGGGCCTATGGACTTTCAGTTGTTGGGCGATGCGCTGGCGGGGCAGCTTGATGGGGGCGAAGATGTGCCGCTCCGTGCCCGGGAGCAAGATCGACCGCCGTCCGCGGGCGGTCCCGCGGGGCACCGTGAGCGTAACGCAGACCGCGGGCGCAGCCCGGCTGGAGCACTGACCGATCCGGGCATCGGCCGAGAGCGGAGCGCGGGGCGGGGGGAGCGCGCGATGGCGCGGCAGGGTCGCGGTCAGGAGGTGGCCGCGCTCACAGTGTGGGCATCGTCGCGCGAGCAGGAGGACGACCAGGATGGCCGCGACGGCCAGGCCCCCGTGGTCGGCAGCGCTGGCATCGGTTCGCGCGGCGGTCGCGGTCGCTGGCGTGGGGGATCAGGGGGCGTGGGCGGCGAGGAGGCACGGAGCCCGGTCGAGATCGGCGCGGCGACCGGGACTCAGCAAGCCGTAGGATCGGACCTTGGTGAAGCCGCGCGGCAGGACATGCTGAAGAAACCGGTCCAGGAATCGGTGCACGGGCAGCGTGACGCGGCGGGTCGCGCCGGTCCGCGCGTGGGTATGGTGAAACGTGACGTGACCGTCAGTAAACCGGTCGATCCGTTGATTGGTGAGCGCCACGCGATAGACGTAGCGCGAGAGATAGAGCGTGGCGTGCTCGCCATTCCCGATCTGGTGGACATGGACGGTCCAGCGCCGACGCCACACGCGCAAGTCGATCGCGTCGAGGAGGGTCGAGAACGCAGGCACGAACCTCACCCTCCCTGTACCGCACCGGCAACCCGTCCTTCCCCTATGAAAACGACAGCCACCACTTCCAAGACCGCTCCCAATCACCCACTCGTTTCCCGGAAGAGCCATTATTGTTGGCTCTTGTGGAGCGCCGGACTGGATCAAATGAGAGCACTGATTCTTCGATGCTCCTTGCTCGGCGCCTGTGCCTCGCGCGCGACGCTTGGCCGGGTTCGTTCGACTCCGCACCGAATGCTTGAGTGCGCACGCCGACGGGGAACGCGTATCAGGTCGTCGCTGCGGGGCCGGGCCAGCGGCGGCACGCGGAAACCGCGTCACCATTCACGAAACGCAGACGCTGCCTGACGGCAGGCTGATCTTCTCGAGCCGGGACAGTAACAAGCCCGTGACATTCACGCTGGGCGCGAACCGGAGACGGTCTATGACGAGCGCTGCGCGCGCGGGGGGACAGGGTCAAGGTCAAGCGCTGAGGTCAAGGTCTGAGCGTTCCTGCATTACCCTCGACCCTCGACCCTATTCCGCCCTGAGCGCCACCAGCGGATCCACCCGCGTCGCCCGACGGGCCGGAATCATGCACGCGGCCAGGCCTGCCACCGCCAGGACCACCGCCACGCCGGCGAACGTCGCCGGGTCGCGGGGCTGCACGTCGAACAGAATCACCTGCATCAGCTGCGCCACCGTGGCCGCCAGACCCAGCCCCAGCACCAGCCCGACGCCCAGTTGCCAGGCGCCCTGGCCGAAGATCATCCGCACCACGTCGCGGCCCTGAGCGCCTAACGCCATCCGGATTCCCACCTCACGCACCCGCCGGCTCACCGAAAAGGACATCACCGCGTACAGGCCGACCGAGGCCAGGAACAGCGCGATCAGGCCGAAGATCATGAACATCGTCCCGAATACCCGGATGAACCATGTCGGACGCTCGAAGGCCTCCGCCATGGAGTACACCCAGTAGAGCGGAATATCCGGGTTGAGCGACGCCACGGCCGCGCGGACCTGGCTCGTGATGCCCATCGGCGAGCCCGTCGTGCGCACGGCCAGGCTCACGAAGTTGGAGTGACTCTGCTCGAGCGGAACGAAGAACCCCGGCCGCCGTGGCTCATCGGGATCGCCGTTGAAGATGGTGGGCACCACGCCGACGATCGTGCGCCACGGCGCGGTGCTGCTGCGTCCACCCTGCCGGATCCGGCGGCCGACGGCGTCTTGGTTGGAGAAGTACCGGTCGGCGAACGCCTGGTTGATCACCGCCACCGGAAGTCCGCCCTCCCGGTCGTTGGCATCCAGCAGGCGGCCCTGCCGCGGCGGGATGTCAAAGGTGGTGAAGTAGCCCGGTGAGACTGCGCTCGTTCTCGCGTCGGGGACATCGCGATCGGCCGCGTAACTGACGCCCTCGATGGTGAAGTTGGAACCACCCTCACCCACACCGGGCAACCCCGACATGATGCTGGCCGCACGGGCGCCGGGAATCTGCTCCAACCGGTCCCGCAGCTGCACATAGAACTGCTTCTGCATCGCGGTGTCGGTGTACGTCGCCGGGAACCCGATGCGCGCCGTGAAGATGTCCGCGGTCCGGAAGCCCGGGTCCATGTTCCCGAGTTTCGTGACGCTCTTGATCATCAGTCCCGCCGCGACCAGCAGTCCGCACGACAGCGCGATCTCGAAGACCACCAGCGCCTTGCTCATCTTCCCGATGTGCAGGCTGCTGGACCCTCGCGTCTCGTCCTTCAGAACCTCGTTGAGGTCGGCGCGGGACGACTGATAGGCAGGGATGATGCCCGACAGCATCGTGGCCAGGAGACAGACCCCCACGACGAACAGCAGCACCGGCGGGTGCAGGGCGATGTCTATGTAGAACGGCGGCTGGGAATCGACGATGGCCCGGTTGAAGATGGTGATGCCCGCTTTCGCGAGCAGCGTACCCAGGATGCCGCCAACAGCGGCGAGCACGGCCGCCTCGGTCAGGAACTGCCGGATGACGGCGCCTCGCGTCGCGCCCAGCGCGGTGCGAATACCCACTTCCTTGGACTTGTGCGCCGCGCGATCCAGCAGGAGGTTCGCGACGTTGGCGCAGGCGATGAGCAACACGAAGAAGACTGCGCCCAGCATCGTGCTCAGCAGTTGCTTTGGCTCAGGGCCCATGTCGGCCTCGATGAAGTTCATGACGCCGGCGCCGATGCCCTCGTTGGTCTCCTTGTAGTCAGCAGCCAGCCGCTTCGCGATCGCGTCCGCGTCGGCGGTCGCCTGCTCCAGGGTTACGCCGTCCTTGAGTCGTCCGACCACGTCCAGCCACTGCCCCTGACCGCGGGGGAGCCCCACGGGATCGAGCTGCAGCGGCAGCCAGAGGGCCGCGTCGTTCGGGAAGCGGAATCCCTCGGGCATAACGCCGACGATCGTATGGGGCACGCCGTTGGCCCTGAGGGCCGAGCCGATCACGGACGAGTCGCTGCCGAAGCGGCGCTGCCACATCCCGTAGCCCAGCACCACCACGCGCGCTCCGCCCGGCGTGTCCTCCCCGGCCTGGATGAATCGCCCCAGATGCGGACGGACTCTGGTGAGCTCGGCGGTCGTGGCGGTGACGAATGCACCGGTGAATCGCTCGGCCTCCGTGTCGCCGCTGACGTTCACGGTCCCGGAGTAATAGCCGGCCAGTGGCGACATGGTCTGCTGCTGGTCGCGGTAGTCCACGTAGTCGCCGATGGGTGTACCCATCCGGTTGCCGCCGGTCTCCGGGCGGCTCCTGACCATGCGCACGATCCGGTCACCCTCGGGGTACGGCAGCCCCTTCATGAGGGCGCCGTAGGTGATGGAGAACATGGTCGTGGTGAGGCCAATCCCGAACGTGAGCGCGATGGTGGAGACGACCACCAGTCCCGGGCTTTTCGCGAGTGAGCGAAGACCGTATCGGATGTCGCGGAGAATGGCTTGCATGGAGGACTCGGCGGACGGAGTGGGCTGGGCGGAGCCTCCATACGCGCCCTTGGCGACGGTGGTTTCGGACCGGGCCCGCAGCGTCCCCGGGGCGCACGTCGGACTGCGCATTGCGGGCCATGCCAAATCGCCGCATTCTCACTCCTCACTCCTCACTCCTCACTCCTCACTCCTCACTCCTCACTCCTCACTCCTCACTCCTCACTCCTCACTCCTCACTCCTCACATGCCCACCCTCGTCCAGGCCATCGGCCGCTGGAGTCTCGCCGGCCTCGTCCTGAACACCATCATCGGTACCGGCGTGTTCGTCCTTCCCGGGACACTCGGGGGCCAGTTGGGATGGGCGTCGATGTATGCCTGGCTGATCGCAGCGGCGCTCACCGGCGCGATGATCTTCTGTTTCGCCGAGGTGGCCTCGCGGTTCACCCAGGCCGGAGGCGCCTACGTCTACGCGCAGGCGGCCTTCGGTCCGTTCGTCGGCATCCAGATGGCATGGATGTCGTACTTCGTGCGTTGCATCACGGCCGCGGTGCAGGCCAACCTGTTCACGACCTACCTCACCGAACTGTGGCCTGCCGCGGCGACCCGGCCGGGTGAAATCGCGGTGGTGACGGCGTTCATCGGCCTGCACGCCCTGGTGAACATCCGGAGCGTGGGGTCCGGCGCCAGGGTCAGCGACGTCTTCGCCATCGTCAAGGTGCTCCCGCTGATTGCGTTCGCCATCCTGGGCATCGCGTGGGTCACGATGGGGAAGACCGCGCCACCCGCTCTGGCGACGGATTCATCGTTAGGTGGATGGCTCTCGGCGCTGGTCCTGCTGATGTTCGCCTACGGAGGATTCGAGTCGGCCCTGATTCCGGTGGCGGAGACGAAGGATGCGCGTCGCGACGCCCCGTTCGCCCTCATCGTCGGGCTGGCGGCGGTCACGGTGCTGTACCTGGCGGCGCAGTTCACCGTGCTCGTGACGCTGACCGACCCGGCCGCCAACAACCGGCCCCTCGCCGAGTCGGCGCGCGTGATGCTGGGCTCGCCGGGCGCGGTGGTGATCACCATCGCGGCGCTGATCTCGGTGTACGGGTGGGTCGCCAGCAACATGCTCAACGTGCCCCGCCTGACGATGGCCATGGCGGACCGGGGTGACCTGCCGGCCTTCTTCGGGCGCATCCACCCGACGTTCCGGACGCCGTGGATCTCCATTCTCATCTTCGCGGCGGTGTCGTGGCTGCTGGCGCTGCAGGCGGGGTTGATCCAGAACCTCAGTCTCTCCGCCGTGTCGCGGCTTCTGCTCTATGCCTCGGTGTGTGCCGCGCTGCCGGTCTTCAGACGGCGTGATGTGCGAGGCGTGATGACGCCCGGCGTTCACCCGGCGCTGTTCCGGGCGAGGTTCGGGAATGCCCTGGCGGCGATCGGCATTGTGATCGCGCTGGTCCTCGTCACGCGGATGAACCAGCGCGAGGCGGTCTCGATGGCCGTGACGGTTACCGTGGCGGCGGCTCACTGGTGGTATCTCAAGGCCCGGCGGGGGACGAGAGACGCGGGCGCAGCGTAGGCTGGCATCCCGGGTCGCGCGCAGTGCCCGGATGGCCCGTTCAGCCGATTGCGAATCCACGGCACGCTCCACAGTTTCGCCTGCTGTGGGGCTCCTTGCCGCCGTCTCGTCCGTTTCGGGGGAACGCACGCCGATGTTCGTCAGCACGCGACACCGCACCGTCACGATCTCGCTGTTCCTGCTCGTCTCGATCGCTCCACTGCTCGCGGCGCAGAACGCGGGCCCGGGGAGGTGGACCGTCGATGACGTGATGGCGCTGAAGGGCGTCGGCGAGGTCGCGGTCAGTCCCGATGGCCGGCGCGTCGCCTACGTGGTGACCGAGCGATCCGTCGAGAACAACGTCTCGAATTCGGACGTCTGGGTCGTCCCGGTCGGCGGCGGCGACGCGCGGCGCGTAACCTCCGGTCCGCGCGCCGACCGTGCGCCCCAGTGGGCCGGCGACGGCAGCTGGATCGCCTTCCTGTCCGATCGGGGTGACGAAGGCCGGACACAGGTGTACGGGATCGATCCCGATGGCGGCGAAGCGTGGCAACTCACGCAGCATGAATCGAGCATCTCGGCCTTTCGCGTGTCGCCCGACGGCAAGCGGCTCCTGTACCTTGCGACCGCTCCGGCGTCGCGTGAGGACCAGGAGATGGAGAAGCAGCGCGGCGAGCCGATCGTCCGGGACAGCGCGTACGCCTCCCAGTTTTCGCGGCTCTGGGACGTCGTCCTGGCTGCGCGCCAGCCGGCAGACGGACGCTCGGTCTCTCCCGACGGCCTGCATGTTACCGCGATGGTCTGGGCGCCCGACTCGCGCGGTCTGGCCTTCTCGGCGCGTCCCCAGCCCACGCTGGTCGCTCAGGATCACGGCATTGCGTACGTGCAGAGCGAACCGGGGGCGGAATCACGTCCGCTGACGGCGATGCCAGGCAGCGAGCAGGTCGTGGGCTGGGTCCGCGACCTGGGGCTCATTGTATCCGCCTCGGGCGAATTCTACGGAACGGCGAACACGAAGCTCTGGCTCGTGCCGGTTACCGGAGGCGAGGCGGCCTCCCTGACCGACGCGCTGGATGAGAACGCGTCCTACGTGGCCGCGACCACGAAAGAACTGTGGGTCGAGGCGGCGGTGAAGACCGGTCGCGCGCTCTTCCGCATCCCGCTGGCGGAGGGGAAGGCTGCCGGGCCGCCACAGCGTGTGACGACGGATCGCTTCAACTCCGGCTTCGCCGCCGCCGCCGCCACCGTGGCGTATATCTCCGAATCGTCAGGCGAGCCGCCCGACGTCTTTGCCTCGACGGGCGCGACGTTCGCCGGCAAACGCCTGACGTTGACGAATCCCCAGGCCGGGTCGTTCGGCCACGGGGAACAGCGGGTCGTGTCCTGGAAGTCGGCGGCCGACAGCGAAACGATCGAAGGGGTGCTCACGCTTCCGGTTGGTTACGAGGACGGCACCAGGGTACCGCTGCTGCTGGTGGTGCACGGCGGGCCCGCCGGGGTTTCCGCCGCCCGCTATCCCTCCATCAACGGTGCGTACCCCGTGCAGATCTTCGCCAGCCAGGGCTACGCGGTGCTCCAGCCGAACTTCCGCGGATCGACCGGTTACGGCGCCCGGTTTCGCGGGCTCAACCAGGGCGACATCCTGGGCAGGGACTGGATCGACGTGAATTCTGGTGTGGACGCGATGATCCGGATGGGCATAGCCGATTCGACGAAGATGGGGCTCATGGGCTGGAGCTACGGCGGATTCCAGACCTTCTGGGGCGTGACCGCGACGCGGCGCTTTGCGGCGGCGAGCGCGGGCGCCGGCGTGAACGACCTCACCGCGTTCTTCTCCCAGACCGACATCTCCGATTACCTCGAGATGCTGCTCAACTCCGTCCCCTGGGACAAGCCGGACCTCTGGCTGGAACGCTCGGCGTACCGCAAGGTGAAGGACGTCACGACCCCGCTGCTCATCCAGTCGGGCGAGGCCGACCGGCGCGTCTCGCCGGAACAGAGTATCCAGTTCTACGAGGCCATGAAGCGGATCGGGAAGGCGCCGGTGAAGCTGGTGCTGTATCCCGGCCAGGGGCACGGCGTCAACGACGTGCGACTGAGCCGCGACCGGATGGCGCGCAACGTGGAGTGGTTCACCTACTGGATTCCGGTACAGGGCAACCGGCCGCCCATCAGGATGGGGGGCGAATCGGGTCGATAGCAGCGGCTCGAAACATGGCTCCTCACGGGGCCGTCCTGACGTTGTCGCTCGAGGGCCGTTTTCTCACGGAGTGGTCATGGACAAGCAGACGCTGGCGGTGATGATCCCGGTGATCACCATGTTCTTCACCGGACTCATCGCCTTTTCGTTCACCCGGCTCGGCAAGGCGGTGGCGAAGCGCATTGAAGGTGGCCACTCCGATGACGTCCTGGAGCGGGTGGCGCGGCTGGAAGAGGAAAACGAGTCGCTGCACCGGTCTCTCCTCGAGGCGCACGAACGCCTGGAAACGGCGGAACGCATGCTGAGGCAGGACGCCTCGCGGGCGAGCCTCCGGCCCTGAGCCCGATTACCCGGCGAGCGCCTCGGCCATCGCGCGGATACCGTCCGCGTCGAGTCCGGATCGACCGCCTGCCGGGATGCCCGGAAGGGCCGGAAGGCCGACCGCAGCATCTTCCGGCAGCGGCCGGACGGGACGGGCGTGCACCTCCCGCACGCTGGTCCGCCTGACGAGCTGCCGCACGTCCGGGGCGCGCACGCCGCCGCCGGCGAGAACCGTCAGGTCCTTACCGGCCCGGGAGACCAGTGCGGCGATCCTGTACGCGCCAGCCAGGGCGGTTGGGGCGCCACCCGACGTCAGCACCCGATCGACGCCCAGATCCAGCAGCACGTCGAGGGACGCCTCGAGATCCAGGGTGACGTCGAAGGCCCGGTGGAAGGTGACTGGCGCCGGACGTGCGGCGTCGAGGAGGCGCTGCATCTGCACCCGGTCGATCGTTCGGTCGCGGGCCAGCGACCCCGTCACGATCCCGCGAGCGCCGGCGGTTCGCGCCACGATGATGTCACGGCACATGACCCCGAGTTCGTCCGCGCTGTACGTGAATCCACCGCCCCGGGGACGCACCATGACGAAGACGGGAACCGCAACACGTTCCACGACCTCGTTCATCATCCCGGCGCTCGGCGTCGTGCCGCCCTCGATGAGTCCTGCGCAGAGCTCCAGTCGCCCCGCGCCGGCCCGTTGCGCCGCGAGGCCTTCGGTTGGTGACTCGATGCAGGCTTCGAGCAGAACGGAGGTCTGAAGAGAAGAGGTCACGCAGTTGAGGGTCGAGCGGTTTGGATGATGTCGTGCTTTCGGAACGCCGCTGCTGGTGCGAGGGGAGGGAGGTGCGTTTCCTCCCGGGTAGCCGCGCCGGTGATCCAAGCTCAAACCGATCGTCGACAAGGGCAACGGCAGATTACCTTCAGCACCGTCCCGTTGTCGCAATCCAACACCTCGCCATTTGGGCGTGGACCAGTTCGATCTCTTTCCGGAAACAGTCACGGTTCAACGCGTGGACACCCGCGCGGCCGCGGGTGAACGCTCGCGGGTCAGGGCACTCTTCGTGGTGCGGTTCGAACGGGATCCGGCGGCCCACCAGGTCTTCCATGACCGGCACGGCTGGTACTGCGCCGAACACGGACCCGGCTGTCGTGCGGTCGGCGCCGCACGAAAAGGCCGACGGTAGCGCGGGGTACGTCGCAGCGTTCGAATCCGTACAGCAGCGAAGTGGGCGCCGTGCGCTTGCCAGTCGGGGAACCCGCCCGACATTCAGGGTCGGGCGACCCGAGTCGCCTCCCCGTTCGAATCGTTCCATACCGTTGATCCGTCCACTTTCCCCGGCTGACCTCGTGCTCCCAGCCATTCCGCATCGACACGTGCTGTTGCTCGAGCGCGATCGCGCCGAGCGATTGCTCCATGCGGTGCGGATCGTGGTGCTGGCCTTGTTGGGCGGCGCTGCGCTGGCGTACAGCCCCACGCTTCCGCGATCGCTGAACCGGGTGAACGTGATCCTGCTCCTGATCATGCTCGCGTGGACCCTCGGGCAGCGGCGCCTCTTCTTCCACCGCCACACGCTCCCGGCCTGGCTGTCGCTCGCCAATCCGGTGGTAGACATCACCGCCGTAACCACCCTCCTGGCCGCGTACGGCTTCGCGTACTCTCCCGCGTTGGCCCTCGACACTCCCATTGTGGCCGCGTACTTCGTCATCATCGCGGCCCTGCCGGTGGCGTCCACGGCGACCAAGGCGGCGGCCGTCTCGGGCCTCGCGCTCGTCGAGTACCTGCTGCTGACGGGTGTCTTTCTCGCGAGCGGCCGCCTGGTCACCGTGCTGAGCCCTGTCGCCGCCAATGCATCCGGAGCGGTTTCGCCCCTGGACGAAGGGGCCAAGGTGCTGCTGCTTGCTTGCGCCGGAGCGGTGGCGACGTACGCGGCGCACTGGCAGGAGCGACTGTCGCAGCGGATCGCGCTGGCCGCCCGGGAAAGCGAGGCGTTGCAGGAGCGCCTGGAACAGGCCCAGTTGCGTGCCCTGCGGTTGCAGCTCCAGCCGCATTTCCTCTTCAACGCACTCAACACGATAACCGCGCTCGTGCATCACGATCCCGGATCGGCTGAGCGGATGGTGACCGGTTTGAGCGAGCTGCTGCGGGTGTCACTTGCGCCGGCGGGCGAACAGGAGGTTCGACTGGACCGGGAAGTGGAGCTCGTCCGCCACTATCTCCACATTCAGCAGGTGCGCTTCGCCGACCGGCTGACGGTAAGTTATGACATCGACGAAGACGCCATGGAAGGGATGGTGCCCAGCTTGCTTCTGCAACCGCTGGTCGAGAATGCGGTTCTCCACGGGATAGCACCGCGCTCCGCGGCAGGCTGCGTTTCCATTGTGGCGAGACGCCGGGATGGAGTGCTGGTCATAGAGATCAGCGATGACGGAGTGGGCCAGTCCCGGTCGGGATTCCCCACGCGCGAAGGAGTGGGCCTGGGGAATGCGCGGGCCAGGCTTCGTTCATTGTATGGTGATGACCACCGATTCGAGGCGGGTCCTCGCACGGAAGGCGGGTTCCTGGTGTCGATCGAAATTCCGTTTCACAGCGTGGCCAGGCGGCCGGAAGGCGCGGCACCCGCATGAAAGCCCCGCTGGTGCGTGCCCTCGTGGTGGACGACGAGCCGGTCGCCCGCGCCCACGTGCGCGCCCTGCTCGAGGACCGGGGTGACACGCAGGTCATCGCCGAGTGCGGCGACGGCCGCACGGCGGTGACCGCGGTGCTGGAAACGTCGCCCGACCTCGTCGTCCTCGACGTGCAGATGCCCGAACTCGACGGCCTGGGTGTCGTGCGGGCCGTGGGGCCGGATCGCATGCCCGCCGTCGTGTTTGTCACGGCGCATGATGAGCATGCCGTGAAGGCGTTCGAGGTGCACGCGCTGGACTATGTCCTCAAACCGGTCAACCGCATACGCTTCAATGCGGCGATCGACCGCGTCATCGGCCTGCTGCGCGCCGGCTCGGCCGCGCGGGCGCAGGCGCTGGCGGAGCTGGTCGATCGCGGTCCGGCGGCGGCCAGAGCCGGCGCGGACCACCTGGCCGTGCGCTCGGGTGATCGGCTGCTGTTCCTGCGCGTCGCTGATATCGACTGGATCGAGGCCGCCGACGACAAGGTCAGACTCCACGTCGGACGAGCCGTGCACGACCACCGGGTCACGATGTCGCAAATGGAGCAGCGTTTGCCCGCCGCGATGTTTGTCCGGATTCACCGGTCCACCATCGTGAACGTGGGTCGCATCCGGGAGTTCATCCCGTGGTTTCAGGGCGACTGGATTCTGGTGCTGGCCGACGGAACGCGTCTCCAGTCAGGCAAGTCCTACCGGGCGCGCATACGCGAACTGATGGGTGGATCATGAGCGCTCGCCCGTCGTAACGGCACTTTGGCCGGCCGGCCGGGCACTTCTGCCGCGTCCGCATATCGCTCCCCCGCAGTCGAGAGATAGCGTGACGGTGAGCGAAAGCGGGCCGGTTCCAACCCGGCCGGCGCAACTGGCATCCCGTACTTACGGAGGAGTCTGCATGCGACTGTCACGTCAGTTGACGGCGGTCATGTTGCTGGTGTCGGTTTCCTGCGGTGGTGGGGAACCCGATGACGACGGCGGCACCACGGGCCCGCCGCCACCTCCGGGCAACAACCCGACGCTGGGTTCCATCACAACCAACGTGTCGTCCGTGAACATCGGGGCGGGAGCGACCGCCTCCATTGTGGTGACCGCCCTCGACGCCAACAACAAGACGATCTCCAGTCCGGGAACGCCGACCTTCACGTCAGCGAGTCCCGGCATCGCGGAAGTGGACGCGTCGGGGACCATTCTGGGTGTGTCTGCCGGCGCCACTCAGGTCACCGCCCGCCTGACGATGGGTGCCGTCACGCGCACCGCGGACATCGCGGTGACGGTGACCGGGGCGCTGCCCAGTGACGCCGCCGTGGTGGCCAGTTCCGGTGACTACATCTTCACGCCAAGTACGGTGGCGGTCCAGCAGGGCGGCTCGGTCACGTGGACCTTCGGTGGGCTGGAACACACCGTCACGTTCGCGAACGCGAGCGGCGCGCCTGCCAACATCGACAGCGGCTACGGCACTGCAGTGAGCCGCACGTTCGGATCGACAGGCAATTTCTCGTACGTCTGCACGATCCACGTGGGGATGAGCGGCAAGGTGATCGTCCGCTAGCGGCGTGAGCCACTTCGGATCGGGGGTGTATCGTTGGCGACGGTGGGGGAGCTGTTGAGCACCTGTCGACCGCGATACACCACCCACCTCCTCCTGCTGCTGGCAGCCGCCGTTACCCATTCACCCGGGCGACTGATGGCGCAGGAGCGTGTCATCGAACGCCATGTCTTCGACGAGCCCGAGGGCCGCCTGCTGGCGTTCTACTCGGCGACCATGGCCTTCACGCCGGGCGGGCTGACGGCCGGCAACGGCTGGTCCGTCGGGATCGAGATGTCGTACGTGCCCTTTCTCAACGAGGCGCAGCGGCGGCCGTCTCTCGACAAGCCCGAAGCGACGAACCTGGTGCCGTTCTTTCCCCGGCCGCGCCTGGGCGTCCGATTTGCCGGCCTGTACGTGGAGGGCAGCTGGATCCCGCCCATGCGGGTCTTCGATGTCGAGGCAAATCTGCTCAGCGGGTCGATTTCGGGCGTGGGATGGGCCATGGCAGGTTGGCATATTTCGCCGAGGGTGTGGGGCGCAACCGGACGGGTGCGCGGCACCATCACCTGCGCGGCCAGCGCGATGGTGGGCAAGGGCGCCGATCTCGAGACGTACTATGCGACGGTCTGCCACGGTCGTGAGAGCGACGACTGGTTCGAGCCGCGCATGCTCGGCGCCGAGGCGATTGCCGTGCGCGTCCTGGCCGACGGCGCGCTGCGTGCGTACGTGGGCGCCGGCGCCCGGGTGGACCGCAGCCGATTCGACATCGGCGTGCTGACCGGTGAGGGAGTCCGCGATCCTGATCACCCGATCCTCGAGCTGCGGGCGACGCGGCCACATTTCACGCTGGGCGCGGGGTGGCACCCGCGCGGCCGCATAGCCACCGGCGCGGAACTGTTCTACGCGCCCGGCAGCGTACTCACAGCCAGGGCGACGGTCCGATGGAGTGCGCGGCCGTGAGGCCAAACGCGATTGGCGCGCTGCTCACGGTCTGGAGCATGGCCGCCGGCTGCGTGGACTACGAGGGAGCGGTCGATCCGGCGCACGGACTGCCGGATGTCGTCGTGGCCATGCCGCAGTTTCGTCGCGACGTGCTTCCGATTGTCGAACGACGCTGCGCCATAGGCGGGTGCCACTCCGTCGCGTCTCGTCAGGCGCAGCTGGTCCTCGTGGCCGACTCGGCGTTCGAAGCCATCATTGACCAGCCGTCGCGGATTGTGGTCGGTGAGGTGCTGGTGCGACCGGGAGACGCCGCAAACTCCTGGTTGGCGATCCTCATAAGCGACGACGTCGTCCGGAGAAAAGGCGTTGCCCGGATGCCGCTTGGCTCCGGCGCACTAACGCCCAATCAGGTGGCGACCATCCTGAACTGGATCAACCGCGGCGCACCGGACGACTGATGCGGCCGGGTACCGTCATCCCCCTGGGACCGGACAACGCGCGCGTCACCTTCCTGGTGCGCTGGTTCGGGCTGCTGAGGGTTGACGGCTGGTTCAGCAGCCTCGAAGGACGACTGCACGTCGCCGACGGCGTGAACGGCATCGAGGTAACCGCCGATGTGAGTGCCCGGTCCGTGCAGACGGGCATTGGCCTGCGTGACCGGCATCTGCGCGGCCCACGGTTCCTCCATGCCGACCGCAATCCCCGGATTTTGTTCCGCGGCACCGGCACCTGGCGGGACGGGCTGACGCCGGTGCTGGCGGGTCACCTGACTCTTCGCGGGAGCGACCGATGGATCGAGGCCCGGTGCGTCGTGGTCCCGGAGACCCGCGCAGAGAAGCCGGGGACCGAGGTCGTGATCGCGGATTTCACGATTCCCCGGCGCGACCACGGCATCGCCGTCGCGACGGGGTTGTCGCGGTTCAACCCGTTGCTGTGGGCGATCGGTGAGTCGGTCGGCGTCCGGGTAGAGGTCCATGTACCCGTTGCGGTACTCAGGCCCGAGCCGGCCCTCGCCCGCGGGCGGTGACGGTCCAGGTCGACTCCACCAGTTCACCGCGCACGCCGTGCATTGTGTCATTCAGGTGGACGACGATGCAGACGTGATTCGGCACGATGCGCACCACGTTCCCGACGCGAGGCCGCCACGTTGTCTGGCCCAGGTCCAGGATGCCATGCTCTTCCGACATGCGGACTACGCGCACCTCGGGCCGGTCGATCAGGCAGCCGAACCCCGCATCGGCACTGGCCGCGAGCGGCTCCCTGCCTAACGCTTTGCTGCCGGCGTCGACCACCGCCTGGCCGGGGATTGCCGTGCTGATGACGGTGGCGAGCACGGTCATGGCGCAGTCCTCCCACTCGCACGCTCCGACCACTTCCGTGGCGCGATCGTTGTAGACGTAGGTTCCTGGACGGACTTCGGTCACGCCGGTCACCTCGTGCATGCGCCACGCGGCCGGCGTCGATCCGCCGCTCACGACAGAGGGGGACAGACCGGCGTCCCCCAGCGACTGGAGCAGCAGTTCGATGTCGTCTCGCAGCCGGGCAAGCGACGCGTCCTGGCTCGCCAGGTGCTCACGGATGTGCCCCGGATAGAATGCCACGCCGCGATACGCCAGCGGCGGGAGCGCCCGGACCCTTCGAGCGAGGGCCACCGCCTCGGCCGGGGTTCGCACTCCCACCCGCTTCATGCCGAGATCGACCTCGATATACACGCCCACGTCGCGCGTCGCGGCCTCCGCCGCTTCGGCCAGTGCCTCCAGCGCTTCGACCGAATCGAGCGCGACAGTGAGACGGACCTCGCGCGGCAGCGACAACGCGCGCCGCAGCTTCGCGGCCCCGACCGGTGGGTGCGCCAGCAGCAGATCGTCGCAGGTTTCCGCCATGACTTCCAGTTCGCGCGGAGTGGCGCACGTCAGCCCGGCGGCGCCGAGGCGGAGCTGCTCCGCCGCAACGCGGGGGGACTTGTGCGTCTTGACGTGAGGTCGGAGCGCCAGGCCGTGCAGCACGCAGTACGCCGCCATCCGGTCCAGGTTGTGCGCCAGACGGTCGAGGTCGACCAGCGCGGCCGGTGTCTCCAGGTGTTCGATCAGCGTGGGCGCGCTGGAGGAAAGGTGGCGGGACATGGGAGCGGAGATCGGCCAATGAGGTCGGAGAGGTTTGTGGTCAATCGTCAGTCGTCAGTCGTCAGTCGTCAGTCGTCAGTCGTCAGTCGTCAGTAGTCGCTCGCCAGAGGTCAGAGGTGAGAGGTCGCAGGCCAGGGGTCAGAGGTCACAGTTGGTCCCAGCATCCCAGCACCCAGCACGCAGCACCCAGCACCCAGCACCCAGCACCCAGCACCCAGCACCCAGCACGCAGCATCCATGCACCAGCCCCAGCACCCAGGAAGCAGTTCCAGCACCCAGCACTCACCACTCAGCTGACTCCACCACCGACCAAGCACCAGAAAGCCATTCCAGCACCCAGCA
>DASWGU010000206.1:0-10855 GCA_036393555.1 Gemmatimonadaceae bacterium
GAGGAGTGAGGAGTGAGGAGTGAGGACGTCAACCTCCTGCACGCGGTTGTCGGGACTCATCGACGGCGTGCTGCTTCAATCGAAAGCGCTGGAGCTTGCCGGTCTCTGTCTTTGGCAGCGTGGTCACGAACTCCACGAGGCGGGGATACTTGTACGGCGCGATGGTGGCTTTCACGTGCTCCTGAATCTCGCGCACCAGCGCGCTGTCGCCGCTGCGGCCGGTCTTGAGCACGACGAACGCCTTCACCGCCTGGCCGCGGTCCACGTCCGGCACGCCCACGACGGCGCATTCCAGCACGGCATCATGCAACAGGATAGCGGCTTCGACCTCGGGTGCCCCGATGTTGTAGCCCGAGGAGATGATGAGATCATCCGTGCGGGACCTGAAGAACACGTAGCCGTCGTCGTCCATGGTGCAGGCGTCCCCGGTCAGGTTCCAGCCGCCCTGCACGTACGCACGCTGCCGGTCGTCGGCGAGATAGCGGCACCCGGTGGGTCCGCGCACCGCGAGCCGACCCACAGTCCCGCTGGGCACGGGTTGCAGGGCGTCGTCGAGCACGGCGACCTCGTAGCCCGGCACTGCCCGCCCGATCGCGCCGCGGCGAACGTCAGCGCCGGCTCCGGCAACGAAGATGTGGATCAGTTCCGTGGCGCCGATGCCATCGAGCAGCTCGATGCCGGTGGCTTCACGCCAGAGCGTGCGCGTGGCGTCCGGCAGCGCTTCGCCGGCGGACACGCACGCCCGGAGAGAGGACGTGTCGAAGCGGCCGGGATGCTGGCCGATGAGAAGCGCCATCTGCCGGTAGGACGTCGGCGCTGTGAAGCTGACTGTCGCCCGCGCTCCCGCGATGGACTCCAGGAGTGACTCCGGAGTGGTCCGCTCCAGCAGGACGGCGCTGCCGCGCGCGGCGAGCGGAAAACAGAGCAGGCCTCCGAGCCCGAAGGTGAACGCCAGCGGTGGTGTGCCGATGCACCGATCGGCGGAACCGAGGCGGAGCACCTGGGCGGCAAACCCGGTGCACATGGCCATCACATCCCGATGGAAGTGCATGCAACCCTTGGGGACACCGGTCGTGCCCGAGGTGAAGGCGATGAGCGCGACGTCGTCGCTTGCCGTGTCGCAGGCGGCGAACGGACCCCGGTGTCGGGCGATGGCCGCGTCGAGCCGATCGTTGCCCTCCCCGCCCCAGACCCGCAGGGCGCGCTCTACAGGCGTGCCGGCCGCTGCTCGCTCGAGTTCATCGACGATGCGCGCATCGCAGAGCGCGCCGTTGCAGGCAGCCCGGTCGATGATCACTCGCAGCTCACCGGAGCGCAACATTGGCATCGTCGTCACCGCCACCATTCCAGCCTTCAGCGTGGCGAGCCAGGCGGCCGCCGTCCAGCGGCCGTTGAAACCGCGCAACAGAACCCGGTTCCCCGGCACGAGGCCCATCTCGCTCACGAGCACGTGGGCGAGATGGTCGACCTGATCGTGCAGCTCGGCGTAGGTGACACCGGACCATTTGCCCGAGTCACCAGCACTGACCAGTGCGATTCGCGCCCCGTGTCCTTCCGCGACGGCGCGGTCGAGCAACTCCACCGCCGCATTCAACCGCGGGGGAACGGCATATGGCCCCGACAAGCGCAGCACCGGCCATTGCTCGAACGGCGGCAGGTTCGCGCGGGCGAAGCCGTCCACATGACCGCTCGGATACAGGGTCGTCATGGGTACCTCACGGCGCTGCGTTGTCCCTGAGCAGTTCGCGTCCCACCAGGATGCGTTGGATTTCGGTCGCCCCCTCGTAGATCCTGAGGGCACGGATGTCGCGATAGAGGCGTTCGACGATTTCACCTGAGCGCACGCCGCGGGCACCATGCAGCTGGAGCGCCTGGTCGATGACCCGCTGGGCCAGCTCGGTGGCTCCGAACTTTGCCCTGGCGGCGATGCCGGTCGTGCGCCCCGGCTGCGTGTCGCGATGCCACGCAGCGCGGTACGTCAGCAACGCAGCGGCATCCACGTCCGTGGCCATGTCGCCCAGGATTGCCTGCGCCAGCGGCTGAGCACCGAGCGTCGAGCCGAACATCTCGCGCGCAGCGGCGTGACGCAGCGCCTCCTGGAGTGCTCGCCGGGCGAATCCCGTTGCCGCCGCTGCCACGGACACGCGGAAGACGTCGAGTGTCCGCATCGCCAGCGCGAAACCTTCCCCTTCCACACCCAACACCGCGCCGGCAGGGACGACACAGCCGTCGAAGCGGATCGTCGCCAGTGGATGCGGCGACATCACACTGATGCGTTCGGGGACCAGGAGTCCGGGTGCGTCCGCCGCCACCAGAAAGCCACTGATGCCTTTCGCGCCCGCCGCCTGAGCGTCGGTTCGCGCGAAGACACAATAGAAGTCGGCGATGCCGCCGTTGGAGACCCATGTCTTGGTGCCGTCGATCTGCCAGCCGTCTGCGGTGCGGACAGCCCGCGTCCTGAGTGCGGCCGCGTCGGAACCGGCTTCCGGTTCCGACAGTGCGAACGCGGCGATGGCTTCGCCGCGCGCCACACGCGGTAGCCAGCCGGCGCGCAGTTCGTCCGAGCCCCCCAGCGCGATCGCGCCTGAGCCAAGTCCCTGCATTGCGAACGCAAAGTCAGCCAGTGCATCGTGCGAAGCCAGTACCTCACGCAGGACGCACAGCGACCGCGATTCAACCGTGGCAAGCACGCCACCCCATTTCGCGGGAACGCAGTAACGCAGGAAACCGGCCCGGCCCAGTCGGGCGACCCACTCGCGGCAGGCGACGTCGGTCGAGGTCGCGCGATCCGCGACAGCCGTTGAGGGGGGATCGGCGATTCGTTCGCCAGCGGAGAGCCAGTCCGTGACGGAAGCCGCGAGCGCGCGATGCCCATCCTCGAAGAAGGGCCACGCGAGGTGAGGCTGGTCCATTCTCACCGACCCTCGAATGCCGGTGGACGCCTGGCCGTGAACGCCTCGAAGGCACGCGCGAAGTCGGCCGTGCCCATGCATAACGCTTGCGCCTGCGCCTCCATTTCCAGAGCCTGCTCCACGGACACGCTCCATTCCTGCTGGAGCATCGTCTTGGTCATGGCATGCGCGAATGCCGGCCCGGAGGCCAGCTCGGCGGCGCGGCGCATGGCATCGTCCATGAGCCCGGCCCTGCCGACGACCGCGTTGTAGAAGCCCCAACGCTCACCCTCGGCAGCGTCCATAACGCGGCCGGTGTACAGCAATTCCGCCGCCCGTCCCTGCCCGATGAGGCGCGGCAGGATCGCGCAGGCTCCCATGTCGCATCCGGCCAGTCCCACCCGGGTGAACAGGAATGCCGTGCGAGCCTCCGGGGTAGCGAGACGCAGGTCGGAGGCCATCGCCAGAATGGCGCCGGCTCCGGCGCACACACCGTCCACGGCGGCGACTATGGGCTGCGGACACGATCGCATGGCTTTCACCAGGTCACCCGTCATGCGGGTGAAGGCCAGCAGCTCGGGCACCGCCATTCGGGTCAACGGCTCGATGATCTCGTGCACGTCGCCACCAGAACAGAAGTTGCCCTCGGCGCCGGTGATGACGATGGCACGCACGTCCGAGGCCCAGGTCAGCGCGCGGAACAGGTCGCGCAGCTCGGCATAGGAATCGAACGTGAGCGGATTCTTCCGCGCCGGACGGTTGAGCGTAATTACGCCAATGCGCCCGTCGTTCGTGGTGGACCAGGCGAAGTGCTGCGGTGCCAGTCCGGCGAGGGGGCGACGCATGGCGGACATCGGGTCGGTGGCTGTCATTCGGTTGTCCTGGGCAGGCGAAACCGCTGTTTCACGGTGCCGAGCAGCTCATGCAGCGTACGCCGTTCGGTCGTCGTGAGGGAGGAGAAGAGCGCGATGATCCATCGCTCGTGCGCCCGCGCCATGGCCGCGAAGTGGCGCCGCCCGGACGGCGTGAGCCGGACGATGGCGGCGCGCCGGTCACTGGAGGCCACGCGGCGCGTGACGAACCCCTCCGATTCGAGTGCACGAACCAGCCAGGTGACGTTGCCGCCCGTAGCCAGCGTGCGCTCCGACAGTTCTCCCATCCGGAGACCGTCGGGTGCACGGTACAACTGTGAGAGCAGGTCGAAGCGGGGAAGCGACGATCCGAACTCGCGCTTGAGTGCGCTCCCGACGTGTTGAGCGATGATCGTCGAACAGGTGAACAGTCGCAGCCAGAGGCGGAGCGCATCGTGCTCCGTCGCGTCGGACGCGTTTCGCGGACGTGACGTCGTGGTCATGAGCCGCTCGACCCGTCGAGCACCACGATCTGACCCATCTGGTCGCCGTCAGGTGCGGATACCAGGGCAAGCACCGCACGGGCCACTTCCTCGGCAGTGATCAGGCGCGTCTGGCCCGCTCCGGCGAGGATGGTACGTAACGCCTCGGCCGCGGTATGTCCTGTTTTCGCGACGATGCGGGCGACTGCCCGATGAACGAGATCAGTCTCGGTGTAGCCCGGGCACACCGCACTCACAGCCACGCCACGGCGGCCGACTTCGAGTGCCAGCGCCCGCGTCAGACCCACGAGTGCATGCTTCGCCGCCACGTACGCCGTCACGTACGCTTCTCCCCGGATCCCCGCCATGCTTGCCACGTTCACGACGTGGCCATGGCCGCGCTCGATCATGCCGGGCAGGACCGCCTGCGTGGCATGAACGGCACCCAGCAGGTGCACGGCGAACATGCGCTCGAACAATTCGGGGGCGGTCTTGAGAAACGGTGCCGATTCCGCGGTCCCCGCATTGTTCACCAGGATGTGGATCGGCCCGAGGAGGGCGGCCGCCTCGCCGCAGGCTTCGTGCACGGCGGCGGCCACGGTCACATCGGCCGTCACGATCGTCTGGTTCAGGCCGAGCGCATCGGCCACCGGCCGAGCGGCCAGTCGGTCACGCACCATGAGCGTCACCGCTGCGCCAGCCTCGGACAGCGCCCGCGCCGTGGCGGCGCCGATGCCTCGATTTGCGCCGGTCACGAGCGCGTGCCGTCCAGCGAGCGCTTTCATGTCAGCTCTCCGCGGGGTGGGCCCGCCGCCCCGACACCCGCGGTACCCACTGTGGCGCGCTCGCGGGCGATCAACCGCTCGAGCTGAGCCTTGCCTGGCAGGTACTGATCCGGCCACGTCACACCCGCGTAGCCCCAGCGAGCCGCCTCGGTCAGCGTCCACGCCGGGTTCACCAGGTGGGGCCGCGCGATGGCGACCAGGTCGGCCCGGCCGGACGCGATGATGCCGTTCGCCTGGTCGGCGTCGGTGATCGCCCCAACGGCGATCGTCGCGATGCATGCTTCCTGGCGCACGCGGTCGGCAAACGGCGTCATCCACATCCTTCCGAAGACCGGTCGCTCGTCATGCACCACCTGGCCGGCTGACACGTCGATCATATCGGCGCCGGCCGTGCGGAAGAGGCGGGCGATCTCCACGGCATCATCGGCGGTATTGCCGCCCGCTGCCCAGTCGTGCGCGGAGATGCGCACCGACATGGGGAGGTGCGCCGGCCAGACCGCACGCATGGCAGTGAACACACGCAGGGGAAACCGCGCGCGTCGGTCGAGATCACCGCCGTACTCGTCGTTGCGGCGGTTGGTGAGCGGCGACAGGAACCCCGACAGCAGGTAACCGTGCGCGGCATGCAGCTCGAGCCAGTCGAAGCCTGCTTCCACGCCGAGCTCGGTGGCGCGCACGAACTCGGCGACCACTCGATCCATGTCGTCTTCCATCATGGCGCGTGCGACACGCGAGATGCCCGGGAGGTACCGGGTCTCCGAGGCGGCGACGAGTGGCCATTCACCGGATGGGAGTGGTTCGTCGACGCCCTCCCACATCTTCTTCGTGGCGCCCTTGGCACCGGCGTGCCCGAGTTGCAGTCCGATCTTCGCCGGGCTGTAGTCATGCACGAAGCGGACGGTGCGTGCCCACGCGTCGCGGTGCGTTGCGTTCCAGAGCCCGGTGCACCACGGGGTGATGCGCGCGTCGGGCGCGACACAGGTCATTTCGGTCATGACCATCCCGGCGCCGCCGGTGGCGCGGGCGCCCAGGTGGACGAAGTGCCAATCGGTGGGCGTGCCATCCGTGGCCGCGGTGTACTGCGCCATCGGCGAGACGACGATGCGGTTGGGCAGCGTGACGTTGCGCGCGGTGAAGGGCGTGAAGATGGCGGGTGGCGCCGGTGCGCCGGGTGCCACGTCCACACCCGACTGTTCCGCGAACCAGCGCTCGAACGAATCGACGTACCTCCGGTCGCGCACGCGGAGACTCTCGTGCGAGATCCGCTGTGAGCGAGTGAGCAGCGAATACGCGAACTGTTCCGGCGCCAGGCGCGCGTACCGATCCACGTGCTCGAACCACTCGGTGGAGTTCCGCGCGGCGTTCTGCAGCCTGAGCACCTCGACCGAACGCTCCGCCTGGTAACGGGCCAGTGCCGGCCGCATGTCCCCCGCGCCAGGCGCCAGATGCGCGTCGAGTGCAATGGCATCCTCCATGGCCAGCTTGGTGCCGGAGCCGATGGAGAAGTGCGCGGTGTGGGCGGCGTCGCCCAGGAGCACGACCGGCACGTTCCGTCCGTCGACCTCCAGCCAGTGCGTCCACTCGGCGCAGGTCACTCTCGGGAAGCGCGACCACTGCGCCGATCCACGAAGATGCGCGGCGTTGCTCCGGAGTGGCGCTCCCTGCAGCACGAACCCGAAGAGTCGTTCGCAGAACGCGATCGACTCCGCTGCCGACATGGCGTCGAGGCCGGCGCGCTCCCACACTTCCCAGGGCGTCTCGACGATGAACGTGCTGGTATCGGCATCGAACTGGTAAGCGTGCGCCTGGAACCATCCGGCCGGTGTCTGCGCAAACGCAAAGGTGAAGGCGTCGAGCTTCCGTGGCGTACCCAGCCAGACATAACGGCACCGGCGCATGTCGATGTCGGGTCGACACGTTGCGGCGAAGCGGCGGCGAAATGCGCTGTTGATCCCGTCGGCCGCAATGACCATGTCGGCCCGCTCAACGGCCACCATGCTGACCACGTCGTCCGGCGCCAACTCCTGCTCGAACCGCAGCTGTACACCCAGATCGCGGCACCGGGCCTGCAGGATGTCGAGCAGCACACGACGTGAAATCCCGCTGAATCCATGTCCACCGGATCGCACCGTGCGTCCGGCGAAGTGGATTGCGATGTCGTCCCAGTGGTGCAGCGCGGCCGAGATCGGGTCCGCGCTCCCGGGATCGGCGTCACGCAGGTTGGCGACGGTCTGGTCGGAGAGCACCACACCCCACCCGAAGGTGTCGTCGGGCCGGTTTCGCTCGAACACGGTGACGTGCGCGCGGGGGTCGCGCCGCTTCATCAGCAGCGCCGCGTACAGGCCCCCCGGACCGCCACCCACGACCAGCATTCGCACGCGCGACGCTCCGTCGGTGTCCGCGGCATGGTACGGCGAGTTGTTTCAAATATCAAGTATCGGCATCGGCGCTGGTGGTGTCATCGGCCCCGCTTCATCCAGACCACGATCACCCGGGCGACGTTATACGCGTCGGTGCGGTGGTGCTCTCCGGGGCTCTGGCGCATCCCCGATCCGCAGGGCCCGCCCAGCGGCCATGGTCCCGGCGGAGTCATGGTTCCGCCACGGGCGAACGTGCCGTACACCTCGACGGTCTGCACGTCGGACGCGACTATGTCGGCGGCGGTCATGCGCGGTTGCGGTTTGCCGTCGATATAGACGCAGGTGACGTCGTCCTTGAGGACGAGACCACGTGACAGCGCCGACGGCGCCACGCGCAAGGCATCCTTCAGCGTGGTCCCGTCGGGGGCCGCCAGCTCATGCAGCCCGATCAGCGCCGACGGGTTGGTGGCTTCGCGCAGGCGCCGGCTGATGTCGCGCAGGATGAAGTCATCGCGCCGCTGGTACTCCGCGACGGTCGAATCGAGGACGATGGTGACGTCCACGCCGCCTGCAGGTGGAACATAGACGGGCACCATGCGCGAGGCGTAGCGATCGAGCCGAACCAGGATAGAGTAAGAGCCCTCACCAAGCTGCTCCACGCGAAAGCGACCATCGCCATCGGTGCTGGTGCGGTGTGGCGTGTCGAGGATCTCCACCGTAACACCGCGAAGGGGCCGGGGTGCGTGCGGCAGGAGTTCCATGCCGCGGGTCGCTACGGTGCCGTACAGTCCCGGGCGGGTGGCTTGTACGGCGATGGTGTCCAGCCTCACCGGGACCGTCTGCAGCTCGATCGTGAGGCCCAGTTCGACGGTACCCACCTCGATGGTCGACCGGTGGGGCGCGAAGCCCAGGCGCACCACGTCGAGCTCGTGCCGGCCGATACTGACGCTTGTGAATCGGAACCGGCCGCTGGCATCGGTTCGCGTGCGCTGCGAGGTGCTCTCGGCGTCGATGACCACCAGCGCGTCGACAATCGGCTGGCCCAGTTCGTCCCGGACTATGCCGGACACTGAACCCACCGTGTCCTGAGCGACGACGGCACGGGTCCATGAGAGTCCCAGCAGCAGGAGGCAGATCTGACGCATCAGAGCCAAGGTCGGGGAACGGACGAGCTACACGCGTCGGTCCAGCCCGGTTCCACCCAGGGACGGACTGCGACGAGGGCGAGAATACCAGCGGCAACACTCCACACTCGAGACCGAGTGACGGCTCGCACAGCCGCGCAGCGCACGAGCTTGCCGGACGTTCCGGTCTCTGCCGAACGCAGGGACCCGGAACGGGTACCGCCAGCCACGGTCAGACCGGTGCAGGTCATTGGGCGCGTACCCAACAGGAGGGACGCGCGGACAGTCTGACCGGAACGATCTCGAACGCTTCCACCGCTACGCAGGCAACCGAACGCCAGGTGGACTGCGTATCGACTCGCCGGCGTTCACAGCGGTCGTCGTGGATGGCCGACTGAACGCGCTGGTGGCAAACAAATGGAGGATTCCATGCGACATCGTACGGTAACGAAGGGCTCCAACGTGCGCTGGCTGGCAGTCGCGGCCCTCGCATTCGGCACAGCCTCGATCGCGCCGGCGCAGAGTTCGCACCTGGGTGCCCGGATAGGCTACGACTTCGACAGCCGCGAAGTGTTGCTGAGTACCAACCTGACGGTGCCGGTATCGCAACGGGTCGAGTTCTACCCGTCGATCGACGTGTACACACCCGACCGGGGCAGCAAGCTCGGTTTCAACGGCGATTTCAAGGTCCGCTTTCCGGTGCGGTCGGGACCAGAGATGTACCTTGGCGGTGGGCTCGGTGTCCTGAACCGCAGCGTCGGTGATTTCAGCCGTACCGACGTGGGAGCGAACATGCTCTTCGGCATGGAGTCGAGGATCGGGAGGGTGCACCCGTTCGGCGAAGCGCGTATCCACCTGAACGATGGCACGTCTCTTCGCCTGATCGGTGGGCTGAACTTCACGCTTGGCGGTCCGTAGCTGAACGGCGGTTGGAGGTTGGACGGGATGAGATCAGAACCGATAGCGGCCACTGACCTGGCCGCCGGGTCAATACCTCCCGTCCAACTTCCACCGCGCGGCTCCCCCCGCGGTCATCCCCCGGCCGGCCGTGACGACGGCTGACGACTCACCACGCCCGCTGCTCTCCGGAGCAGATGCCAAGCCTGGGCGACGTGCGATCGCTCCGTTCGGACGTTCCCGATGGCCAGTCGAAGGACGAATCGGCCATTCAGACGGGTGTGCGACAGGTAAACGGACCCACTGGCGTTGACCTGCGCCAGGACGCGCTCATTGAGCATGTCGGCTTCATCGTCAGCAACGCCGCCGGGTGCGAACCGGAAGCAGACCAGGGAGAACATCGGTGAGGCCGACAGGACCCAGCCTGGCTCCGCCCGGACCCAGTCGGCGAACTCCCGCGCCATGGCCATGTGCGCCCTGAGGCGCTCGACGATGCCGGTGACGCCGAATGCGCGGATGACCATCCAGAGCTTGAGCGCCCGGAAGCGACGGCCGAGCTGAACGCCATAGTCCATCAGGTTCACCACGTCGCCCTGCTCCGCGGTGACCAGATAGTCCGGGACGAGCGAAAACGCGCGCTTGAGGATATCGGGTCTCCTGGTGTACATCGCCGACAGATCCACGGGCGTGAACATCCACTTGTGCGGGTTCACGACCAGCGAGTCCGCGCGTTCCACCCCGGCGAGCGTATCCCGGCATTCCGGCACGATCGCTGCCGAGCCGGCATAGGAGGCATCGACGTGCAGCCAGAGATTCTCGCGCTGGCAGATGGTCGCGAGTGCCGGCACCGGATCGACACTTCCGGTGCTGGTCGTGCCCACGGTCGCGACGACGGCGAGTGGGAGGTGCCCCCTGGCACGATCCTGGGCTATGGCCGATTGGAGTGCATCGGGCCGCAGGCGGAAGTCGTCGTCCACGGCCACGTGAACCATGTTGTCCTGCCCGAACCCCAGCGTGATGCCAGCCTTGTCCACCGACGAGTGGGCGTGCTCCGACGCGTAGATCCGCAATGCCGGAAGGTCACTGCGTCCCGCCATGCCGCGCTGCCTGATTTCCAGTTCGGAGCGCGCCTCGCGGGCCGCGGCGAGTGCGAGCAGCGTGGTGATCGAGGCGGTGTCATTGATCACGCCGAACCATTCTGGTCCGAGACCCAGCATCTGGCGAAGCCAGTCGAGCGCGCGCTGCTCCAGCTCCGTCGCCGCGGGCGAGGTCTTCCACAGCATGGCGTTCACGTTCAGCGCCGCGGTCAGCATCTCGGCCATCACGCCGGGAGCGGATCCCGTGATCGCGAAGTAGGCGAAGAAGCCGGGGTGATTCCAGTGCGTTACGCCCGGGAGGATGATCCGCTCGAAGTCATCCAGGATGGCGTCGATCGGCTCGGCAGCGTCGGGCGGAGAGGCCGGCA
>DASWGU010000207.1:0-10786 GCA_036393555.1 Gemmatimonadaceae bacterium
GTGCGGCGTGCGCCTGGTGGCGCCACGCCGCCGACCGTGGTGCAGGTGATACTGGAGGCCGGTCGCGGAGGCCTCGAAACGATGGCCGCTGATCTTGCGCTGGCGCTGGCGGAGCGCGGCATTCGCTCCATCGTCCTCGGACTCGACGCGGCCGGTGCGCAACGTGACCGCCTGATCGCTGGCGGCGTCGAGGTCCTGGACCTCGGCGGACGTCGCCTGAAGGACCCGCGCTATCACTGGCAGGTCGCTCGCGTACTGCGCGCGACGCGCGCCGACGCCGTGCACACGCACATGTTCGCGCCCCTGCTCTTCACCGCCGGCGCGAGAATGTTCGCCGGCGTGCCGGTGCTGGTCCACACGGAGCACTCGATCGAATACCTCCTCGACCGGCCGTCGTACCGGCGCGTCCTGCGGTGGCTCGCTCGCGCCACCACGCGCTTCGTCGTCCTCGGCGAGCGCATGCGACGCTTCTACGTGGAACGGATCGGCATCCCGCCGGACCGCATCCGTGTCATTCCCAACGGTGTGGCCCTCGTCCCGTCAGTGGGGGTCACGACGAGGTGCGAAGCGCGCCGCGCCCTCGGCGTCGGTGAGCACTTCGTGGTAGGTGCGGTGGGTCGCCTCGCGCCGGAGAAGAATCTGGGGCTGCTGCTCCGGGCGTTCGCCCGCGCGACGGCAAACGCCCCCGATGCGATCCTGGTGCTGATCGGCGACGGCCCGGAGCGTGCGGACCTCGAGCGGGCTTCGCGCGAGCTCGGTATCGCCGAACGCGTTCACTTCGCCGGATGGCGGCAGGACGTCGCGCAGCTGCTTCCCGCGTTCGACCTGTATGCCCTCTCATCGCACGCCGAGGGGTTGCCCCTGGCGCTCCTCGAGGCCATGTCGGCGGGCGTCGCCGTGGTGTCCACGGCGGTGGGCGACATCCCCGATGTCGTTCGCGACGCCGAGACCGGGCGCCTCGTTGCCGCCGGAGACGAGCCGGGACTGGCGTCCGCGCTGTCGGCGCTCCGCGAGAACCCGGAGCAGCGGGACGCGCTGTCGCGCGCTGCCCGCGCGCTGGTGGCGGCTCGCTACAGTCGAGACGCCATGGTTGGCGCCTATGTGGACGCCTACGGCATCGCGACTCCACGAACGTCGACCAGCTGAGCCGCCGGCGTGCTCTTCAACAGCGTCGTCTTCCTGTTCGCGTTCCTGCCCGTCACGTACCTGGTGTTCTGGGGGCTGACGTCCCGGGCGGCACGGTACAAATGGCTGACCCTGACGGGCTACGTCTTCTACGGCTACTGGGACCCGCGGTTCTGCCTGCTGATGGCGTTCTCCACGCTGGTCAGTTACTCGGCGGGACTCGGCTTCCTGCGCTACACGGATCCGCGGCGCCGGCGGCTGTGCCTCGTCGTCCCCATCGTGGCCGACCTGCTCCTGCTAGGGTTCTTCAAGTACTTCAACTTCACGCTCGACACCGCGCACACGCTTGTGCGGTGGTTCGGCGCCGACGTGTCACTGCCGCACCTCAACATCATTCTCCCGGTCGGGATTTCGTTCTACACGTTCCATACCATCACCTACATCGTCGATTCCTATCGCGGCGTGATCACGCCGACGCGGAATTTCTTCGAGTTCTCCACGTACGTCTCGCTCTTCTCGCAGCTCGTCGCCGGGCCGATCGTCCGCTTCCGCCAGATCGAGTCCGATCTCGACCATCTCGACACCGCATCGCGAATGCGATGGCTGGTGCCGGGCGTGCAGTTCTTCGTGGTCGGACTGGTGGAGAAGGTGCTCGTGGCCGATTCGCTGGCCGCCTTCGTCGATCCGGCACTGGCCGAATACGGTTCGTTGTCGACGCTCGGGGCGTGGCTGGCCATGCTCGGCTACACCTTCCAGTTGTACTTCGACTTCAGCGGTTACAGCTCCATGGCGGTGGGGCTGGGCTTCCTGTTCGGCCTCCGCATCCCGCAGAACTTCAATTCACCGTACAAGGCGCTCGACCCCAGCGATTTCTGGACCCGCTGGCACATCTCGCTTTCCAGCGTGCTCCGCGACTACCTGTACATCCCGCTCGGAGGAAACCGGCACGGCGTCTACAAGACGTACCGGAACCTCATGATCACCATGCTGCTCGGCGGGCTGTGGCACGGAGCGGCCTGGACCTTTGTCGTCTGGGGCGCCTATCATGGCGCCCTCCTGTGCGCGTACCGCGTTTTCCAGGAGCGCTGGAACCGGTTGCCGGCGGCGGCCCGGCAACTCGCGATGTTCCTCTTCGTGCTCATCGGCTGGGTCTTCTTCCGTTCGACCTCGTTCACCATGGCGGCGAGCCTGCTGCAAACGATGTTCGTCCCGACCGGGGGGAGCCTGGTGCCTCAACCGGCGCTTGCCCTGGTCGCGATCGGCATTGCCGCCTGGTGGGCCATGGTGGGCCCGAACGCATTTGAACTCCCGCTGCGCGACCGGCCACGGGTGCGGGTGGCCTGGGCTGTAGGTTTCGCCGCGAGCCTGGCCATCATCCTGGGCACGCGGTCGTCACCGTTCCTGTATTTCCAGTTCTAGCGACTGAGGCAACCGACCATGTGTGGCATCTGCGGAATCGTCGGAACCTCGTCACCGCTCGCGGGCGCGGCGGTGCAGGAGATGACCCGGTGTCTCGAGCGACGTGGACCGGATAGCGTCGGCGAGTTCCGCTCCGGCATGGCCGTTCTCGGCCATCGGCGTCTGGCCATCTACGACCTCTCGGCGGCCGGCCACCAGCCCATGACCACGCCCGACGGCCGCACGGCGGTGGTATTCAATGGCGCAATCTACAACTTCCTGGAGTTGCGCGCCGAACTGGAACGGGACGGCGTCCGGTTCGCGAGCCGCACGGATACCGAGGTGCTGCTCCATGGGTATCGCGCCTGGGGAATCGACGCGCTCGTCCGGCGCGCCCGCGGGATGTTCGCGTTCGCTCTGTGGGATGCAGACCGGGAGACGCTCTTCCTCGTGCGCGACCGGCTGGGCGTCAAACCGCTGGTGTACGCCGGGAACGGCGGCGCGATCGCCTTTGCCTCCACAATGCGCGCCCTCCAGACCTCCGGACTCGTCGGCGACATCGACCCGCGCGGCATCGCGGAGTACCTCGAGCATGGATACATCCCCGATGATGCCGCGGTGTACACCGGCGCGCGCAAGCTCCCACCAGCGACCATTGCCGAGTGGCGCCCGGGGACGCCGCTCTCGCTGCGCCGCTACTGGGAGCCGCCAATGGCTCAGGAGGACGACGCCGTCGGCATCGGCGAAGCGACCGAACGGACGGAGGAGTTGCTGCGCGACGCCGTGCGTCTCCGGCTGTTCGCTGATGTACCGGTCGGCGCGCTGCTGAGTGGAGGCATCGACTCCGCACTGGTGTGCTGGGCCGCTGCCGGGGAGGGTGCCAGCGTGACAGCCTTCACCGTCGGTGTTCCCGGGCACCCGACGGACGAGACGGCGGACGCCCTGGCAACCGCGCGGGAGATCGGGATCGACGCCCGGGTCCTGCCGATGTCCGGCGAGGATCCATCGGACCTGGCGGAGCTGACGAGCGCATACGCGGAGCCCTTCGCGACCCAGTCTGCGTTAGGCATGCTCCGGCTGTCGCGCGCCGTCCGGGATGCGGGGATCAAGGTGCTGCTCACTGGAGACGGCGGCGACGATGTTTTTCTGGGGTACGCCCGGCACCGCCAGATGCGCGCCATCGAGCGCATGGCCCGCCTTGTTCCCGCGTCCGGGGCAGCGGCGTGGCGCACTGTCCGGCCGCTGGTGCCGCCGGCCGGCATGCTGCGCCGCATGCGCCACCTGACGGATTACGTCACTGGCGGACTCGGGGCTTTCCTCCGGGCGCACGATGGCCTCCCCGGCTTCGCTCGTGCCGGCTTGCTGGGTGAGCGCATCCGGGACGTCATACCGGCCAGTCGTACGGTGCCGCCTTCGCTGTCATCCGCCCGCCGTCTGCTCACGGAATACCTGGAGCACGACCGACGGCACCAGTTCGTCGGCGAGTACCTCACCAAGGTGGACGGCGCGACGATGCACTGCGGCCTCGAGGCGCGAGCCCCGTTCTTCGATCACATACTGTGGGAGTATGCCGCCTCGCTGCCGTACGCGACTCGCCTGCATGACGGACGCCTCAAGGCCGTGCTCCGCGCCATCGCCGAGCACCGCATCTCGGCGCGCGTTGCCGCCGGCCGGAAGCGTGGCTTCTCCGTTCCGGCCGAGAAATGGGTGACAGGTCCGTGGAAGACGGCGGTCAGCGCTCAGCTTCGAGACGGCCCCCTCTGCGACCAGGGCTGGGTCCCGAGACCGGCACTCGAGCGACTCCTGGCGGCGCCGCGCACAAGAGGGCCGGGCGCACACCATCTGTGGTATTTGCTCGTCCTGTCCGCCTGGCTTCGTGGTCACTCGGCAGCGCCCGAGCGGACCGGGTGGATGGAGAACGCTCCTGCCGCCGTTCTGTAGGAAACCCGGACGTGGCCGGGTAGTGTTGCCGCTGAGAGTCGATGACGTCGCCTGCCTGGCCAACGGCGGTGAGCATCGCGGTTGCACCCGTGGCTCGCCAGCGTCCTTAGCATGGCCAAGCCACTCTCACTTGCGCGCCATCAAGTGGTTTCAGCTCGGAGCTGCAACTGTTTGTAGTACAACAATTTCGCCTCAGCTGTGCTGACACCAGTTCCCGGCACCAGCCAGACTCTGAAAGGGGCGCGCCTGGCGGGAGACATGCCCACCGGGCCGCGTCCCGTGCGCGTCCTGTTGGTCGGTCCCTCCATGGATATCCTGGGCGGACAGGCGGTACAGCTCCAGCGGTTGTTGGCGAATTTCCGCACCACCGAAGGCATCATCCCGGGGTTTCTCCCGGTGAACCCGCGGCTGCCGGGACCGCTCGCCGTTCTGCAGCGCATCAAGTACGTCCGGACGGTGGTCACGTCGATAGCGTACGCCATCTCCCTGCTGCTCACGGTGCGGCGCTATGACGTGATCCACGCGTTCTCCGCCTCGTACTGGTCGTTCCTGCTCGCGCCACTGCCGGCCATGGCCGTCGGCCGGTTGATGGGCCGGCGCGTGGTCCTCAATTACCGCAGCGGCGAAGCCCACGATCACCTGAAGCGCTGGCGTCGGACCGCTGTTCCCGCAATGCGCCTCGCCGATGCCATCGTCGTTCCATCGAACTACCTGGTGAAGGTCTTCGCGGAATTCGGCCTCGAGGCAACTTCGATCTTCAACTTTGTCGATCTCGATGGCATCGTGTTCCGTGAGCGCGACAAGCTGGCACCAGTGTTCCTGTCAAACCGGAATTTCCAGCCGCTGTACAATGTGCCGTGCACGATTCGTGCGTTTGCCCTCATTCAGGCGCAGGTTCCGGGTGCGCGGCTGATCGTGGCGGGGTTCGGACCGGAACACGGGCGCCTGGAAGCGCTGGTGCGCGAGCTGGGGCTGAATGGCGTCGAGTTCAGGGGGAAGATGCCGCCTGAGCGCATGCCGGCGCTCTACGACGAGGCCGACATTTACCTTAACAGTCCGAACACGGACAACATGCCCAACTCGGTGATCGAGGCCTTCGCTGCCGGCCTTCCGGTGGTGACCACGAATGCCGGGGGCATCCCCTTCATCCTCGAACACGAACGCACCGGTTTGATGGTGGAAACGGGAGATGACCAGGCGATGGCCCGTCAGGCGTTGCGCCTGCTGCGCGAGCCGGGCCTGGCCGCTCGACTCACGCAGACCGCCCGGCACGAGTGCCTCACTCGTTATGTGTGGCCTGCCGTCCAGTCGGACTGGGCTCAGCTCTATCGCGGGCTTCTCCGGGACCCCGTTCCGTTCGCCCGGTGACCGCGCAGCCCGACCGTTCCGATAACTCGACGACCACTCACCGCCCCCGGTGGACCTGGCAGTGGGCGGTGCTGCTCGTCCTGATGGTGGCGGTACTCGAGATCGTCTCGCGCGTCGAAGAGCTGATCGTCAATGCTGTCCCGATCACATCGCGCATCACCGCGCCCAGGGATCTCGTATGGCTGCACCCTCAAGGGGCTCGCGGCCGGCCCGGTGGCCGTTACCAGCAGTTGAGCCTCAACGGTCTGGGCTTCCGGGGCCCCGAGATGTCCCCAGCCAAGCCGCCGGGCACGGTGCGCATCGTCGTCGTCGGTGCGTCGGAGACCTTCGGCCTCTATGAATCCCAGGGGCGAGAGTATCCGCGCCAGCTGGAGGATTCACTCCGAGCGCGCTCCGCCGCTGCATGTCCGACCCGGGCCATCGAGGTGGGGAACGCGGCGCTCCCCGGCATGGCGACCCCCTCCATGGTGCACCTCCTCGATCAGGTCGTCCGCAAGGCGGGACCGGATGTGATCGTCCTCTATCCCTCTCCCGGGTTCTATCTCAACCCCAATCCCCCACGGCCATCCGCCGGGGCGGCCGGGGCCGATTCGGCGCTTCCCCTCGCCAACGCCCTCAAGCTGCGCGTCGCAGTTCGCGCCCGGCGTCAGGCGCGCTCGCTCGTACCGGAGCCGATCAAGGTGATGGTCCGTCGGATGATCGTGAACCGTCGTGCCCGGGCATGGGGGGAGAAGCGCTTCACGGCTGTGCCGGAGGATCGCATCGCGCAGTTCGAGGACGATCTGCGCCGCGCTGTGGGGATCGCGAAATCCACAGGCGCTCGGGTCATGATGATGGGGCACACCAATGCAACGATGGAGCCGGGATTCTCCGACAGCGCGCTGGTCGGAGCCTGGGTCTACCAGTTCCCTCGCGCCTCCGCCGAAGCGCTGGTCGGATTCCACGCCCGTTCCGTGGATTTGGAACGCCAGATCGCGCGTGATTCCGGCCTCGTGTACGTCGACCTGCCAGCCGCGTTCACCGGAAAATGGGAAGGGACGTTCGCTGACTTCGTGCACTTCACCGACCTGGGGTCGGCGGTTGTGGCCGGAACGCTGGCCGACGCGATCTCTCCGTGGATCGACTGCGATCCGCGATGAGCGCCCCCCCGTCGACCTGGCGTGCGGCGCCGCTCGCGGCGTGGGAGATCGCGCGCCAGCGCCTGACAGGACCCGGTGCCAGCAGCTCGGCCATCCGCTCGCTGGCTGTAAACGTCGCCGGAGCCGGCATCTCGTTCGCCGGACAGATCGTTCTGGCCCATAGCCTGGGGCAAACCGGCTTCGGTGTCTACCTCTTCGCCCTCGCCGTGATGAATGCGGTGCTGGTGCTCGGCAAGCTGGAACTCGACGTCGCCACGACGAGGTTCCTGCCGGCGTACCTCGGATCGAGGGAGTGGTCACTTGCAAAGGGGTTCATCCGCTGGAGCCGGCGCACAGTGTTCGGCGCCTCGCTGCTCGTCTCCGGTGCGGGCGCTCTGATCGTGCTGCTCATCCGGGACCGGCTGGTGGAGCGCAGCCCGTTCCTGCCCGGCGCGCTGGTCGCAGCGTGCCTCCTGCTGGTGACGAGCGCGCAGCTCATGCTGAATGGTGGCCAGCTCCAGTCGCTGCGCTGGTACGTGGCGTCGCTGTGGCCCGGGACGGTGCTCCGGCCTCTCCTGCTGGCAATGACGATCGCGATTCTCTACCTCGCGTCGGGCGACCATCCCAGCCCGCGTACGGCGGTTCTCGTGAATACCGGGGCGACAATCCTCGCCGTCATCCTGACGGCGCGGTCACTGCGCCGCGTACGCCCACCGGAGATGCGGGCAGCGACCACGGCGTCCGACAAGCCGACCTGGGCTCGTGCGACCCCGGGGTTCGTCGCGCTCGGGATCGGCCAGCTGGTCCTCTCCCAGCAGGCCGACCTCATCGTGGTCGGCTCACTGGTGAACGTCACCGATTCGGCGCTCTACGGAGCGGCCTCGGCTTTCGCGTTCCTCGTCCTCTTTGGACAGTCGTCGGTGAACTTCGTGATGGCGCCGATGATCGCGGACCTGCACGCCCGGAACGAGCACGACCGGCTGCAGGGGCTGTTGCGGTCGGTCTTCACCGCGAACGCCGCGGTGACACTCCCGGTGCTGGCGGTACTGATCGCGCTCGGTCCCTGGCTGCTGCGCCTGTACGGAAGCGCGTACGTCGTGAGCTACCCGGTGATGGTCATCCTCTGTACGGCGTCCGCGGTGGTGGCGCTGGTCGGCGCCACAGCGGGGTTCGTCCTCACGATGACGGTGTACCAGCAGCAAGCGGCGTGGATCATCGGCGGCAGCGCCGCGGTCAACATCGCGCTGACCATCCTGTTGACGCCACGCTTCGGAATCATCGGGACAGCGACCGCGACGCTCCTCGCAACCCTCCTGCGCTGTGTGCTCCTGGTGGTGTTCGTCAGGCGACGTCTGAATCTCTCGGTCATTCCGACCTGGCGGGCAAGGCAATGAACTCCGGGCGCCGGACATCCGTAGCGGCGCTCCGCGGGCGCTCGTTGCAGGAAATCGGCTTCCGCGGAGTGCAGGCCGCATCCGCGGCCCTGGAGCGGCTTGGGCTCGACCGTCGTGAGATCGCACCGTCCCGGCTCTTCCAGCATCTCACCGCAGACGCACAACGACGGCACCAGACGATCGACCGATGGGCCGCGGCGTTTCGATCTCGTGGCGGGACCGGCTTCCTTGGCGGCCTGGACGATCCGCTGGCGACTGTTGCGCGCTGTCGGCACCTGGACCGGGCGGGATGTGACGTCGTCATTTCACGCGCCGAGCGCGCGCTCGACGGGCGTCTCGACATCCTGGGATTGAGCGATGTGGAGATCGGCAGCACGGTCGACTGGCACCGTGATCCGGTACTCGACGTTCGTGCTCCCTTGAGGCACTGGTCTCGCATACCGTACCTCAACCCGGGGGTCGTCGGCGACCACAAGCGGATCTGGGAGGTCAATCGGCACCAATGGCTCGTCACCCTGTGCCAGGCCTGGTTACTGACCGGGGATGACCGGCACGCTTCAGCCGTCGCCGCGGCACTCCGGTCCTGGATGGACCAGAATCCACCCAAGGTCGGCGTGAATTGGGCGAGCAGTCTCGAAGTCGCGTTGCGCGCCATTTCCTGGCTCTGGTGCCTGCGGCTGCTCGGACCGTGCCCACACCTGCACGGCGCGCTGGTTGCCCGCATGGTCGGGCACCTGCTGCTCTCGGCACGCCACATCGCGCGCAATCTTTCGACCTACTTCAGCCCCAATACGCACCTCACGGGCGAAGCGCTCGCGCTCTTCTATCTGGGTACGGAACTGGCCGAGTTCCGCGGGGCCGCGCGCTGGCGCGACACCGGACGCCGCATTCTGCTCGAGCAGCTGCCGATCCATGTCCGCGCGGATGGCACGTACTTCGAACAGTCCACCTGGTACCATCGGTACACGTTCGATTTCTACCTGCACTTCCATCTGCTGGAGCAGCGCGCGCACGCCACTGTCCACCCCGGCGTTGCCGACGCCCTGCGACGCATGGCAGAGGTGCTCCAGTGGATCGCGCGCCCCGACGGCTCCATGCCCCTGATCGGTGACGATGATGGTGGCCGGCTGCTCTTTCTCGATGGCCGCATGCCGACCGATGTGCGACCGGCCCTCGCCAACGCCGCTGCCATTACGGGCGACCCGACGTTCCTGGCTGCGGGCGCGCCCTCACAGGAGCTTGTCTGGCTGTTCAGTCGTGACGCGGTGGATCGGGTGCTGGCGCTGACACCGAAACATCCCGCCGGGCTGTCACGACACTTCCCGAACGGCGGCGTCGTGGTCCTCCGGGACGGCTGGGGCCCCCGGTCGAGCGTCATGACGGTCGATGCGGGACCGCACGGCACCGCGAGCGGCGGCCACGCCCACGCCGACTCGCTGTGCTTCGATCTCTGTGTGGGTGGTATGGCGCTGCTGGTCGATCCTGGAACGTGCGAGTACACCGTGCATCCCGAGACGCGGGATCGGTTCCGCCACACGGCCGTGCACAACGGGGCCACGCTCGGCGGTGCGTCGTCCTCGGAGGTGCGGGGACCGTTTACATGGGGACGGAGAGCCGAGGCCCGCGTGGAGCGGTTCCTCTCCACGCCCGAAGCCGATTACTTCCGCGGCTCACATGACGGGTTCACCCAGTTGCCGCAGCGCGCCACATACGCTCGTTCGCTCTTCTACGTGCGAGAAGGACTGTGGGTGCTTCGCGACGAATTCGTCGCCGAGTCGGCCGTCTCCTGCGAGGTCCACTTTCAATGCGATCGCGGTGTGGACGTTGCGCTCACGACGGCGGGTACGGTGGAGCTGCTCGCCGATGGAGGCCATTGCCGGCTCTGGGCCCCTGACGCCACGTCATACCTCTCGGTGGAAACGGGTGAAGTGTCCCCGTTGTTCGGTGTCGCGCATCCGGCATGGCACATTCGCGTCGCCGGTCCGTCCGCCCGGCGGGGTGCTGTGCACACCGTCATTGCGGCACCTGCACTCGATGTGCGGGACGTCGCGGTCACCACCACGCCGGGTGGTGCGGTTGTCACCATCACGCGTGAGGCCGTCGTGGACTACGTTGGATTCGGCCCCTGCGACCTCGAGGGTCACCCGGTGCGCGCCGCGGCAGCAGCGTGGTGGGTGCAGCAGGAGCTGGGCTCCTCCACGGTCCGGAGATCGTTGGGCGTCGAGTGCACCGAGCTGCGGGTCTCGGGCTCGGCGCTAATCCCCTGAGCCAGAAGGGCACCGTCATGATGACGGTGCCCTTCTGAGGGATGATCAGAAACAGGTCAGGGCGGCACGACCACGCCGGTCAGCCCGGCATCGACCGTGCTGCGCGCCACGCCAGCCGTGCCCAGCGCCATGCTCAGTGAGGAGTGCCAGGAGGTTCCCGTCGGATACGTCGCCT
>DASWGU010000208.1:0-19586 GCA_036393555.1 Gemmatimonadaceae bacterium
AGGTGCCGTTGAGCGCTTCAAGAAAGCCGAACAACAGTCCCGTCCACACGGCGACCGCCCAGGCAACCCGGTTGCTCAGCCAGGTCGGGGCCTGACCGGAACTAGAACTAGACGGCATCGCCCCTGATCAGGAGGGGCGCATTTGCAGGGCACACCGTGGCTGGCCATCCGGCACCTGCCGGTTGGCGCAACGCGTTTTCAGCGTGATGCGGCATGGGACGGCTCAGGAATGGCTTGTCGGCGTCAGACACGAACGTCGTCCCTCCAGTGGCTCGTTATGTGAAGGCTACTACAGTTGCTGGCAGGCAACCCTTTTCGCAAGGCGCGGCAGTTGTGAACGAGCGGGATTGCCCCGGCCGGCGAGCAAGACCAACATATTGTCGCGGCCGAGTCCACGCGTGAGGCGGACCGTCGTGCCGGATTCGCAGAATTCATCCGAGGCCATGCGACGAGTACTCGAAGCCCCCGTGTGGGTTCTGCCAGCCACTTCCGCCGCTCGGCGAGGCGCCGCCACGTGCCGCTGATGCGCCTCATCGCCGACGGCCTCCTTGCGCATGCGGTCGTGGTGGGGGTCTGGCTCGTTGCCGCCATCACGTTCGTTGGTTTGGGCACCTGGCTCAGAATCTGGTGGAGGATGGCGACCAGCTCCTGGCGCGACCTGTCGCTGGCCTTCTGGCTGGGCATCGGGGCATGCGCTGCATCGCTGCAGCTGTGGCACCTGGCCAGGCCTGTGAACGCCTGGGCGGTGGTGGCGCTCGTGGCGTTCGGGGTGGCCGGGGCATGGAGGGCACGAACGGCCCTCACGGGTGTTGCGGCACCGGGCAACGCCTGGATCGCGGCTTTCACGGTGTGCGCGCTGCTGTGGATCGCGAATCGCGCATTGGGGCCGTCCGTCTTCTACGACACCGGCATGTACCACCAGCCCTCCGTGGCCTGGACGAATGCGTTCGCGATCGTGCCCGGTCTCGGGAATCTGCACGGCCGGCTGGCATTCAACTCCACGGCGCTTCTGCTGGCCGCGCCGTTCGACGTCGGCTGGCTTGACGGCGGGGCGGTCCACTTCCTGAACTCCCTTCTGATCGCGGCACTGACGGTCGAGGCGGCGTGTGCGCTGGTGGCGTCCCGGCGGGAGCCCATCCCGCGGGCGTTCGATGTCTTCTCGCTGGCGATCATGCCGTTGGTCATTTCCGCCGCGTTCCGCCACGACGTGCGGTCGCTCAGCACAGACTTCGCCGTGGCGACGATGCTGCTGGCAGCAACTCGGGTGTTGTTTGACAGCCTCGCGCACCCCGTTCCGGAATGGCCGGATCGGATGCGCAAGATGGCCGCCATCCTCCTGCTCTTCACGGCGGCGGTTACCATGAAGCTGAGTGCGGTGATTGTCGCGGCCGCGAGCGTCCTCGTCGTCTTCTGGAGCCTTCGGCCAGCCGGCGACCACCGGGTGCGCGCGTGGTCGCGACTGGCGCTCTGGTCCGCGCCATCCGTGTTGCTGCTTGGCGGCTGGCTGGTGCGCAGCGCCATCGTGAGCGGGTATCCGCTGTTCCCATCCACGGCCTTCCCGCTCCCGGTCGACTGGCGCATGCCGGTGGAACACGTGGTTGGGGAGGCCGCGTGGATTGCCATGAGCGCCAGGAATCTGAACAACAACTTGATCTACCCCGGCCTCTCCTGGCTGCTACCCTGGCTCCGCGGCATCATCGTCCGCGGCGACCTGTTCGTCCAGCTCACCTTGCCGGCCCTGCTGATGGCGGCGGTCGGTGTGTTTGCCATCATGACGCGCGCGCGCGCGATCGGTCCCCCGTGGAACTCTGCGTGGCGCCGCGCCTGGATCCCGCTCGGTGTCGGTATCGTGTTCTGGCTGGTCAGTGCGCCACATCCGCGCCTGGCGCAGGGGGTTCTCTGGAGCGGGGCGGGAATGGCGTTGGCGTGGTGGGCGGGAGTCCGTACGCACGATCGCGGCCGCACACCGGCGAGACGCCTGGCGGCAGTTGTCCTGGGAGTAACAGCGGCGATTTGTCTGAAGCAGTGGGCCGGCGTCGCGCTCCGCGCCGATCCGACGACGCGATGGCGTGAAACGCTGGAGGCCGTGGTAACCCTTCCGGACGGCGGTGTCTGGCTCGCGCCGCTACCGGTACCGGAGCTGAGCGAGCGGACACTGGCTGGTGGTGTACGCGTGCTGGTTCCGGTTGATGACAACGGCTGCTGGAACACGCCGGTCCTGTGCACACCGCACCCCGATCCGTCGCTCGAAACACGTGGTATCGGTGACGGCACTGTTGGGTTGCGGTCGCCCGGTTTCCGGGCAAGCACCGGGCATTGGGCACCGGAACGATGGCCGAACCAGTGGACGCCGTTCCTGGCGTGGTGGCGGTGCGTCAGATCAGCCAACTCGCACGATGCCGCAGTGGAGCGCCGTTGCCTGGCTCAGGTATCGGCTGCGTCCGCAACGCCGCCTGGAGCAGGACGAGTCAGGAGATCGGGCGACCCGAACGTCGCGGGTACAGCAGCATTGCGGTAGCAGTCAGGCGCGGGCGCGGACGTCTGCGCCTCTCGCGCGCACGCGGTGCGCGGTGTCACGCCATTCCGGTCAGTGCGGCTGCCCACCCGACGCTTCGCCCCTGCGACCTCCGTCGACGAGGTCCGCGTACTCCGGATGTCGCCGGATGAAGGCCGACACGAATGGGCACTTCACCACCACCCTCCTCCCGTCCCTCCGCGCCTCATTGAGTGCGAGCCGCGCCAGACGGTTCGCCAGGTTGCGCCCGCGCAGGGCCTCGGGCACCTCGGTGTGGACCAGGATGATGGCATCCTCCTTCCGGCGGTACGTCAGGATTGCGGTGCCGCCTTCTGTGGCGAGTTCATAGCGGCCGAGCTGCTCATTGTCACGGATGTCGAGGCCTCCCTCCCCGGTCATGACGAAACGGCCGGCTGAACGGGCCTGGCGATGCGGGCGTCGCGCGCGAGTTCGGCACGAAAATCGGGATGCGCGATGGAGATCAGCGCTGCCGCGCGCTCCCGGATCGACAGCCCGTGCAGGTTCACCACGCCGTACTCCGTCACCACCCAGTGCACGTGCCCGCGTGTCGTCACCACGCCGGCGCCAGGCGCAAGCTCCCAGACGATACGGGAGTGCTTGCCGCCCGAGGCCGTGGATGGCAGCGCGATGATGGGTTTCCCGCCCCGCGAGCGCGCGGCGCCGCGAATGAAGTCCATCTGCCCGCCAATTCCGGAGTAGATCCGGTGCCCGAATGAGTCGGCGCAGACCTGGCCGGTGAGGTCGATCTGGATGGCCGAGTTGATCGCGGTCACCCGCGGATTCCGCCCGATGAGCGCGGTATCGTTGGTGCGATCGCACGAGTGGAATTCGACCATCGGGTTGTCGCTCACGAAATCGAAGAGCCGCTGCGAGCCCATCACGAAGCTCGTTACCGTCCGTCCGGGATGCACCTGCTTGAACCGGTTGGTAATGGCGCCGGTGGCCATCAGGTCCAGCAGACGGTCGGAGAACATCTCGGTGTGGATCCCGAGGTCGCGTTTGTCGCCCAGCCGTGCCAGCACCGCGTTCGGGATGGCGCCGATTCCCATCTGCAGCGTCGCCCGATCCTCCACCAGCCCAGCCACCAGTTCACCGATGCGCGACTCGACGGGCGACTCCTCTGCGGGCGGATGCTCAATCAGCGGCCGGTCGGTACGGACAAAGGCGTCGATCCGGTCGAACGGGACGGCCGTGTTCCCGTGGGTGCGGGGCATCCGCTCGTTGATCTCGGCCACCACGAACCGGGCGCTGTCGACGGCCGCCCGGGCTGCATCGACCGACGTGCCCAGTGAGCAGTACCCGTGACGGTCGGGGGGCGAGAGATGCACCATGGCGACGTCGAGCGGTACGGAGCCACTGAGGAAAAGGGCGGGCACGTCGGAGAGGAAGATCGGGACAAAATCAGCGCGCCCGTCAGCCACGGGCTCCCGCATGGAAGGCCCGTTGAAGAGCGAGACGGACCGGATTCGCCCGCCGCTGGCCGGATCGCACCAGGGTGCGGGTCCGTCGGTGTGCAGATGGTAGAGCCGCACGTCCTCGACGTCGGTCCGCGCGGCGAGCGCCGCCAGCAGCGAGAGGGGTGTCGCCGATGCGCCGTGCGAAAAGACGCGCATGCCGCTGGTGACGAGCGAGATGGCGTCAGATGCTGAAACGGCGCGATCGGTCCAGGACATGCGAGTCGAGAGTCGTTTGGTGAGTGTAGAAGTGCCCCGGAATCTTAACCGTTGCGTCCCCAAGTCCGGCCGCCTGATGAGAGTGCGGTCCGCGCGGCACGAGGCTCGACGGCAGCGTTCGCGTTCGCTCAGCCGCGGTTCACAGTGGCCGGGAACGCGGCAGGGATCCCGCAGGTCACGCACTGGACCGCGCAACAACTCCATCGGCGCCCGACGCCGGATCAGCGGGGCGTGAAGGGCAGACGGACGTGCAACTGCGTGACCCCGGTCGCCGCCGTGTCCCCAGGCGCCACGTCGAAGAGGCGACGGAGATTGTTGCCCACCAGGTCCTCGAGTTCCGTGTCGACCTCGAGGTGATGGGTGGAACGCGCCCAGCGTTCGACCGGCGTGAAGGACCAGCGCCGCTCATGACGCGACACGCCTGCTTCTCCGGGCAGCAACGTGTCTGTGGCGTTCCGCACGGTGAACATGCGGAACAACAGGGCGTGATCGAGCGGTTCGGGGAAATCGACGACCAGCGGCTCCCGCGTCCCTGAGGCCGGAACCGAGAGCGTCCAGTCGCTGCTCCGCACGAGAGTCCGGTCCATACCGCTGACCTGGAACCGCTTCTCGAATTCCCCGACCAACGGCCGCCCGGCGGCATCGGGCCAACTGCTGTCGATCACCAGTCGGTATCGTCCTCCTTCCTGGAGCGGCAGCCCGAGTTGTTCATGCGGGAGGAGGTCACGCTTGATCCGTCCGGGGTCGAAGAGGATGGTCAGGCGGGTCTTGTCAGGATCCCAGAGTTCCACGGCGCCGGCGGCGGTGAAAAACGGCTCGGCGACAAGCGAATCCCCGTCGGCATGGAGGCGCACGTATTGGTAACTCCGACCCGTGGTCATGGGCGCGGAGAATTGCACATACATCCGCAGGAGATTCATGGGGAGTACATCGGCGGACGGGTAGATCGCCGCAACGGTGGTCGTGGGCGCGCCAGAATGGGGCGCATACTCCCAGGCGGCCGTGATCGGCGATCCGGTGAGGTGGTTCCCGAGCGCGGCGGCGTTCAACCTCGCGACGTAGACCGTACCGCGGGACGGTGGGAAGCGCGGTTGGAACACGAGCGTATCCCCGGCGACCTTCCAGGAGCCCAGCATCGGCACGGCTGCCGTGTCCCCCACGTGCAGGCTGAGCACCTGCCACCACTCGTCCGGTGCGGACGCCACCCGCTGGAAGCGGGCCAGCGAGGACGCGTCGAGAGGATACGCCCGTACGGCGCCGAAATCCGATGCAGCGGAGTCGATGCGGAAGTCGATCCGGGACGAGTGCTCGGAGCCACGAGACGGCGCGCCGCACCCTGCCAGTCCCAGAATGACGCACGCCGCGCCCAGGCCTGGCGCGGCGCACGACGCTGTTCGGACTATCGGTGCAGCAGAACGCCTACAGGGCCGACTTCGCAATCGACTTCAGGTTCAGACCGTTCGCGCCACGCTGAATGACGACCACGTGATTCACGTCCAGGTCGGCCATCTGTGTGATACCGGACGGCTGCTCCAGGGCGGCGCGGGCTATGCCGTCGACGTCGGGTGTGGTCAGCGGTGTGCCGCTGGCGACGTCGCTGGCGTTCAGCCGCATCAGTGGACGGCGACTGTTGACCACCATGATGACGTCCCGGCCGTCACGCGTGAAGGAGACCAGGTCGGTCGGCGTGTTCCCGGCTCCGAGTTCCGCGACGGTGCGACCGACGATGTGCTTCCCGGGAACGAGGTCCTGGACGGCGAAGGCCACGATCGGCGTGCACGTGTACCCGGCGACGATGTACGACACCCCATCGACCTGCTGCACCGTGAACGACGTAACGGGCGACCGCGTCTCGCTGGCGCGATGCGACACATGGTAGATCTCCAGTGTCGTTGTCTCCATCGACTTGCCGAACGGGAAGGAGAAGCGCCGGAACGACGAGGCGAACTCCTCGTTCGACAGGCCTGCGACCCAGACCTGGCCATCGGCGAACGCGATGTCGGTGATCGTCGAGGACCGGGGATTCCTGCGCGACCCGGGCTGGTCCGCCGGCGCGTTGGCGATCGACGCGAGCGAGTATCTGACGCTGGTGAGCGGCACTTCCCGGATCGGATTCGCCGCGTCGCGGGTGACGCGAAGCAGCACCGAAGCGCCGGTCGCGCCGGAACCGCGCGTTACGCTGAGATAAACGTTCCGAGTCACCGGATGCACCGCCAGGTCGTTGATCCGGATATCCGCGACCGGCGCACCCAGCAGCTGAGCCACCCGCTCGTCGATGCCGTCCAGCGATATGGCACCGGTTCCGCGCTCACCATCCTCGACTTCGACCGCGACGACCTGCGCGCCGTCATTGTCGCCAATGAAGAGCACATTGCCCGGGCCGAACGCCAGTTGGCCCAGCGACTTTGCAGGCGGGGCGCCAACGATCATCCCGTCGCCAGCCGGCGCCATCCACGCTGCCGTGGCGACGATGAGGGCAGCCGCAATGAGGCTGATGCTGATGGGTCTGCCATTGGTCATGTCTCGTCCTCCGGTATGGGCTGGTGGAGCATACTGCGGGGCGCCGGGGCATTCAATGAACCATCACTACTCGATGGCGAGCCCCTGGACCTCCGAGTCGATATCGATCACGCCCAGTGGCGTTGCGGCGCCGGTGGTCAGGTTGACAGTGTACAGGGTCGAGATGCCGTTCAGCGCCAGTGAAGCGAACGCCACACTGTCCGAGGGGTCGATGTCGAATGCCGCGCAGGGTACGGTGTTGACACCCAGGCTACCGATGGTCGTGACGGTCCCGGCCGCGGGATCGGTGACCAGCACCAGGACATTCACGTTCGATTCAATGCCATAGAGCGTCGAGCCCATGTTGGCGAGTGCGGCCATGCCGATGTTGGTCCCGGCGTTGGCGTCACCTGCGGCGAACGCGAAGCTGCCACCGACGCCGATGAGCGAACCGTCGGCTGGATTCAGCAGCAGGTTCTGGTCGCCCTCCACGCTGGATGTCCGGATGCGATCATCTCCCGACGTGATCGCGAGCCCGAAGTGTTCGCCGTCGAGCGACGGCGAGAACACCTCGCCCACCGCGGTGGCGACGCCCGTCACCTTGTGGACGCGATAGACCCGGTTGTCAGTGCCTACGCCATAGATCTCACCGTCCGCCGGACGAATGTCGATGGAAACGAGGCGCTGGCCGGACGGCATGCCGGTCACCGGCACTTCGGTGAGGATGGTGCCCGGGAGAGCGCTGTTGAATCGCAGCAGTCGGTTGTCCAGCGTGACGCCGTACAACGTGCGGCCATCGGGCGGGGTCGGTCCGGCCGGATTGTCGCTGTTGCACGACATCATCAGTACGGCAGCACTGGCGACTGACAGGGCCACTCGAGGGGACGGCGCACGGAACGTCGGCATGGGCTGAACTCACCGGGTGTGGATGACTGACCTCGCGAAACGGGTCCTTCGAGTCCGAGCGTAGGTCAAAATACCGTGCATGGCAAGGCGCATGGTGCGGTCATCGAGGGCGACCGTTGTGCCTGCTTCGCGCCACAACCGGTGTCCACGAGGAGGAGGGCGGGACGGCCGGCTCGGGTGCGAACGCCGTCCGCTGGGGGGGCCGATCAATCGTCCACCGTGGGCAGCGGCCGCGACCCGGATCCGGTCCGCGAGCGCTGGCGCGCATCGGCGGCGTCGAAGGTGCGCCAGAGATTGACGACCCAGAACACCGCGCCCAGGGCATACAGGGACCCGCCGACGACGATGACCCAGGTGGCGCCGGCTCGGTGCGGCCGGATCAGGAAGCCCAGCACAAGACCGGCGAGTCCAAGGTTGGCGGCATAGAGATGCGCCACGGCGAGTCGCACGCTATGAAGCGGATGACCGAACAGTCTGGGGAGCAACTGATATCCGACGCCAAACACCAGCATGGTCAGGAAGCCGACCACGTTCATGTGCGCGTGGGCGGGACGGTAGACGATCCATGGCGGGTGGATGGCGATCGCCACGCCGAGCGCGATCCCGGCTGCGAACCACAGCAGGGAAGCACGAATGAAAGCCTTGATGAACCATTCCATTCGACGGGTCAGGGGGTGGGATCGGGCGCAACGGTGCGGATAAGGTGCACTCCTCCCGGCCGCGTGCCAGTACCCGACGAGACCGCCCGGGACGTTTCGCCCGCCGCATCCGGGGCGACGAGCCATTCCGCTGCGGCCGTGCCGGCTTCAGGCTGGCGGCGTCAGGTGGAGCGCCCACCTAACGACACAGCTCGCTTGCCTGCACCGGGAACGCGGCCCGGCAACCTCGCGTAGCGCACGGGTATCAGGGGATCACGCGCGAACCTCGCTGGCGATCCGCGTGGGGCACCAGTGGAGGGCGCGTCCATCCAGTAGCTGTGAGGCGCTCTATGAGACTGCAGCCGTACACCCCGCGCGCGACGGTCTTCTGCGTCGCGCTTGCGCTTTCGAGCACAGCAGTGGCGAATGCGCAGATCGACACCACCCGCCGTGACACGTCGGACATCCGGATACGCATGACCAAGGACCAGGCGGGTATCGTTCGCCGGGAATCCGGCGGCGAGGTCCTCAGTGCCGGCATGGCACGGCTGGACTCGCTCGAGGCCGCGGCGGCCAATTACCGCCAGCGGCTGGACTCGCTGGAAGCCGCGAACGCCGCGTTCGGCTCGCGCAGCGCCGCGATGGAGGCACGCATCGCTGCGCTCTCGGACTCCCTCGCCGCCACGCGCAGTGAGATCAGCACGCTGCGTGAAGATCTCGCGTCCACCGCGGCGCGACTGACGGAAGTGGACAGCCGGCTCCAGAACCTCAACCAGCGGTTCGACCGGTTCCGCAACCGTTCCCTCTTCGGGAACAGCGGGTTCTACATTGGCGTGGGGACCGGTGCAAACTTCACATCCGGGACTCTGCATGACCTCGGGTACACGGATGCGCTGAACGTGACCGTCCCGATCGGCTGGAGCAAGCCGGGACGCCTGCTGGGCCTTCGTACGGAGTGGAGCGTCCAGCGGCTTGAGGGCGTACGCTCGGGTCCGTACTTCAACCCGGACCCGACCGTTTACTCGGGAGTCGCAATGATCACGTTGTCCGTCCCGCTCAGCTCGCGGAACAGCGCGTCCCTGATGGGCGGTGGCGGGTTCTATCAGTTCCGTGACTTCGGGTCGACGTCCGGACTGGCTGACCGGTTCAGCAGCAGCGTCGACGATCCCGACAGCGAGACGAAGTGGGGCTTCAACGCCGGGGCGGGTCTGGAGTTCCACATCCTCGGCGCGACGTCGCTGTTCATGCAGACCGCCGTGACGAACATCGCGGCCGACGAACCCCCCGCGGGGGCCTCCATTCCGGGGCGGAACCTGCGCTGGATGCCGGTGCTCGTTGGTCTGATGTTGCGTTAGGTGCCGGCACGAAATGTTACCGCAGGAGGCGGTGTCATGACCGCGCGTCTCGTTGAGGGGCGCGCGGTCATGGCGTGCGGGGCGGTGAAGATCGAAAAAGCGCTGGCGTCGTACAACCCGCCGAACACCATCGCGGTATCCTGCTTGAGTCCGTATCTGGCGAGCCCCGCCGCGATCAGCGCGTTGCCGTGAGGCCAGATGGACCCATTGTGATGGGACATCGGGTTGTAGCGCGGCGAACCCGAGGCAACGGTCCGCACGCCCCAGGCTCAGAAGGACGGCGCCCCTCGGGACGCGATGACGTCACGACCAGTGCGGCGCGATGGTCGCGGTGGGCCTGCCGGTCAGCCACCTGCCGGCGCGGCAGGCGTCGAACCTTCGCCCTCGTCGAGTTGATGGGAGTTGATGGGGAGCGAATGACGGCCAGCGGTGGCGGTACCTGAGTCGTCGGGTGGGCTTGCGCTCGCGGGGAATTCCGATCAACTAGTGTCCATTCTGAAACTCGGAGCGCGTGATGGATGGGGAGGGGAGAGTGACGCATCCGGTCACCGCTCAGGCCAGATCGCTGAGTGCTCAGAACTGGGTGCTGGAACCGGGTGACAAGTGCTGGCGCAGGGGTTTTGGCTCAGCACCAGCTCCAGGACCAGGAAGCAGGTCGAGCATCCAGCACTCACGAATCAGGCCTGCTCGTTAAGCTTAGGGGACCATTGGCGTTCGGCCCGTCCTTCTGACCCCGATTGATGTCGCTCCATCCCCGCCTGATTCCAACGCTCTCTGTTTCGCTGATAGCGGTCCTGGCGTGCGCCCGCGCGCACCCCGAGACGGTGCTCACGGCAATGGGCCCCGAGTCCGCCCGGGAACGGGCGAGGCTGGATAGTCTCCGGTATCCGTACACGCAGGCCGACATCGATTTCATGGCGGGGATGATCCACCATCACGCACAGGCAATCCAGATATCGCGCTGGGCGCCGACACATGGCGCGAGTCCCGCCGTACTGCGCCTGACCGAGCGGATCATCAACGCCCAGCAGGACGAGATCGTGATCATGCAGTCCTGGCTGGGCGACCGGAACCAGGCGGCACCCGAGCCCAACCCGGCCGGCATGCCGATGACGCACGGAGGCATGACGCACGTGATGCCCATGCCCGGCATGTTGACACCGGAACAGCTTGCGCAGCTCGACGCCGCGCGCGGTGAGGCATTCGACCGGCTGTTCCTGACCTTCATGATCCAGCACCACCGGGGCGCCGTGGAGATGGTCAAGACGTTGTTCGCGTCGCACGGTGCCGGCCAGGACGAAACGATCTTCAAGTTCGCGTCCGATGTCGAAGTCGACCAGTCGACCGAGATCAAGCGGATGCTCCAGATGCTCATCGAGGCTCCCTGACCACCAGAGATACCAGAGGAACGCGGAATGATTGCAGCACTTCGCACGATCGGCGTACGCGCAGCCGCTCTCGCACTGCTGACGGCGTGCGCGGGTTCGACTCCCACTCCGGCCCCCGAGCCGGCCCCGGATCCCCGGCTCGATTCGCGGGTCGGGCTCAAGTCCGGACTGATGGATGCCGGCGAAGCCGTCTCGAACCTCAAGGTTGTGGCGAAGGCAGTCTCGCCCGAGGGCTTCCTCGGGATCACGAACTCCGACCTTGCGTTCGTGGGCAACTACGCCATACAGGGCAACTACAACGGTCCGGTGATCTGGGACATCAGCAACCCGGCGGCGCCGGTGCTGGTCACGGCGTACACCTGTCCGGCCTCCCAGAACGACGTGTCGGTCTACAGGAATCTCCTGTTCATGTCCGCCGAGGCGAACAACGGTCGAGTGGACTGTCTCCCCGGCGGTGTGCCCGACACGGTGAGCGCGCTGCGCATGCGGGGAGTGCGGGTTTTCGACATCAGCGACATCCGGAACCCGAAGCTGGTGGCCAACGTGCAGACCTGCCGCGGCTCGCACACGCACACGGTGGTCGAGGATCCCCGCGATGGCGAGAACGTGTACATCTACGTCTCGGGTTCGGCCGGTGTCCGGTCACCCAACGAGATGGCGGGCTGCATGCGCGAGTCGCCTGAGGAGAGCGAGAACTCCTCACTCTGGCGCATCGAGATCATCAAGGTACCGGTGAACAACCCGGCCGGCGCCGCGATCGTGAACCGCGCGAACATCTTCACCGGCCTGACGATGACGCCCAGCCATGGCCCGGCGCAGGAGGACCTGGATGCTGCCGCGAAGGCTGCGGCGGATGCTCGTGCACGGGGCGGCTTCACGGCCGTGATTCCCGCCTCAGGGCAGGAGATCGTGCTGGGCGCGATGTTCGTCGGCAACCAGCTCGACAGCCTCGTGAAGCTGCGTGGTGGAACCGGCGCCCCCACGGCGGCGGACAGCGCTGGTCTCCGCGCCAGCATGCAGTCGATCATCACCCGGATGCTTGGCGAAGCGCCGGCGCCGGGGAGTCCCATCGCGACTGGCCGCCAGTGCCACGACATCACCGTCTACCCGGCGCTCGGTCTCGCCGGCGGTGCCTGCGAAGGCCACGGGCTCCTGCTCGACATCAGCAATCCCGTGAATCCGGTTCGCCTGGATGCGGTGGCCGATTCCAATTTCGCGTACTGGCATTCGGCGACGTTCAACAACGATGGCACGAAGATCCTGTTTTCCGACGAGTGGGGTGGCGGCGGCTCGCCCAAGTGCCGCGCGGACGACAAGCGGGAATGGGGCTCCGACGCGATCTTCTCGATCGAGAACCGGAAGATGAAGTTCGGGAGTTACTACAAGATCCCGACCGTGCAGACCGCGAACGAGAACTGTGTGGCGCATAACGGGTCGCTCATCCCCATCCCCGGCCGCGACGTCATGGTGCAGGCGTGGTATCAGGGTGGGATTTCCGTCTTCGACTGGACCAATCCGAAGAAGCCGTTCGAGATCGCCTACTTCGATCGAGGTCCGGTGGACTCGACGCGGATGCGCATGGGCGGTTCGTGGTCGGTGTACTGGTACAACGGAGCCATCGTGAGCTCCGAGATCGCGCGCGGACTGGACGTTGCCGAGCTGGTGCCCAGCCAGTTTCTCACCCAGAACGAAATCGATGCGGCAATGACGGTTCGGTGGACGCACCTCAATGCGCAGGGGCAGCCGAAGATCGAGTGGCCGCCGACCTTCGCACTGGCGCGGGCGTTCGTGGATCAGCTCGAGCGTGGTCGGTGTCTTTCGGCTTCGCGGATCGCGGACGTGCGCCGGTCCCTGCTCGACGCCGAGCGGGCGTCGGCGGCGCCGCGGTCACAACTCCTGCGCAGCCTCTCGTCGCAGCTCGAGAGAGACGTGGCCGGGTCATGCGATCAGCCCAGAGTCCGGATGCTGCGCAAGGCCGTGACGGACCTGCAGAACGTCGTCGTGTCGTAGCGCGACATCACGGCCGCAGTCCACCGACTGTCAGGGCCCGCGGGGAGCAGCGTTCCCCGCGGGCCCCGGTCCTGTCGGGATTCGCGTTGGCGCCTTCCGCGGCTTCCCGATCGCTGCCCTCTGCCCTCGCTACTTCCCCGATGACAGATTGGTGGTCCGTGGCCCACCCTTCGACCGAGCCTGCCGAATGCTCTCCCGCCGCCGCTTCGTACAGACCTCCTCGCTCGCGCTGACCGGAACCGCCTGTGGTGTGGCTGGCAGCCGATCGCAGGCCGGTGCCGATGACGGGCTGCCGCCGGCCATCGCCGCGCTGACTTCCATGAAGGACCAGGCGACACCCATCAGCGTCGAAGAGCGGCGAGCACGGATCGACAAGGCGCGCCGGCTACTGGCCGACAATGGACTCGACGCCCTCATGCTCATGGGAGGGACGTCGATGATCTACTTCACCGGCATGCAATGGGGACTCTCGGAGCGCATGACGGCAGTGATCATCCCCGCCCGGGGTGAAGCCTTCATCGTCACACCGAAGTTCGAGGAGGAGCGCACGCTCGAACAGGCGCGCACTGGCCCATTGGGTGCCGGAACGACGGTGATGACCTGGGAGGAAGACGAGAGCCCCTCGGAGCGGGTCGCGCAGGGTCTTCGCGCGGCGGGGATTGCCGGCGGGTCCATTGGCGTGGAGGAGACGGTCCGATTCACTTTCTCCCACGCCGTGGCCACTGCGGCGCCGGCGCTCCGCGTCACGAACGGGACGCTGGTCACCGCCGGGTGTCGCATGGTGAAGGACACGCACGAGCTGGCGCTGATGCGTTTGGCCTCACAGGTGACGCTCAAGGCATATGAGGCGGCCTGGAAGTCGCTGCAGGACGGCATGACGCAAACCGAGTTTGCCGAGCTCGTGGCGAAGGCACACCGCCAACTGGGATTCGATGGAGGGGCAGGCGTCCAGGTTGGAGAGTTCTCCGCGCTGCCCCACGGTTCGGTGCAGCCGCAGATCATCCGCGAGGGGACCATCCTGCTGATCGATGGTGGGTGCAAGGTCGAAGGCTATTCGTCGGATCTGTCGCGCACGTTCGTCCTGGGCACGCCGTCGGAGAAGATGAAGCAGGTGTTCGAGATCGAGCATCGGGCGCAAACGGCCGCGCTCCAGGCGGCCGGACCGGGGATCGAATGCCAGGCGGTGGACGCTGCAGCGCGGACGGTGGTCGAAGACGCCGGGTACGGTCCGGGCTACACGTACTTCACCCACCGGGTGGGACACGGTATGGGGATGGACGGCCATGAATGGCCGTACCTGGTGAAGGGCAACACACTCAAGCTGCAGCCGGGGATGACCTTCAGCGACGAGCCGGGCATCTACATCCCCGGCGAGTTCGGGTGCCGGCTGGAAGACGACATGGTGATCACCGAAAGCGGGGCCGAACTGTTCACGCCGCAGAGCGAGAGTCTGGAGAAGCCGTTCTAGCTAGCTGGCGTCCATCCTGAAACTCGGAGCGCGTGAAGGAGAGGGAGGGAGGAGAGCGGCGCATGTTCTCACCACTCAGGCCAGATCGCTGAGTGCTCAGTACTGGGTGCTCGAACTGGGTGACAGGTGCTGGCGCTGGGGTTTTGGCTCAGCACCAGCTCCAGGACCAGGAAGCAGGTCGAGCATCCAGTACGCACGACTCAGGCCGCTGGCTAGCCAAGCTAGCGTCGCGTGAGACAGTGCGCGGGAGGACGAGGAACGAAGCGAACACCACGCACGCGTGGGAGGCTTGGCTTGCGTCTCAACCATGGTACTGCGCGTCTTGCCGCATCGGTCATGGTGCTCGCGGCCTGTGGCGCGACCGGGCCGGACGAAGATCCCAACGCTGTGGACCGCGTGGAGGTGCAACCGGCGCAGCACACGCTCCATCTCGGTGTCGACAACCAGGTCCAGTTGAATGCGACGGCCAGTAATCGCGCCGGCGCGACCCTGGCCGGCAAAGCCGTCTCCTGGCGAAGCTCCGCCGCCGGCGTTGCCACCGTGAGTTCTTCCGGGGTCGTCACCGCGGTCGGTCTCGGCAGTGCCATGGTCAGCGCCGCGGTGGACGGCGTGGAGGGGTCAGCAAGTATCGTGGTGGAGCCACCGCCCGTAGCGACCGTGACGCTCTCGTTAGGGGCGGCGGTCATGGTGACCGGTGGCTCCTCGGCGTCGACCACGGTAGTGCGGGACGCCGCTGGCAACGAACTCACGGACAGGCCGGTTACCTTCACGTCCTCCAGCGAGGCGGTGGCATCTGTGTCGCCGCAGGGTCTCGTCACCGCGGTGTCAACCGGCACATCCACGATCACGGCATCCAGCGAGGGCCGGACCTCGGCCGCCCCCGTCTGCGTTCTTGGCACCGCACCGAACCTCATTCTCGATAACGTGCTGCTCGCGCAGGTCTCGCAGCGGGAAGCCGGTGACATTCCGCTGGTCAGCGGAGGGCTGCCGGCAGAGGTGCGCGTCCACGCCACGAGCGACGTTGCCTTGCCGGCGGGCTGCCAGCCGCCGCGCCTGCGACTGATTGCGTACGACGGGGCGGCGGAAGTGCTGCGCGAGGAAAAGAACGTCGTCGGCCAGCTCCCTCTGGTCGTGAACGTGTCGCTGCCGGCGGCGCGGTTCATCCTCCCCGCCTCGGTGATCACGCCGACGCTCCGGCTGCACGTCGAGATCGATCCCCATGACGTCGTGCCCGAGTCGAACGCTGCGGACAACGCCTGGCCGGCAACGGGCCCCGCGGCGCAGGTGCAGGTCATGGACGTGCCGCCACTCGAAGTCCGTTTCGTTCCCGTGTTCCTCGCCAATGGGGGGAGCCTGGGTCAGGTGACCGAAAACGACATGACCGAGTACCTCTACGCCACACGCCAGTTGTACCCGGTTTCCATGATCGACCACGACATCGGCGAGACCATGGCCACCAATGCGGCGTATGGGAGCGGCGAGATCGGGCCCTTCGCGCAGATGCTCGGCGAGCTGGATCTCAAGCGGGTGGCAGAAGGAACGCGGCGCTACTACATGGGCGCGGTGCGCCCGCCGCCCGGCGTGACGTTCACCCAGTTCGGTGGCATCGGCTACGTCCCGGGCAACCAGGCGAGTTTCGGACCGAACACCCGCACAGCGATCGTCGTGGGCGTGGGGTGGTTCGCACGGCAGCGCCAGACGACGGAGTTGGTGGCCCATGAACTGGGACACAATCACGGGCGGCGTCATGCGCCCTGCGGCGGCGCGGCGAACCCCGATGCGGCATATCCGCATGCAGGCGCCACGATTGGGGTGCCCGGCACCGACATGTACACCTGGTCGGTGGATGGTGGGGCACCGCCTCAGCTGGGCGCGTTCTCCACCTTTGACATCATGTCGTACTGCACGCCGGCCTGGATCAGTGATTACAACTATCAGGCCCTGCTGGCAGCGCGGATCGCTGCCGGGCCGGTTGCTGCGACGGCGACCGAGACCGGTCGGGGTGCCACTTGTGAGTGCCTGATAGTCTGGGGCTCGATCCACGCGGACTCCATCACGATCAATCCGGCGTTCGTCACGCGGACACGCGCGCAGCTGCCATCGAAGTCGGGTTCGTACGTCGTTGAAGGCGTCCGGGAGAACGGTGGCACTGCGTTCTCCTACGCGTTCGAGCCAGCTGAGATCGATCATGCGCCAGGTGTGCGGCACTTCACGTTCGCCATTCCCCTGGCGGAAGCCGACCGGGCGTCGCTGGAGCTGCTCCGGGTGCGGGGACGGGGTCGCACCGGTACTCTCGATCGTGGGCGCGCGGCACTCCTGAATGCCGAGGTGATGCGTCTGTCCGCCGGACGTACCACGTTGCAGCGATCGGCCGGCGCCACCTTCACGGAGCTGTCCTGGCCCGCCCAGTCCTTTCGCTCGGCACTGCTGCGCAACCCGCGCACCGGAGCGGTGATCGGCGTATCGACCGGCGGCAGCCTGGCACTGAGCGCGGACATCGACGAGGTTGAGGCGGTTCTTTCTGATGGTGTGCGGAGTCAGACGGTTCGCGTTCGGAGAGTTCAACGCTGAACGCGTCCGGGGTGTGCAGCCGCGGCGGTCGAACCAGGTGATCCCGAACCTCCGATGGTCTCGTCCCCGGATCAGGTGCGGGTCAGCTTCGTGTGTCCTCGCCCAGGGCTCGGTGCGGTCAGGATGTGAGCCGCGTTGAACGCCGCGGCCTCGTGCTCATACCACGGACACGTGCTGGCGCTGGGGTTTGGCCCAGCACCAGCTCCAGGACCAGGAAGCAGGTCGAGCATCCAGCACTCACGACTCAGGTCGGCCAGCTGAGCTAATCGTCCTGCACCGCACGGATTGCCGGCGTATCAAGGTCATCGTACTGCCCGCGCTTCGCCGCCCACACGAAGGCGATCACTGCGCCCAGGACGATCAGTAACGCCAGTGGAAGGACGAGATAGATGATGCTCATGCCGCCGCCTCGAACGTTCTCCCTCGCCATGCGCCGAGCAGCACGGTCAGAGAACTGGCCGGCATCATCACTGCGGCGATGAGCGGACTGATCAACCCGAACACCGCCAGCCCCACGCCGACCACGTTGTACGCCAGTGAGAAAGCGATGCCGCGCCGAATGACACGCATGGTGCGCGCCGCGCTCTCCGCCAACTCGACCACCGCCGAGAGCCCCGGCCTCGTCAGGTAAACGTCCGCCACCGCCAGCGACGCCTCGGCGCCCCCATGCACGCCAATGCCCACCGACGCTGCGGCGATCGCGGCCGCATCGTTGATGCCGTCGCCGACCATGACCACCCGCGACCCGCGGCGCGCTTCGGCAACGGCAGCGAGCTTTGATTCCGGCGAGGCTCCGCCAATCGCCTTCGAACCCGGTATACCGACCTGCGCCGCCACGTCGTCCGCGACCGACTGCGCGTCACCACTCAGAATACCGACATCCCATCCCGCCGCGACCAGCGAGGCGATCGCCTGACGCGAATCCTCCCGGACCGCGTCACCCAGCCACGCGCGGGCGACCAGCGCGCCATCCACTGCCACCCACACACAGGACAACGCTGAGGGCGGGTGATCGGGCGCCGTCCTCGTGCCGCGCCCGGCGGCAGTCATCGCCGTCGCTGGCACCCCCCCTCGTGATCCGTCCCCGGTCCCGGTGGCTCCTCGAAGCGCAGCCCGGACGAAGTCGGGCTTCCCGACGAACACCAGGTGGCCGTCGATGGTCCCGGCGATGCCCGCCCCAGCCACATGTCGAGGACAGGTTACCTGCGGCAGGACGTCGACCGGCAGTCCCTCCCGCATTGCCGCCCCGATCGGGTGCCCGGAACCCGCCTCCAGCGCAACGATCATCGGCTTCACCCAGTCCGGACCCTCGAAGCGTACCAGCGACAGCGCGCCCTCCGTGATCGTTCCGGTCTTGTCGAGGAAGATGCGGGCGGGCCGCGCCAGTTGTTCCAGGACCTCACCGCCCTTGATGAAGATCCCGCGCCGCGCCGCACGCCCTACGGCGGCCGTCACGGCCAGCGGAGTTGCCAGTGCCAGCGCACAGGGACACGTCACCACCAGGAGCGCGATCGCATGGTCCATTGCCTGCGAGGCATCGATCCGGAGCCACACTACGTACACCCCCGCCGCCAGGGCCAGCACGACCGCGGTGAACCAGCCGGCGAGCCGATCCGCCAGCAGTACGACCGGCGCACGACGCCGGGAACTCTCTTCCACCTGCCTGACGAGTCGCCCAAGGCGGCTCGATTCACCTGCCTCGGTGACCCGGACGCGCACCGGCGCCGACAGGTTGAGCGTTCCGGCGTACACCCGATCCCCCGGTCCTGCCGCAACCGGGCGCGACTCGCCGGTCAGGAGCGATACGTTCATCGACGAGTGGCCGGACTCCACGACTCCGTCCGCCGGCATTGAGTCACCCGCCAGCACCGCGAGCAGTTGGCCGGGCAGCAGGGCCTCGGCTGGCATCTCACTCACCACACCGTCCGCGCCTACCACGTGCGCGGCCGATGGCGTCAGGCTGTAGAGCAGCTCCGCGGAGTCGGCCGCCGTGCGCTGGCCGCGCGCCTGCAGGTACCGTCCGACCAGGAGCAGGAAGACGAGCATTGCCACGCCGTCGAAGTACACCGGGCCGGCGTCGGTCAGTGTGTTCATCACCCCGCGCCCGAATCCGGCGGCCAGCGCAAGCGCGATAGGCAGGTCCATATGCAACGTGCGGGTGCGCAGCGCCGCCACGGCGCTGGTGAAGAAGACGCGTCCTGGCCAGAGCAGTGCCGGCAGCGTGAGGAGCAGACTGATCCAGCGGAAGAATCGGGCGTACTCGGCTTCCATGCCGTCCCATAGCCCACTGTACAGCGCCAGCGAAGCGAGCATGACGTTGATCGCCAGCGCGCCCGCGACACCGATGCCTGCCATGGCGTTGCGATCCTCGATCCGGCGCACCGCCTCGCGACCCACGCCCCGAAACGGATGCGACGGGTAGCCCAGCGAGTCGAGCGTGCGCGCGACAGCGGAGAGCGGTGTGGAAGACGCATCCCATTCGATCGTTGCCAGCGACCGGCGAATGTTGAGTTCCGCCCGGGCGACCCCCGTCAGCACCAGT
>DASWGU010000209.1:0-19420 GCA_036393555.1 Gemmatimonadaceae bacterium
GGTCGGCACCCTGAACCGGATGATACAAGGTGAGCTGGGGCGCTATGCCCTGGACCTGGGCGACGGCTACCTGATTCACGGGACGCCGGACCCATCAAGCATCGGGCGCGCCGTCACGCACGGCTGTATTCGTCTCGGAGACCGCGACATCACGTGGCTCTACCGGCACGTTCCGGTCGGCACGCCGGTCTACATCTACTGACCACCCGCGGGTCTGGGGCGTTCTGCTGCGCGCCCGGGTGCACCGCCCGCGCGAGTATCTCGCCGATGACAGCGCGCGGGGCATGTCCCGCGTCCGGCTGACACCGCCTCACATGTGATCGCCGGCACATTTGCTCGTCCGTACTGCCGCGTCTGCCTAACGCCTCTGGACACTCGTGTGGTCCTCGGTGTACAACGTGGGAGACTCTTCCACACCGGCCGAACCCGGCGCGGAGTAGACATATGCCCGAAATGTCCCGGATCATCGACTACATGACACACGGATCAGATCGCCCGATGCGGCGCCTGGTTGCGTACTATCTCGCCCTCGCCCTGGGTACCATCGCCCTCGTTGCCCTCTTCCCGCCGGTGGCGCAGGTCCTGGCCGGAGGACGCGAGAGCCCCGGCATCGGCAGCCCGCGGCTGTTGCCCGACGCGCTCGGCACGGAGGAACTTACCACGTCACTTATCGCGACGGGCTCGCTCCTCGAGCTGGCGACGCTGACGACCCTCGCGCTCCTCGGCACACTCGCGCTGATGCTGCCGGTGTCATGGGTCTACATGTGGGCGCGGCGCGAGAAAGGGCACCGGCAGTCGGTGGCGCAGGCGCTGATCATCCTGCCGATCGTCATTGCCGGCGTCGTGTTCATCGTTCGCGACAGTCTGGCCCTGGCCCTGAGCCTCGCCGGCGTCGTCGCCGCCGTCCGGTTTCGCACGACGCTGCGCGATGCCCGCGACAGCGTCTTCATCTTTCTGGCGATTGCCGTGGGGTTTGCTGCGGGCGTCCAGGTGCTCGCGGTAGGAGCGTTGGTCTCGGTCGTATTCAATATCGTGCTGTTGCTGAGCTGGCGGTATGACTTCGGCCGCAACATGCTCGAGCCGACCACGGCGGCGCGTTGGACGGCGCCGCTCGACAGCCTGACGACGAAAAACGGCAATGGCTCGGTTCCCGACCGGGAGTTGGTGCTCGCTCTCACTCCCAGGAAGGTCGCGGTCCTGGCCGAGCGATTCGAGCGCGTCCGCGACGTGGTGGGGAACAAGAAGAAGACGCCGCGCTTCAACGCCGTCCTCTCACTGGAGAGCGACCAGGTCGGCGAGGCACAGGTCGCCGTTCAGCAGGTGCTCGACCAGGCCGCCAAGCGCTGGAAGCTCGATGAAGTGGTGACGAACACCGGCAAGCCGTCCCAGATGTTCTATCTCGTACGGCTCGGCAAGAGTGTCAGTCGTGACGACCTCATCACCGCCGTGCGAGCGCACGCCGGTGACCTGATCGCGTCGGTGCATCTCGAGCTCGCCGACAGCGTGCGCGAGCCGGAGGAGACATGATGCGTCGTCGCGCGCTGGGGGCGCTCTCCGGCCTGGTGCTGCTCTCGTCGATCGGCGCCGGATGCGATTCGACACGGAACGCCACGGCCGACACGCGCACCACACGAGCAATGCGGCAGGACCGGCTCCAGCGCCTCCTGGCCGATCCGGACTCCAGTCGGAGGGGTTCCCCGCTCGCGCGGTGGATCCTGCCGCCATCACTGGGGGAAATCTCCGGCCTGGCGCTCACAGCAGATGGACGCCTCATGGCGCACGATGACGAGTTGGGCCGCATCACCGTCGTGGATCACCGGGAAGGCGTGCTCCTGTCGCAATTCATGCTCGGGGATCGAGAAACGCTGGCTGATTTCGAGGGGCTGACCATCGCGCATGGCGTGATCTACATGGTCACGAGCCAGGGCGCGCTGTACGAGTTCCGCGAAGGCGCCGACGGCACCCGGGTCCGTTTCACTACCCACGACACCCGGCTTGGCGATGAATGCGAGTTCGAGGGCGTGACCTACGACGCGAAGTTCGACGCTCTGGTGATGCCCTGCAAGACCGTCTATTCCAGGGCGCTGCGCAATCACCTGGTGGTGTACCGTTGGCACCTGGGGACGGGCGCGCAGTCACGGCTGGATCGCTTTACCGTGCCCTTGCGACTCGTCGTCGGGGCGAATGACTGGCGGGGACTGCATCCGACGGACATCACCGTCGATCCCGCGACCGGGCACTACGTGATGATCGCCAGCCAGGAGCAAGCCCTGGTCGAGATCACGCGGGGCGGCACGGTCGTGCATTCCCTGCCACTGCCGGGCGAGCATCCTCGCGCCGAAGGGGTGGCGATCACGGTGGATGGCATACTGATCGTGGCCGACGAGGCGGGTCGCGCGAGCCCGAGCCTTACCCTGTATCGCTGGCCGCTCGCGGCCACGGAGTCTGATTCACCATGACACGACACAGCCGAGTGCTGGTATTCGCGTGCGCCGGGTTCGTGCCGCTGGTTCTCCTGCCGGGTGCACCCGCCGGGGCACAAACCAACGGCACGCCGCGGGCGCGTCCGGCCGATGATACGGTCGTTGTGCAGGCGAGCCGGCGCTACGGCGCCAGTGGCGTACACCGTTTCCTCCTGGGCGACACCTACCGCGACCTCTGGTCGAAGCCGATCAGGGTGCCGCTGCTCGACCTCGGACGCTACGCGGGAGGACTGACGCCGCTAGAGGAGGGCGGAAACGCGCAGACGCGCAACCTGCACCTGCGAGGCGCCGACGGACGGGAATACGTCTTCCGGCCGATCCTCAAGGAAGTGCTCCAGCTACCGGACGATTTCAAGGGCACGGTGGTGGAGGACGTCTTTGCCGACGGCTTGAGCGCGTCGCATCCCGCCGCGACCGTGATTCCGACGCCGTTCCTGAAGGCCGCCCGGGTTCTGCACGCCAGCCCGGTGCTGTACGTCATGCCTGACAACAAACGGCTGGGCGAGTTCCGCGCGAACTTCGCTGGCAAGCTAGGCACGATGGAGCAGTTCCCGGAGGATCCCGAGAACGGCCGCGGCTTCGGCGGGGCGGTCGACATCATCGACAGCGACGACCTCCTCGAAGAGTTGAACGAGGATCCGACTACCCGCGTGGATGCGCATGCTCTGTTGACAGCTCGGCTCACGGACCTGGTCATCGGCGACAACGATCGCCACCCGGGCCAGTGGAAGTGGGCGCGCCTCAGGAAGTCGCCGGATGCACGCTGGATTCCGATCCCCCGCGATCGCGACAAGGCATTCGTATCCTACGAGGGTGCGCTGCTGAGCGTGGCCCGCGTTGCCCTGCCCCGCCTCGTGACCTACGGAGACCGGCATGCGACCGCGCTGTTCCGCACGGCGGCCGACTTCGATCGACGCCTGCTCGTCCAGCTCCAGCGGGCCGACTTCGATTCCACGGCCCGGGCATTGCAGCGGGCCTTCACGGATTCGGTGATCGCGGCGGCCATGGCGGCCATGCCGCCGGAGTACCGCCGTGACAGACCCGACCTGGAACTGACCCTGCGCTCGCGACGCGATGATCTGCCGCGCGCGGCCGATCGCTACTATCGCACGCTGTTCGCGATCTCCGAAGTGCACGGTACCGACGAGAATGAGCGCGCCACCATCGTGCGGCATCCCGACGGCGCTGTGGACGTGCAGCTCAGTGCCGCGGGACGACCGTACTTCTCCCGCCGATTCGCAGCGACCGACACGCGGGAAATTCGCGTCTACCTGCAGGGAGGCGACGATACAGCCGTCGTCCGCGGTCCCGTCCGCTCCGGCGTGACAGTCAGGATCCTCGGTGGTGCCGGCCGGAACGTGATGGCCGATTCACCAACTCGGCCCGGAGCCAACACACCGTTGTACCAGATGGATGGAATCGACCGTGCAGCCCCCGACAAAGAACTGCTCGAGGACGCCGGATACGATCCCGACTCCGCCTGGCTCAGGCGGCCGATCACCATGGTATTCGGTCAGCCATCACCACCGGTGCGCGACTACGGTCGAAGTCAGCAGCCGGTCGTCGGCGTTTCGACCGGACACGGCCTGGGTGTGGTGCTGTCGGCCGGCTATCGGTGGCGGACCTCCGGATTCGAACGGTATCCATACGCCACCAGCCGCAAGCTGGAGGTCGGATACTCGACGACCCTTCGCGCCTGGGAAGTCGAGCTGACCACGGACGACCGGTTCGAACAATCGCGCCTGTTCCTGCAGACCGAATCGGCGATGTCGCAGTTGGAGACCGGCTACTTCGGGGGATTCGGCAACGACGTGGCCCTGCCCGACGATCTCCTGCTCGACGTACGCCAAACGCAGTGGCTGTTCCGTCCCGCACTCGGCTGGGCGATGGGTCCGGCCAGCGAGATCACGATCGGGCCCATGGTGAAGCTCACCAGAACCGACAGCCTCGCGGGTACCGTGGCTGCAGCCGACCGGCCGTACGGCTTCCGTCGCTTCGGCCAGGCCGGCCTGGTGATGCGTCTGCTCCATGAGTCGACATCGCCCGACGGGGACGGCTCCTTCGCCGACAAGATCATGCAGAAGGATCCGGCGCGCGGTTTCACCCTCGAGGCGGACGCAGCATTCTACCCGGCTGTCTGGGACGCGAAGAGCGCGTTCGGCTCGATCTCCGGCGTCGCGACGGGACATGTCACCCTTCCCATCCTGCTGCGGCCGGTGTTCGCGGTGCGTGCCGGCGCAAAGCGGGTCTTCGGTGAGTTTCCGTTCTACGAGTCTGCGTTTCTCGGAGGAAGCCAGTCGCTGCGATCGGTGAGGCGGCAGCGGTACGCGGGCGACGCAGCAGTCTATGGCACGGCGGAGCTGCGGATCCCGGTCGCGACGTTCCCGCTGGTGCTGCCACTCAATACGGGCGTCATCGGTTTTGCCGACGTGGGCCGCGTGTATCACGACGGCTCATCGCCGGGAGGCTGGCACTCCGGGGTCGGTGGTGGTATCTGGATTGGTGTCCTCAAGCCGTCGACCAGCCTGACCGTGACCTTCACGAACAGCCGGGAGCGGAGGATGATCTTCGGCACGGGGTTTGTCTTCTGAACGTGGGGGAACCGGACGATGGGATGTTGGAACCGGCGAGGCGGGATGCGGCGCTCGCGGCTGGTGGGGGTGGTGATGGGGTCGATTCCATTGGCGGCGTGCTTCCCACCAGTCGAACGGACACCGCCGCCTGCTGACGCGCCCCCCGAGATCCTGGCGCTGGCCGGTGCGGCGGTACTCATCGGCGCGGGCGACATCGCCACCTGTCCCTCGCCGTACGACGAGGCCACGGCGGCCCTGGTGGACAGCGTGGCCCGAGCCGACAGCGCCGCCGGCGTGGAAGACGCGATCTTCACACTGGGCGACAACGTCTATCCCAGCGGCGCAAAGCGGTACTTCGACGCGTGCTGGCGCCCATCCTGGGGCGACACGTCCAGGCGGATCATGCGCGTGATCCGGCCGGCCGTCGGCAATCACGACCTGGATTTCAATCTGGGCGCAGACTATTACGACCTCTTCGGCGACAAGGCGGGCGAAGCCGGTAGAGGCTACTACAGCTACGACCTCGGGGCCTGGCACGTGGTGGTGCTGAACAGTGAGATGATGGTGAACCCCGCGTTTTCGGTTGACTCGCGGCGAGCGCAGGAGAACTGGCTGCGCGAGGACCTCGCGAACAACACCGAAGACTGCTCCATCGCGATGTTCCACCGGCCGCGATTCAGTTCCGGCGCACACGCCGGCGACCTGCGCATGACCACGCTCTGGAGCATCCTCTACGAGGGGGGAGTGGACGTCGTCCTGAACGGGCACGAGCACCACTATGAGCGCTTCGATCCTCAGACACCGCTGGGACTGCCGGATAGCGCGAAAGGCATCACCCAGTTCATCGTCGGCACGGGCGGGGCAAGTCTCACCGGGATCCGAACACCGGTGCAGCCCAACTCCGCGCGCCGGATCCAGGGGCACCACGGCGTTCTGAAGCTGACTCTCGGTGCGGACGAGTATCAGCATGCATTCCTCGACACCGAGGGGCGTGTCTGGGATCAGGGAGCCGGCAAGTGCCATTGAAAGCGCGCCCGTCGTCGAGTGCGAGCGCGCCTCCGCTCCGCGCGTCGCGTCAGGCGCCCGGGAGCTTCTATCGTCAGCACCTGTTCGCCGCCCGGCACTTTGCGGACCTCGCGAGCGCTCTGGAGGAGCAGCAGCCGACCCAGCCGGATCCCCAGGCCAGGCAACGGCATCGGGCGTACGTCATGGGCGCCATTCTCGCGGCAGCGGCGTTCCTGGAAGCGTCGATCAACGAGTTGTACGAAGAACTTCAGGAATCCAGCGAGAACGGTCGTCCCGGCACGGCGAGACGCGCGCTGTCCATCCCCACGCGCCTGTGGTCCGCCATGGCGCCACCCCCGATCCTGCACAAGTACCAGTTGGCGCTCCTTGTCGCCGATGCCGAGCCGTTTGATGAACGGCGCGCTCCGTTTCGCGACGTGGACGGGCTGCTTGCTCTGCGCGACGCGCTCCTCCACGGCCGGGCAGAGTGGCGCGATGCCACGGGACGGCGTCAGAGCCTGGAGCGGCGCCTCCGGGCGAAGTTCGAGCACAATGCGCTCGCTTCCGTGGAAGACGCCGCGTTCCCTGACCACCTCCTTGGAGGTGGATGCGCCGCCTGGGCAGTGCTGGTGGTGGAGAGCTTCAGCGACGACTTCTGCCGCCGGATGACAATCCCGGCGCGAGGCGTTGCCTAGCCCGGCGGCCCTGACCGCCACAGCCGCAAGGACATGGCCGGTGGGCCGACGTGGGAAAACGGGCGCCGCCGTCCTCGCCGCAAGGTCGACGGGACGGCGGCTGCGGACGCACGGTTACTGCACGCGCGCCAGTTTGAGCTGCGGTGCCGAACCCATTCCCTGTGTGCCGAACGGCGAGCGGGGATACTGATTCAGCAGGTGGAGGTGATCGTGGTAGACGGCTACCGCACCCTCCAGCGAGGAATCGGCCCACCCGCCGCAACGCAGCGCCACGACGTCGATCCCGCTGCGTCGCCCGGCCACCACGTCGTACGGGCAATCCCCCAGCAGCACGATACTGTCACGTGAGCCGCCGGTTCGTCCGAGGGTGGCCCGGATAATCTCTGAGAGCACGACGTCCGTGGCATCGCCATCGGCCGCGACGACGTCGTCCAGGAGTCCCGCCACGCCTGAGGAGCGCAGCAGATGAGGCGCCATCTCGCTGCTGCCGCTGGACAGGGCCACCAGCCGCAGTCCGTCTGCCTTCATGCGTTGCACCAGGCGGCGGGCTCCGACGAACGGCAGAATGCGAGGGAGGTACCACGTGCGGAAGTTGTGCTCCTGCCGGGCGAGTATCTCGCGCCCACTCGGCGAATTCGCCCGGATGCCGACGGCCACACGAAGCAACTCGCCGCCCGACATGCCACTGAGTTGGCGGAGCATATCGAGTGCGACGTTGTACCCGCAGTCATGCAGAGCGACGAGCCAGGAGAGTGAGGCCGGTTCGCGAGTGTCGACGAGCACCCCCTCGAGCCCGAGAACCACGGTGCGGCGCTCGTGCGGTCTGACCCGTTTGGCCACCGATGTCTGGGTCTGTCCGATGTACCTGAGTCGCGGTGATGCGAACCAGGACTCGTCCCGGATCGGCGTCGAGGGAGAATCCGGCACACGTTCTGCAATGCCGACCGAGGCGTCCGACGTGGCGATCGATTCGGGCCCGAGCATGCCGGTCATGGTCATCAGCGAATCCTCGCGTGAAACGTGCGGTCTGCCCGAGCCATGAATCGTCCGGTGGCGGCGCCGCCAATCCCTGCCTTGCCGTGATCTCGCGTTTCTCTGGCCCGGTGTGCCCGCACAACTTGGCGAGTTGGTCCATCCGGCGAAATTACGCCAGGGTCTACTCTTGGTATTGGCCTTCCGGGATACCGGTGGGGCTCAGGGCGAGCGCACCAGTCCGCGCCGGATCGCAATGCTCGTCGCCTGCGTCCGATCCCGCGCGCCGACCTTCGAGAGGATCGCCTTGACGTGCGCCTTGACTGTGCCCTCGGTCACATTCAGTTCGCGAGCAATCTCACGGTTCGACAATCCGTTGACCAGGAGGCGCAGAGTATCCAGCTGCCGCGCCGTCAACTCCGGAGACGCCATGTGCGCGGCCAGCTTCGCGGCGATCTGCTCGGGTATGCGCCGCTCACCGGCATGCACCGCCCGAATCGTGTCCACCAGATCCGCGAACCCGACGCTCTTCGGCAGGTAGCTCGACGCGCCCGCCTTCAGGCCCTGGTAAATGTCCTCGTCGGCCTCGTAGGTGGTGAGCAGGATGGCGGGAACGGATGGGTCGATCTTCTTCATCGCCGTCACCGTCTGGATGCCGTCCATAGGCGTCATGCGCAGATCGACGATCGCGACATCGGGACGACTGGCCTGGAAGAGCTCCAGCGCCCGCGCTCCGCCTGACGCCGTCCCCGCGATCACGAAACCCGTCGTTCGGCCGAGCATCTCTGCGAGCCCGTCACGCACCAGTTCGTGATCGTCGACGATCAGGATGCGGATTGGCCCCGTCGTCACGGAGTCCGGCAGAATCGGTACCGCGTCGTCCTCGGGACGGCCGGTACGCCGCAGCCGCGACTGCCACTCACTGGACTCGGCGGAGCGCTTCGGGGAATCGACGTCCCTCACTACCGACGGCCATTGCGTCACGGCTCGGCTCCATGCAGGTTGTTCGAACGCCATGAGAAACTTCCGCTCCCTGGCGAGGGATGCAAGGGCTACCCTGTTGATACCGGTTCCTGTTGTGCCATAGGGTAGTATCTCTAGTGTAGGGCCCGCATACCGGGAGTCGAGGACGTGGATCACGCTTTGCGACAGGGTTTGTCTGGCGGGCCCGGCCACGACGTCGGGCCGCAGGGCGAACGCCCCAGGTCACCAGTACGAATCCCGACGCCTGCCCGGCAGCCTCTGCGCAGCCGGTCCGTCGATGTGCTGCTCGACAAGGCAGGGGCGCTTCTGGCAACGTCGCTCGATCTGCGAACCACGGTCGAGCGACTCGCCGATGTCATCGTGCCGCAGTTCGCCGACGTCTGCGCGATCCCCTTGGCGGATAGTTCTGGGAATTGGCCCCGTCTCTCGATCTGGCGGGAGCATCGGATCGGAGCCGGCCCGGCGACTTCCCGGTTGTCCAACCTGTTCGGGGCATGGGCCGTCGGGCGTACAGCCCGCTATGCACACGGCGAGACGCGGGATCCCCTGCTGGTCGAGCGCATCGACGCGGAGTGGCTTCGCGCGCAGTTCCCGGAGATCGGCCTGGCGGCGATTGAAAGCTCCCATCCCCCCCGCTCTGCCCTGGTCCTGCCTCTCGAGCTCGATGGACGCTGCCTGGGCGCCATGCTGCTCATGGTTCTGGACCCCGAGCGCCCATCGTATGGCGCAGCTGACCTGCAGGCGTCCCAGCGCCTGGCCGTATTTGCCGCCGCAGCGATCAGAAACGCGAGAATCTGGGAAACGCTCACGGTCGAGTTGGCGACGCGCCGGGCGATGGAAGACACGTTGCGCGAGAGCCTTGCCACGATCGGCATGCTCTCGTCCGGATTGGGACACGACATGGGGAACGTCGTGCACGCGCTCCGTCTGCGACTCGATTCCCTGCAACGCGTCACGCTCCCCGAGCCCGCTGCCACCGACGTGCGGGCCCTCTCGGGGGTCATGGACTACCTCAAGGGGCTGACCAATGGCCTCCAACTGCTCGCCGGTGATGCACAGGCGGAACAGGCAGGCTACGCCGTCACGCGGCTGGCATCCTGGTGGCGCGACGCGCAACTGCTGCTGCGAAACGTGCTGCCCCATCATGTGCAGATCGACTGGGACTGCCCCACCGACCTGCCTCCGCTGCGCGTCCCGCCCGTGGCCTTGACGCAGATCGTGTTCAACCTGCTGCAGCACTGCGGCCAGGGACTCGCAGGTCGCACCGGCGCGAGAATCCGGCTCCGCGCCAGGCACCTTCGCGGAGCAGACGTCATTCGCCTCCGCGTCCAGGACAACGGGCCGGGGATGAGTGACGAAGAGGTCAAGGCGACGGTGCGGCCCTACCTGGGCTCGCGTCCGCCGACTGGACTCGGCCTCCCGGTCGCCTTCGCTCTCGCTGAGCGAGCTGGCGGCGACATCAGCGTGACTTCCAGGCCGAATCGGGGCACCGTTTTCGACGTTTGCCTGGGACTCGCGCAATCGGCGCGCAGATCGCGGGATAGGAAAGCGGGGATGCACCAGTCGGCCTTCGGAGAAACCGCCGATCGCTGAGAAGCGCGAACGTCACTGGAGTCATTGATTTGGCACAGGATCGCGGACCATGCACGATCGATCGGATGGCCGCGCCAGAAAAGCAAGCCGCCGCTCGCCACCCGACGCCTCCCACAGAGTCAGGCAGCAAACGGCGCTGGACGCTTGCGTTTGGTCGAGTCTCGCTGTCTCCGCTTACCCTCTCAGGGTGTCTTCGAACTCGCGCACTTCATCGGCGGCCACTTCACGGGTTTTCCCGTACCGGTTCTGCAGAAGACCCAGCAACTGATCCCGCTTCCCGTCGATACGGTCGAGGTCGTCGTCCGAGAGCTCGCCCCACCGCTCTTTGACGCGACCCTTGTACACGCGCCAGTTCCCCTTGATCTGATCCCAGTTCATGCTCCCCTCCCAGCGTGAAGACCGCCTGATGGCAGCAGTTCCGAGTCACCCGATTGAGCGTTACCCCACAGTGGGGCCGCTCGGATACAATGCGATGACGCAGCACCCTGCGACATTCGACGCTGGTGCAGTCTTTGATTCCCCCGATGGGAAGAGCCAACCGTTGACGGGGTTTCGTCAGACCTCGCTTCCGCCCCATTACGCAGCGCTGCGACTGCACCAGCCTCGACGCTCGATAACGAACGGGACGGCGACGTGACATCGGAATCCGGGCAGGCGAACCACGCCGAGCCGCTCGCGGGGCGACGCGTCCTGCTCGTCGACGACAACGAGGATGCGTCGGACACGCTGGCCCTGCTCCTGCGTCAAGCGGGGCACAATGTCCGGGTCCTGTCCGACGGTCGCGAGGCTGTTGACACCGCCATGCAGTTCAGGCCACAGGTCGTGCTGCTCGACGTAGGGCTGCCTGGCGTGAGCGGCTTCGACGTTGCGAGAGCGCTGCGGCAGGTTCCGGAACTGCGGGATACCGTCCTGGTGGCGGTCAGTGGGTACGGGCACGGGGACTACGTGCGGCGCGCGCGTGAGGCGGGCTTCTCGCACTATTATGTCAAGCCGCTTGCCATCGAGGCCTTGCGTGCGCTGCTCGATAGTCCCCCGCCACCGAATCTCTGAAGTTCAGCGCGCCGGATGCAGGCGCGGACCTTCAGTTCGTCCGCCGTCCTTGTGCCGGGTCACTCCGGCGGGTCGCCAAAACCGAAACCCGACGCCCCGCGCTCGTCGATCTCCTCATCGTCGGCGGCAAAATCGTCCTCCCGGAACTCGTCAACACCGGCACTCGACCCGAGCAACAGCTCCTCCTCGTCGTCCACCTCGCCTGAAGGCGTGGCCCGCTCGAGTTCCAGATCCTCGACATCCGCCAGCTCGTCTGCCCGCGACGACTGATCCAGGGCATTCGCGCCGCTATCGTCCGTATCGTCGAACCGCGGCAGGCGCTCGAAGGGAATAGGCATGAGGTCAACCTCGTATTCTGGGTGAGGCGGATCGAACATCGACGTCCGCCGCCCTGTTGGGCGAGCCAATATCGAGCGCCCCTGACGTTCGCGACATTGTCCCATCGGAGCATCTTTGCCGCCCCCGCAAGGATCACTCGAGTGCGGCAGCCCGCACTGGATGACACCGGTTGCGCCTTGGCTGGCGCGCCCCCGTTCGGCGGCCCGCGACCTCCCGCTCGCCTGAACCTTCGACGAAAGCGAGGGTAGTGCCCCGAGGATCAGGAGAGTGCCAGGAGGCCAGCCAATGAACGGACGCACCGCGCTCGAGGGCCTGATCATGATGACGGTCACGGCAGCCACAATCACCGCGTTCACGCACTGGAGCGCGAACCTGACGCCGGTCCACGAGTCGACGGTGACCGGGACTGCCCACGCGACAGACGTGCCCGGCGACTCTGTCGCCGTTACGATCCGCATCGAGAACGCGCAGGCGGGATACGCCCACCCGTGGCATGTGCATGCCGGCGGATGCGCCAACGCCGGCGCCGTGCTGGGCGACGGGTCACGCTACCCGCTCCTGCGCGTGGGAGCCGAGCGGACGGCGGCGGCAGCCGCTCGCGTGGCGGGCGGTCTCGTACCAGGCTCGGCGTACTCCGTGAACGTGCATCAGTCGGAATCGGACGAGAGCGTCGTTTCCTGCGGCGACCTGCGAACGGTTCCCTCTCGTTAGGAGTGCCACCCATGGCAGCGACAGTCCAGCTCCGCGGCCGCTATGAGCTCTTCGAGACGCGGAATCACAACCGGATCCTCGTCCTCGATCGCGATCGGTGGTACGCGTGGGTACAAGGCGAGCAGGGCGAGGTTCTCGTCCGCTCCGATCCGGATCACGAGCGGCAGCGCACACTGCAGGATGGCGAGTACTACCTCGTGGACTTCACCAATGACCCCAGATTCACTGATCTCCCGCACCTCTTCCTGCAACGCGGTGAGCGATTCCAGGAGGTCATCCTGCCGAACGGCCTGCCGACCGACGACGACGTACAGAAGAAGGTGATCCTCGCCGACGCCACTGTGGACATGGATGAATTGCCGGAGTACCTGGAGGCCGCGGAAACCGACGGCCGCGCGCGTGCCGGATCTGATGGCGAGCGAACGGAGGACGAAGCGGCAGAAGAAAAGGAGCTGCCGATTCCGGGGTTCCGGGACTTCTCCGTGAGGGATGCCATGGCGCGACTCGACGACATGTCGGAAGAGGATCTGCGGCGCCTGCGGTCCTGGGAGGTGGAGCACAAGCAGCGCAAATCCCTGCTCCAGCAGATCGACCGCCGACTCCGGTAGGGCAGTCCCGCTCACTCCGACGTCTGTTCGTGACAGCGGTCAGGCGCGTAGCGCGCCGCCAGCAACCCGGTCGCCGATCCAATGTCGATCTCCTGCACGAGACAGCCTTCCTCTCCGTACGGGAGGTGCGCCAGGCACTGTCCTGACGGGGAGATGACGCTCGTCGCCGACTCCTGGAACCGGAGCGCGTAGTTCACGCTGGCGAAGTAGATCTGGTTTTCGATGCTGCGACACATCATCGCCTTCTCATAGTACGGCGCGGCGGCCGACCCCCACTCGGCCAGCCGGAGTCCAGTGTGATCACTCCCGGTGTGGTGCGGATGAAATACGATCTTCGCGCCACGCACTGCCGCCCAACGTACCGTCTCCGGATACCGCCACCCCTCGTGGCAGATGACGATTCCGAATCGCACGCCATTGACAACGAAGACGCGCCGTTCACGTCCCGGCTGGTAGAGCCGATCCTCGGACGGGTCCAGCTGGTTCTTGGTCTGATATCCCATCACCTCACCGCGGGCATCGTAGACCACCGCCACGATCTGCCGCCCGGTTGGCGTGAGTCGCTCCATGCCGAGGATCGTGGCAACTCCGGAGGACCGCACATGCCGCGACACGGTTTGCAGCACCCGATCCTCGATCTTCCGGTCCCAGGGCAGCACCTCGAAATCCAGGCCCCGCAGACCGGGAAGCCAGGCCTCCGGGAAGCAGACGACTTCGGCTCCCCGGGCCGCCGCACCGGACAAGAGCCTCTCGACCGTGTCGAGGCCTTCCTCCAGGGTAGCGGCTACATGCGGCGTTGCCAGACCGATGATCATCGATGACCTCGTCGACGGACTCGGCAACAAGATTAACTGGCTGGCCTGAGTCGTGAGCGCTGGATGCTCGACCTGCTTCCTGGTCCTGGAGCTGGTGCTGAGCCAACCGCAGCGCCAGCAGGTGTCACCCAGTTCGAGCACCCAGTTCTGAGCACTCAGCGATCTGGCGCCGCCTCCCGGGACCAGGCCCAATGCTGTTCGCCTGCGGTCGGCGCTGCACGACAACGCGATGGACTGCGTTCCGCTCGCGTGCCGATTGCGAACGACCCTGTCGGAGGCTCTCGCTTGACACTGTGCGGGCCGGGGCGGATCGTCTCTGGGAGGTCCGACAACTGCGCCATCCGGCCGGTGCGCCGTCGGCCCGGGGAGGAGCTTCCCTTCAACGAGGTCAGCATTGTGAAACTCCGCCGCCTTCTGGCAGCATGTGTCCTGCCCCTGGCACCAGGGGCCGCCCAGACGACCAACAATCCCTATCCGCCGATCCAGGCGACCGAAGGCGTCATTCGCGTCGACTATGTGGAATTCGCGACCATTCCGGATATCGACGGCGTCGCCGCGCGCATGATGCTGCTGTTGCCGGAGCCTGGCTCGCGGAACGTGTTCGTCAATGACATGCGAGGCCCGCTGTATCGCATCAGCGCCGACGGACGCACTGTGACGCAATATCTGAACATCGACGATCCCGTGTGGGGCATGGACGTGCAGTCGTCGGGACGGGAGCGAGGGTTCCAGAGCTTCGCGCTGCACCCGCAGTTCAATGAGCGCAACTCGCCGGGGTTCGGGAAGCTCTACACCTGGTCAGACGTGACCGACCGGGCGCCGACACCCGATTTCACGCCAGGCGGTGAGGGAGACTCCCACGATACAGTGCTGCTCGAGTGGACGGCGCGGAACCCGGCCGCTGCCACGTACGACGGAGGCAAACCACGCGCGCTGCTCCGGCTGCAGCAGCCGTTCGGCAACCACAACGGTGGCGAGATCGCCTTCAATCCACTTGCCCGGCCGGGGCAATCCGACTTCGGCATGCTCTACATCGGCAACGCCGACGGAGGCAGCGGCGGCGACCCGATGAACATGGCGCAGAACATGGAGTCACCGTTCGGGAAGATCCTACGCATCGACCCCCTGGGCTCCAACAGCGCCAACGGCCAGTACGGTCTTCCCGCCGACAATCCCTTCATGACCGGCCGCCGTGCTGGAGCCCGCGGCGAGATCTACGCGTCCGGCGTGCGCAATCCGCAGCGCTTTGGCTGGGATCCGGCGACGGGTCGCCTGTACGTCGCCGACATCGGTCAGAACATCGTCGAGGAACTGAGCGCCGTTCCGAAGGGGGGCAACCTGGGATGGAACGTCTGGGAGGGTAGTTTCAGGTTCGTGAGCCGGTCGGCTGTGGACACCACCTCGCCCCGCACCGATCGTGACATGACCTGGCCCATCGCCGAGTACGACCACAGCGATCCGGTCCTCACGGGGCGCGCGGCGGTCACCGGCGTGGTGGTCTACCGCGGCACGGTGATTCCACAGCTCCGGAACCGTATTCTCTTCGGCGACAATCCCAGTGGAGAGGTGTTTCACATCTCCGCGGACGACACGTCCGCGCGGGGACAGGATCACGTGCGTCGGGTGCTACTGAACAGCAACGGAGCGGCGAGGACGCTCCTGCAGCTGATTCGTGAGAAGAACGCACGCCAGGGGAAGCAGCCTGCCACGCGAGCCGACCTGCGATTCGGATCGGGCCCCGACGGGCAGGTCTTCCTCCTGAACAAGGCGGACGGAGTCGTCAGGCAGTTGGTGCCACCGAATGGAAGCCGCTAGCTCAGCTAGCCGGCCTGAGTCGTGAGTGCTGGATGCTCCACCTGCTTCCTGGTCCTGGATCTGGTGCTGACCCAGGATCCCAGAGACAGCACGAGTCACCCAGTTCGAGCACCCGGTACTGAGCCACTCAGCGATCTGGCCTGAGTGCCGAGTTTCAGGATGGACACCAGCTAAGCTAGAAGCCGGCCTGAGTCGTGAGTGCTGGATGCTCGACCTGCTTCCTGGTCCTGGAGCTGGTGCTGAGCAAAGCCCCAGCGCCAGCACGTGTCACCCAGTTCGAGCACCCGGTACTGAGCACTCAGCGATCCGGCCTGAGTGGTGAGAGGATGCGTCGCTCTCTTCCCTCCTCTCCTTCACGCGCTCCGAGTTTCAGGATGGACACTAGCCTAGCTAGCTAGAAGCGGGCCTGAGTCGTGAGTGCTGGATGCTCGACCTGCTTCCTGGTCCTGGAGCTGGTGCTGAGCCAAAGCCCCAGAGACAGCACGTGTCACCCAGTTCGAGCACCCGGTACTGAGCGCTCAGCGATCTGGCCTGAGCCAGAGCTGGAGGCCCCCACGCAGCATCCAAGCGCCAGGCGACGCCGGCATGCGATGGTGACCCGCTGGCGACACGTCCTGTGATCCAGGTCAAAGCGTCCGTGCCTGGTCAGACGGATATTGGGTCGTTCTGGTGGATTTCGCCGCTCCCTGTCCCCAGGCTCAGCCGTCTCGAAAACGAGGGTCAGCACATGAACAGGCGGATCGGGTTCCTCGTCACCGTCGTTGTCCTGGTTTCCTGCTCGGATGAACCGTCAGCGCCTGTCCGCACCCTGCCAGCCGCACCGCTGCTCAATGCCGGCGCGGCCGCGCAGGTAGCGGCGGGAGACTACATCGTCGTCTTCCGGCCCGCCGTGCCCGACGCCCGTCTGGCCGCGGACGACCTGCTTCGGCAACACGGCGGCCGGGCGCTTCATTATTACGGAACCGCCCTGAAGGGATTCGCTGCGAACCTGTCGCCGGCGGCGCTCGACGCCATTCGCAGGCATCCCCTCGTCGAGTTTGTGGAGGCCGACGGCGTCATGTCCATCGACGGCACACAGACGCCGGCTACCTGGGGTCTCGACCGCGTGGATCAGCGCTCGCTCCCGCTCGACAACTCGTACACGTACAACGTGGACGGCGCGAGCGTAGTCGCCTACATCATCGACACCGGGCTGCGGACGTCCCATGACGAGTTCGGGGGCCGGGCGTCCGGCGGATTCGATGCCATCGATGGCTTGCCGGCGGACGACTGTCACGGCCATGGCACGCATGTCGGCGGCACGGTCGGGGGCACCACGTACGGCATCGCCAAGTCCGTCACGCTCATCGCAGTACGGGTGCTCAACTGCCAGGGATCCGGCTCCACCAGTCAGGTGATCGCCGGTATCGATTACGTCACGGCGCACCATACCACCGGTCCGGCGGTGGCCAATATGTCCCTCGGCGGAGGCGCCAGCACCGCGCTGGACAATGCGGTACGGAATTCAATAGCCGACGGGGTGACCTACAGCATCGCGGCGGGAAACAGCAGCACCAGTGCTTGCAACGTCTCGCCCGCCAGGACCGTCGAGGCGATCACAGTCGGTGCCACAACGTGGAGTGACGCGCGCGCATCGTACTCGAATTTCGGAACCTGCCTCGACCTGTTTGCTCCGGGGAGCGCCATCACGTCAGCATGGAGTACCAGCAATACGGCAGCCAACACGATCAGCGGCACCTCGATGGCCGCCCCGCACGTGGCGGGCGCGGCCGCGCTGTATCTCCAGACCAACCCAGGCAGCAGTCCATCCACCGTTCGCGACGCCATTGTGAACGCAGCCACGGCAAACGTGGTGACGAATCCCGGGTCGGGGTCGCCGAACAGGCTGCTCTACACGCTGTTCGGCTCAGCTCCGCCGCCGCCCCCGCCATCTTCCGGCATCGTGGCACATGTCGAGGACCTCAGTGCCAGCGCACTCTCTCTGTCTTCCTCGCGCTGGCGTGCAATCGTCACCATCGCGGTGAGGGACGCCGACGGAAACGCGGTCAGTGGAGCGACCGTGACCGGCCAGTGGACGAGCGGCGTGTCGGGATCGACAAGTTGTGCCACCGGTAGTAACGGGAGCTGTTCGGTGACAAGGAACAGCATCAAGCGCAACGTCGCGAGCGTCACCTGGGCGGTGAGCGGAATCTCGGGAACGAACGTGACCTACGATGTCGCCGCCAACACCGAGTCGAGCATCGTGGTCAACCGGCCGTGATCATCTGATCAAGCGTCCAGTCACATGGATTCGCACCACGAAAGTCCGCGATCGAGCCGTCCGGGAGGGAATGAGCGACGGTCGCGACCGAACGCATAAACCTATCGTCTGACTGAATCGGGCAGGCTGAACGTTACGGTGCCGTCTCCGTCGAGAAAATCGAGACTCGCGCGGCCGAGGGAGTCGACGCGCATTCGCAGCCGCACCCGGCCGAGCGGGTCGAACAGGTTGACCACTGCACTCCTTGCCACGTCGCGTCCGACGTAGAGGCGCGTCGCGGCAAGCGGAACGCCGTTGATCGGGGCCATCAGCTTCTCCAGCGCGGTGCGGCGCGCGGCGCTGTCCGCAATCGTGCCCAGGGAATCGCGCTGCTGCACGAGGTCATAGATGTTCCGGTCAGCCCTGTCCGCAACCGTGAACCCCGTGCGCCGCCGTCCGTTGTTGTCCACATACTGCAGGGTGAGGACCTGATCCTGGTCGAACTGGTCGAACGACCAGCTGCTGGCGGCGCGGTAGCGGCCCTGCGCATCACGGCTTCCGGTAATTGTCAGACCGCCGTTCTCAGTACCTTCGTCGTTGAAGAAAATGATGCCAGGTCGTGTGCCCCCCGGGTACCCGAACGGCTTCCCTTTGTAAACGGGGCCAATGGATCGCGGGCGATTGGAGAGTACCATCCGCAGCTTGCCATCCGGCTCGACGATGTTGATGCGTTCGACATCGATCTCGCCAAAGGTGGCTCGCTGAGCAGGTCGGGACTGAAAGGCGCTCACCGCAAGCGCACCCATTGCCAGTGTCATGAAGCCGGTGTACGCGCGGAGGATACGTGTCTGTCGGCGAACTTCACGGCGGATCTCGTCGTTCATTGTTTCTCCCGGGACCTGGTGTGGCCATGCGCTGGCGGGGAACCGCCGATCGGCACAGACCAGCCACGAATGTCACTCAGCTTATTCACCGCGGAGCCAGGCGATGGCGCGCTCCCGCAGCTCCGTGTGAATCGTGATGGCCTCGTCAGGCAGTAGCGCGCCACCATACGTCCCCTTGCTCCGGTCAGCCAGATCCGCCACGGTCAGGAAGAGCACCGCCCCCGCCACGCCGAAGGACGAAGTGGCGGTTGAGAGGCCGCAGGTGGCCTCGCCGAAGTACCGCGTGTTGGGCCTGCCTTTGAACGCAATGACGACGGCCTCCCCCCAACCGGCCACGCGCCCGTCGGTCAGCACCGCGACCCTCGGGTTGTCGCTCGCGAGCGTGTACGGCGTTGCGACGGCTTGTGTAACGCTGTCGTTCAGCGTCGCAGTACCCGCCAGATACTGCCACACCGACTCCGCGCCGTCAGGATCGACGAAGTACCCCAGGGTGCCCTCGCCGAGAACTGGACCGAGACCGGCGATCATGGGCCACATGTTGACCCCGGCGGCCCCCCGGAGGTCGACGATCCACCCGACCGGTGCGCGCCCATCCTGGATCCTGATGCTCGTTTGCAGGTTGTTGGCGTAGCCAGCGGCAGTAGCCGGCGACCC
>DASWGU010000210.1:0-4893 GCA_036393555.1 Gemmatimonadaceae bacterium
AAGTAGTGAATGAGATCAACGCCGACAAGGAACGCGGAACCACGGCACAAACGTGCTCGTCTTTCGGCGCATCTACCGGAGTTCCCACGGGGCCCCATGCTCTCTCCCCATACTGGTGGACTTTCGATGCGCCACCCTCCACGTTCTGCCCCATGGACCAATGGGACGCTTTTCGCGGCCCGCAGCGTGACCGCGATGCACCAGCTTTCCAGCAGGTCACCTTCATCCTCTCGCGTCGGCCGGTCGCGATGCTGGTTGCCATCGCGGTCGCGCTCGCCGCGGGCTGGATCGCGGGCCATGCGGACCACCCCACGCTCCGCCCAGATGTCGATCAGCTCTGGTTCGCAGCCCGCGCGATCCTCGACGGTCGCGACCCCTATGCCCTCATCGGACCGGGACGGGAATTCGCGTACCCATGGCCGCTCTTTTATCCGCTGCCAGCCGCCCTCTTTCTGGTGCCGCTCGCATCATTCCCGGTAGTCGTCGCGCGCATCGCCATCGCCGCGCTGCCGGCCGGACTGCTGGCATACCTGATCGCACGCACCGACCCACGTGGCCTGGTCCTCTTTCTGTCTTGGGCGTTCTACGTGAATGCCTGGTACGCACAATGGACGCCGCTTCTCCTCTGCGCCCTCTACCTTCCAGCACTCGGCTTCTTCGCCGCGGCCAAGCCATCCGTGGGCCTCGCGATCCTGGCCGGCGCCCGGAACTGGCGCCACCTCTCCCTGAGCATCGGGCTGGCGGCGCTGATCACGATCGCCAGTCTGCTCGTGCTTCCGACCTGGCCCGCCGCCTGGCTGAAGGCGATCGCAACCGGCGTGCACCTGCGCCCCTGGGTGACAGTACCGGGCGGGTTTCTTCTGCTACTTTCATTGCTCCGCTGGCGCCGGTGGGAAGGGCGGTTGCTGGCCGCCATCGCGATCGTGCCGCAGACCTTTCATCCCCTCGCCACGCTGCCCGTCATCCTCTTGCCAGCGTCCTTCAGGGGCAAGCTCCTGCTGGCGCTTCTGACGTATGTTCCGGGCGTGCTGCTGGTGCGCGAGCCGTGGGGCCCGCGGCTGGCCACTGCGACCGAAGCGGAGATCTTTGCAGTCTGGGGACGCCTCATTCTGTGGACTGTGCTGATTCCTGCCCTGTTCTTCGTGCTCCGACTGCCTGACCGGCGAGATGACATACCGGGGCGACCGGCGCGGAGTCCATGACGGCCCACCGCTCCGCCCGATCGAAGTTCGACTGGCGCGCCCACGTCGAAATCGCCCGACCCGACTACTGGTTCAAGAACGTCTTCGTCGTCCCCGGAATCATCATCGCGCTGGGCACCGTACGCGGCGTGGATGCGGGCACTCTGGCACTCCGCGCGCTGCTGGGCCTGATCGCCATCTGCCTCATCGCCTCGAGCAACTACACGCTCAACGAACTCCTCGACGCTCCAACCGACCGGTTCCACGACCAGAAGCGAAACCGCCCCATCCCCTCCGGCCGCGTCCGCCCCGCGTCCGCCTGGATCCAGTGGCTCGCGCTCTTCGCGGCCGGGATGACCCTCGCACTCCGCATCTCCCTGCCGTTCACGCTCTCGCTGCTGGCCCTCTGGCTCATGGCCTGCGTCTACAACATCCCGCCGGTGCGCAGCAAGGACCAGCCGTACGTGGACGTGCTCTCCGAGGCCATCAACAACCCGCTGCGCATGCTGGCCGGCTGGTTCATCGTCACCAGCGAGACCATGGCGCCGGCGTCGCTCCTCCTCAGCTACTGGATGATCGGCTGCTACTTCATGGCGCTCAAGCGCTACGCCGAGCTGATGAGCTTTCCCAGTCGCGCCGAGGCCGCGGGATACCGGCGTTCGTTCGCGTTCTACACGCCGGAACGCCTCGTCGTCGCCATCATGTTCTACGCCTCGGCGGCAATGCTGTTCTTCGGAGCGTTCTGCATGCGGTACCGCCTGGAACTCATCCTCTCCTTCCCCCTGGTGGCGCTGGTCATGGCGCTCTACCTGCGCGTCGCACTCAAGCCGGACAGCGCCGCGCAGCAGCCGGAGCGCCTCTACCGCGAACGTGGGCTCATGACGGCGGTGATCGCCACGACGCTAGTCATGGTGGTGCTGCTACGGGTCGACCTGCCGGGGCTGCACCGCGTCGTAACCCCCACCGCTCCGACACAATACGGTCCGGATGAGGGGAAGGACTAGCGACCGCATTTCACTCTTCACTCTTCACTCCTCACTCCTCACTATCTCACTCCTCACTCCTCACTCCTCACTATCTCACTCTCACGCCGCCCTGATCCAGCGGAACACCTCGCGAAGCGTTACCCGCTTCCCGTGCATCAGCAACCCGGTGCGGTAGATCGTCGCGGCGAAATACACCGACAGATAGCACGCCGCGATCAGTGCCACGATCGACAACCCGATCTCCCAGGGTGGCACGTTCACTGTGCTCATGCGGAGCGGCATCATGATGGGCGACGAAACCGGGAGCAGACCCAGCGTGACGGCCAGTTCCCCATCCGGTTCGAGCAGTACCGGCTGGAGAAACATGATGGAAACGACCAGCATCAGCACCACGGGCAACTGGGCCTGCTGGGCCTCCTGTTCGCTGCTCACCATCGCGCCCACGATCGCGAACAGCGCGGAATAGAACGTATAGCCCAGCAGGAAGAACACCAGCAGGACCAACAGCTGGCCGGCCGTGATGGTCGGAAGGGGGATGGGTGTCGCTTCCATTCCCAGTCGCTGCATGATGGGAACGCGATAGCGCAGCATCAGGACCGAGGTGAAGAGCCAGATGGTCATCTGCGTCAGCCCCACCGCGCCGACGCCGAGCACCTTGCCGGCCAGGAGCGTTGTTGGCCGTACGCTGGACACCACGATCTCCGCGACGCGCGACTGCTTCTCCTCGATCACGCCACGCAGGACGTTCTGCCCGTACATGAGTATGGTCATGTAGAGCAGGATTCCCACGACGGACGCGAAGATGATGTTCATGCCGCCCGACCCGCCGCGCCCGGTCAGGGTCAGTCGTTCCGAATGCAGCCGGAACCGCATCCGCTTGAATCGGTCGGCGTCGGCGGCAGGCATGCCGGCCCGGCTCAGCTCCAGCGCGATCAGCTCGCGCGACACGGCACTCTCGATGCGCTGCATGTCAGCGAGCGCGGTCGCATTCACACCGGCGTACCGTGCGCCGCGCCCCGTCAGCGTTCCCAGGTTCAGAAGCAGGTAGCCCTTGATCGCCCGGCGGCGGACGTCCAGCGTGGCGGTGGATTCCGCCAGGGCTATCTCCGATGGCGCCAGCGTCACCACCTGTGTCGCTGAGGTGTCACCCAGCACACCGCCGTTCAGCTCCGCTGCGACAAGGCGTCCCAGGTCGGTGCCGGTCGCGTCGAGTATCCGGATCCGCGCCACGTCGACCGAGGTGCGCGATCGATTCGCCATGTACCCCGGGAAGAACAGGAGCGCGGCGAAGAAGAGTGGCCCGAACACCGTCGCAACGAGGAACCAGCGCGTGCGCACGCGCTCCATGTACTCACGTTCGAGGACGACCAGCAGCTTCTTCATGGGTGAAGAGTACGATAGCGGGTCGCGCGGGAACACACCCGCCCGCAACAGGATTATGGTGCGGCGGCGAGAGCCATTGCCTCGCGCAGCAGTGCCTTGACGAGATTGACCTTGTAGCCGTTTCGGGACAGCGGTTGCGCGTCGTACAGGGCGCGTTCCGCCAGGGCGTCGAGGTCGTCCGCCGAGAGCTCGCCGGCCGCGACGTCTTCCTCGATGGAGGTGTTCACCCGCCAGGGTCCCGGTGCCACGCCGCCCAGCACCAGGCGCACGCCTCCGTCCTGCCGCCTGACGACGGCGATCGACGCCAGCGAGAAATCCCACGCGCCCCGCTGCAGGATCTTGGAGAACCGCTGTTGCCCGCCGGCCGACGCGGCGGGCACCTCGACTGCGACGACTATCTCACCCGGCGCCAGTCTGGTCTCCCTGGTCGGATCGACGCTTGGCGGCGCGAAGAAGTCGGCGATGTCCCGCGTGTGGGGTCCGGCCGGGCCGTCCAGGTGAATGCGCGCCTCGAGCGCGGTCAGGGCGACGGCCGGGTCCGACGGATGAATGGCATGGCACGGTCCACCGCCGAGGATGGCGAGATGCTGGTTTGCGCCGTCAATCGCAGGACAGTCCGAGCCGCCGGACTTGAAACAGGCAACCCCGGACCTGAAGTACCAGCAGCGGGGTCGCTGACAGAGATTGCCACCCAGCGTTCCCATGTTGCGCAGCGCCGGGCTGCCGACCGCCGCGCAGGACGTCGCCAGGGCGGCAAACTGCCGGCGCATCACATCGTCGGCGGCAAGTGTCGCCAAACCGACGCCTGCGCCGATGAGGACCGAACCGTCGCTCTGCCAGCGGATCTCACCGAAGCCGGGAAGGCTCCGCAGATCAACCACCAGCTCCGGATGCACCAGCCCCTCGCGGATGGAGACGAGGAGGTCCGTGCCGCCGCCAAGCGCGTGGGCGCCTGGCTGCCGCATCAGGTCCAGAGCCTGCTCGCTGCTGGACGGCCGTTCGTATCGCACCTGTTCGACTCCAGCATTGAACTGTTTCGACCTCCTTCTGGACACCAGGGCGGCTGTACGCAACACTAATGCTCGACCCCGGGGCAGTGAATTGCGTTGGATCACTCGGCTCCGGCCGATTCACGCTGGTGCGGCCAGTCGTGGCACCGTGGATGAGGCGCCACAGTACGCCGGCACTGTGGGTGCTTAAGCCGTTGTGCCGAAATACGTTAGGTCAGCAGGTCAGCGGAGTCTAAACGGTACACTTTCTGCAACAAACAGGTCAGATCAGTTCAGAGGTTTCGTGCAGGCAACTCGTACTGCGCGACGCCTGCACGCATGGGGGTCCGGAAT
>DASWGU010000211.1:0-18486 GCA_036393555.1 Gemmatimonadaceae bacterium
GCGCGGGATGAAGCCGCTCATCGACTGGATCGCGCACTACCGCGCCTTCTGGACGGAGCACGTCGATCGCCTTGAACAACTGCTGGAGAAAATGGACGAATGACTCCTGTCGACGAGACCGCCCCATTGCAAACCGGATCCGTTTCATTCGATTTCGATCTGCATCATTCGCCGGAGAAGGTGTGGCGCGCGCTCACCGACCCCGTACTGCTCGCGGAGTGGCTCCTGCCCGTCGTCGATCTCACGCTCGAGCCGGGGGCGGCGTTCACCTTCAGCACGCAGCCGTACCCCGGTTGGGACGGCACCGTGAGTTGCCGGTTCGTCGAGATCGAAGCGCATCGGAAGCTCAGCTACACGTGGGGCGTCCCCTTCCTGGACACCGTCGTGACCTTTACGCTCACGCCCACGGCGTCGGGCACGCGCCTGTCTCTCGTGCAGTCGGGCTTCAAACCCGACCAGAAGCGGGAATTCGGCGGCGCGCGCTACGGCTGGAAGATGATGGGTGGGAAGCTTGTCGAACTGCTCGGGAGGATCCCATGAGCTGGAACACCTGGATTCGGCAAGTCCACCGCTGGCTGTCCCTTGCCTTCACGGCGGCAGTCATCGTCAACTTCGTCGCCCTCGGACGGGGAAATCCTCCTGCGTGGGTGACCTACTCGCCGCTGTTGCCGCTGGCGTTGCTCCTGCTCACCGGTCTGTATCTGTTCGTGCTGCCGCATGCCACCAGGTGGCGCAGCAGAAGTGCGACGCGTTGGGCATCACCCCAAGTGGGAGAATGAACCGTGGCGCAAAAACCAAAGCCGCAGGCGAGGGGCGCGTCGCGCGCAGGCGTGCCACGCAAGTCGGCCACCAGGTCCAGGTCCCTGCCCAAGGCAGCCGGGACCGGGAAACCCGCTTCCCGGCTCATTGACCAGCGGATCCGCGATCTTGGGGGATGGCGCGGGGAGACCCTTGCCCGCATGCGGGCGCTGATCCTGGAAGCTGACCCCGAGATGACCGAAGACTGGAAGTGGATGAATCCGGTCTGGTCTCACTACGGGATCGTGTGCACCGGGGAGGCGTACACGAAGGTCGTGAAGCTCACGTTCGCCCGGGGGGCCAGGATCCCGGACCCATCGCGCCTCTTCAATTCCAGCCTGGAAGGCAGCACGCGAAGGGCGATCGACATCCATGAAGGGGAGATTGTCGACGTGGACGCGTTCAAGGCGCTGGTAAGGGCCGCGGTGGCCCACAATGGCTCGCCGGCGAAGAAACGGTAGACTCTGAAATGAAGACGCCGCCCGGTCCCGTACGCATGCCTCGCAAGGCGAAACCGAAGGCCAGGGGCACGTCGCGCGCAAGCAAGCCACGCAAGTCGGTCACCAGTTCCAGGTCCCTGCCGAAGGCAGGCGCGAAGGCCAAGGAAGGCGCGGGTGAGGCCAAAACGATCACGATGAGAGAAGGCGAGAAGGTCGCCGTCCTCCTCTCGGGCGGCAATCCGCAGATCGCGATGGCGGACGGAGACGCCCCGGTGCAGGCGTACATCGCCGCGATGCCCGGCTGGAAGCGCGACATCGGGAAGCGCCTCGACGCGCTCATCGTGCGCAACGTGCCCAACGTGCGCAGGGCCGTGAAGTGGAACTCGCCGTTCTACGGCATCGAGGGCCAGGGCTGGTTCCTGTCGTTCCACGTCTTCACCCACTACGTCAAGGTGACCTTCTTCCGCGGCACGCGGCTGCGACCGGTACCCCCCGGCCCCAGCAAGCACAAGGAAGTGCGCTACATCGACATCCACGAAGGCGAGCTCGACGGGGCGCGGATGGCGACCTGGGTGAAGCAGGCGGCCGGGGTGCCCGGCTGGGTTCCTGGCCGACCGTCCTGAGGAGCCTAACGACCTGTCGATCTGCTGCGGGCACCGGAGGGTGCGTAGCGACCGACCCGCTCCTCACTCTGCAGCCGGCACCGGACTGTCCGCAGCTGCAGGAAAGATCCAGCAGCCGAATCTGGTCCTCCGCAAGGTGTCGCAGGAACGAAACGACATCGCACTCTGCCGTGTCGACAAGCGGCGGGACCGGATGGCCCCGCCGCTTTGTTCTCGCGCAACGACTGTCCGATTACTGCACCTGCCTCGCAGACCGCTCCACCAGGCCAGCGAAGATCCCGTTGAACAGGAACTTGAACGTGCCGGCCGGCTGCGCACGGAAGAGGATCTCCGGCCCGAACATGTACAGCTTGCCGGATCCCACGTCCGCCTGCAGCATCGTCGTCCCGCCCTGCAGGTAGTTTTGTCCCCAGGCCCACCCGCTGCGCAGCGGGTTGGCCGTGTCGAACCAGGCCAGCGGCTTCACACCCTTCGCGGCCGCATCGGGATCGAGCCGGAAGACCGGGCTGTCGTCGAACATCACGTCCACCTGATTCGGCAGTCCCGCCGTGATGGGCAGGGTGTTGTCCACCGCGACCCGGAGCAACGACCCCGGCACGTAGAACTTCTCCCGCGGCAGGGGCACCTCCGCGCCGTTAGGCATCCGCTCCACCATGTAGTCGGCCACGGGAAGCCCCAGGTGCCCCGCCAGGTTGGTCGACGAACCGATGGCGATCACCGTGCCGCCTTCCTCCATGAACCGTCTGATCTGCGGAACGGTCTGCGCCGCGGTCACGCTGCCGATCTGATCCCGGTACTCGGCGGGAATGTTGGCCGCACCACCTCCCCGTCCACCGCCCCGGCCACCGCGCCCGGCACCGGCGTTTGCCGAGGGAATCGCACCGGTGACGAAGACGATGACGTCGAACTTCTGGCGCAGGTTGCCCGCGTCGAGTTCTGGCGGGAAGATGACCTGGAAGGGGAACTCGAACTGCTCCAGCAGCCAGCGGGTGTGGCCGGACGGCATGGACCCGCCGTACTGGTCCCACAAGCCGACGCGCTGGGCGCTGAGCTTCACCGCCCCGGCGCTGGCCGCATCACCCGTGGCGTCGAACGTCAGTCCCAGCTCGCGCGCCGCCTGCTCGGCCACCGGGCGCGCCTGGCCGGCCGCCTCGATATAGAACGAACCGGCGGGATACGCCCGGCCGTTTGCCGTCATCGGTTCCTTCAGCCAGTGCACCACTGCACCGGCATTGAGCGCCCGGTTGACCGCCACGAACGCATCGTTCTGGTCATGACTCAGCAGCAGGCCGCGGGTGCCGGTGCCGGCGATGGTGCCGGCGGTCGGCACCGCCATCCCCGTGATACGCGTGCAGGGACAATCGAATCCATCCAGGATTCGGTCGAACTGGACGCCCATCTGGTATGCCAGCGTCCATCCCGCGTTGTCATACGGCGGCCGGGGCGGGCCGCCCGGATACGCGAAGTCGTCCGGGTGGTCCTGCGGCTCGAACATGTCGAGCACGTGCGGCCGGAACGCCTGCGCGGCCTTCACCACGTATGAACCCGCGGGATACGACTTGCCCGCGACGGTGAACGCCGCGGTCGAACGCTCCACCTGGACGTTCGCCTTGCGCAGCGCGTTCACGAACTTGGTTGCGGTCAGGAAATCGGGCTGGTTGCCCGGCAGGATGTAGCCCCGCGGGTTGCGGTCGGCGGGATTCCGGAGGACTTCCGTGAACGCCTGCGTGGCCTCGGCACCGCTTGCGCCACCGCGTCCACCACCCCCGCCTGCACGTCCACCGGCGGCACCCTGGCGCGCCGCCGAAAGCCGCGCGTCCAGCACGGCGACCTCACGCGGCGTGTTGGTCCACGTGTCCGTGTTGCCCCGCTCGATCGCGTTCTTCCCCATTTTGTAGGTGTTGAATAACATGTCCTCGCGACGTCGCGACGCGATGTCGAACAGCGCGTAGTTCGCCGTCACCGAGTAGTCGATCGACTGCCGGAAGTGCCAGCGCTGCGGCGTGATTGGCGCCGGAAGGTCGCCCCGCGGCAGCTGGTTGCGAACCACCAGCGGAATCTCGATCGGCGTGGGGTTGCCGATGGTCTCCGTGAGGATGCCGATCATGTTGTGGAAGTAGGCCGTGGTTCGCAGGCCGCCGTTCCACCATGTCGAGTAACTGGCACCGGAGCGCATCGTCACGCCCGGTTTGCCCTCGCGGATGAACCGCTCGTGCATCGCCGCGGAGACCAGGTCCAGTCCCACGACCACCAGTGGATCGAAGTGGTAGTTGAACGGATCGCGAAACGGCGGGGCGAACATCACCGTGCCGGCGGGTCCGGTCTGGTGATGGTTGTAGATGATCTGCGGGAACCACTCGTGGTACTGGATCCGCGCGACGTTGATCGACTCGTTCTGGTTCAGGATGTAGAAATCGCGGTTGTTGTCGTGCCCGATGTACTTCTGGTACAGCCGTGGAATACCGCCTGACGAGCGCTCCTGCGGATTCGGGTTCCGCATGTACCAGCTCGAGACCAGTTCCATGCCGTCGGGATTGGCGTGCACGGCGAGGATGATGTTGTCACGCAGGATCCGCTGCGTCTCCTCATCGTTGCGCGACACGAGTTGATACGTGGTCTCGATGAGCTGGTGCGCGCCCAGGACCTCCGTGGCGTGCAGCCCTCCGTCGAACCAGACGATGGCCTTCCCCTCCCGCGCCAGTGCCCGCGCCTGCTGGTCGGTGAGACCCTCCGCCAGGGCAAGCCGTCCGGCGATTTCCTTGTAGCGCGCCAGGCGCGCGTGGTTCTCCGGCGCGGTGATGATCGCCATCAGCTGCGGGCGACCCTCCGCGGTCTTGCCGATCTCCTCCACCCGCATGCGGTTCGACTCGGCGTCGATCTTCTTCCAGTACGCCTCGAACTGCGTGTAAGTGGCCAGCTGATAATCGTCGCCAATGTTGAAGCCGAAGAAGTCCTTCGGCGACGTGATGCGTCCCTGCGCAACCAGCGGCGCGGCGACGAGGACGAAAAGAAGGGCGGCGGCGAACTGCGACGAGCGCTGCAGACGTGACATGACGTCCAACCTCTGCTGTTGACGGTGACGCCGACTAAGCTACCTGCGCGTCACGGGCTACGCATCAGCCGGCAGGGACGCTGCGGTGGCGGAAGAACACCTGCGATCTCTTTCATTCACCTCTGCCTCTGCCCTCTCCCCTTTGCCATCGCCTTATTGTAGGGGATGCCCTTCCTGACGCATGCCACCGCCTTTACCCCCGGCTCCATCGGCAATCTCGGGCCGGGACTCGACGTGCTGGGGTGCGCGGTCGAAGGGGCGGGCGACGCAGTCACCGCGGAATGGTGCCAGCGGCCCGGGATCAGCATCGCCGACTCGGGACACCCCGACCTCCCGACGGACGTGACCCAGCACGCTGCCGGCATCGCCGCCCTGGCGATCGTCCGCCGCGCGACGACGTTGGGTGCCACCACCCCAGCCGACGGTATCACACTGAGCGTACGGAAGGGCCTTCCCCTCGCGGCAGGACAGGGTGGCAGCGCCGCATCCGCCGTCGCCGGTGCGGCGGCCGTGAACGCACTCATTGGCAGCCCGCTCAAGCGCAACGATCTGCTGGCGGCGGCCCTGGCGGCGGAAGAGAGCATTGCCGGCCGCCACCTGGACAACATCGCACCGGCGCTGATGGGTGGGATCGTGCTGGTCAGGTCCCTGGACCCGATCGACGTGGTGCAACTGCCCGTTCCCGATGGACTCCGCATCGTGCTGGCGCACCCATCCCAGTCGCTCCGGACGTCGGACGCACGGGCGGTCCTGCCGGATCGGGTGGCACGCGACGTGGCTATGCATCAGGCGGCGCAGGTTGGAGCAATCGTCGCGGCCTGCTTCACCAGCGACCTCGACCTGCTTGGCCGGTCCATTGACGACCGGATCGCCGAACCGGTGCGCGCGGGCCTGCTGCCTGGTTTCGCAGCGGCCCGGACCGCCGCGCTCGACGCGGGTGCGCTGGGTGTCTCCATTTCGGGGGCCGGGCCGACCATCTTCGCGCTCTGCGGCGAGGACCAGTCGGCCGCGGCCGTGGCCACCGCAGTCTGTGCCGCCTATGAGCGCTCGGGACTCGCCTGCGTGGCCCGGGTCACACGCCCCGACCTGACCGGCACGCGAGTCGACGCATCCTCCTCGCATCGTTCGACATGACGGTTCCGATGCCGACCCTTCCCGCGCGCTGGCAGCAGTGCGCGACGTGCGGGATGCGACTGGGCGAACTCGATCCCAGCACCTCCTGCCCAGCGTGCGGAGGCATGCTCGACGTGAAGTTCCACCTGCCGGACAGCGGGACAGACCTGAGGCGACAGTTCGACGCCCGCCAGGGGCGCATCGGCTCGCCGTACCGCACGTCCGGCGTCTGGCGGTATGCCGAGCTGATCTTCGACACCGATCCCAGACGAGTCGTCTCCTTCCCGGAAGGCAACACCCCGCTGATGGTGAGTGAGCAGACGGCAGACTGGGCGGAATGCACGGGACTGCTGCTCAAGCACGAAGGCATGAACCCGACGGGGTCATTCAAGGATCGCGGGATGACCGTCGGCGTCACCCAGGCCCGACGCATTGGTGCCAGCGCGGTCGCCTGTGCATCCACCGGGAACACGTCCGCTTCGCTGGCGGCGTACGCCGCGCTGGCCGGCCTGCCGGCGCTCGTGCTGGTGCCATCTGGCGGCATCGCGATCGGCAAGCTCACCCAGACCCTGGCCTATGGCGCTCGTACGCTGGCGGTACGTGCCGACTTCGATGCCTGTCTCGTACTGGCGCGCCAGGTCGCCGACCAACTCGGGGTGTACTTGCTGAACTCAGTGAATCCGTACCGGGTTGAGGGTCAGAAGTCGATCGTGTTCGAGCTGCTGCAGCAGCTGGAATGGCAGTCGCCCGACTGGATCGCACTACCGGCGGGCAATCTCGGGAACACGGCGGCGTTCGGGAAAGCGATCGACGAGGCGCTGTCGTGTGGACTGATCGACACGGCGCCCCGGCTTCTCGCGGTGCAGGCCATGGGCGCGTCCCCTTTTCAGCGGAGCTACCGCACGGGATTCGCCGAGCGCCACTCGATGACCGCGGAGACCATCGCGAGCGCCATCCGGATCGGGAATCCCGCGTCCTGGGAGCGTGCCGCGAGGGCGATTCGCGTGACCAACGGCGTCGTGGTCGCAGTGGATGACGAGGCGATTCTCGACGCGCAGGCTGTGATCGGAGCCGCGGGAGTCGGCTGTGAGCCGGCGAGCGCCGCATCAGTGGCCGGCGTGCGTCAGGCGGTGCGCGAAGGCCTGGTCAGGCGCGATGATCGCGTGGTCGCGGTGCTCACCGGTCACGTGCTCAAGGACCCCGGCATCCTGTTGTGGTACCACCAGGACGCCGAGCCGCCGCCACCACGCCGCAATGCGCCGATCGAGATCGAGGCGTCGGTGAGGCAGGTAGAGCGTCACCTACGGCTGGCACGGTCCACCCCCTGAAAACTCGGCGACCGGTGAGCGTTGCCCTGCGCCACCAGTCATCCACGGCGTGAGTCACCGGCCCGCGAGCCCCCCGAGCGGCGCACCACCCTGAACAATCCAGCCGGTTTTGTTTTATCTTGGAGCGCCCAGCTCAACGAGGGCGTCGCTGTCAGAGGCATTCGGGAGTCCCCCTCGAGTCCCCGCACTTACCACAGAGGTGCCCATGAAAAAGACTTCGCTCCTGGCCGCATCCCTGCTCGCGACGCTTGCCCTGCCCGCCTCGGGGCAGCGTCCGGGAGCACTGGAGGCTGGCCTGTTCGGGCAGTTCACGAAGCTCGACGAGGAGTTGGCCCTGGATGACGCGATCAGCATCGGCGCGCGTCTGGGGTTTTTCGTTTTACCCAACCTCGCTCTCGAACTCGACGGACATATCGGGAAGACGGATTGGGCCTCCCCCGCTGGAACGCGGTCGATCACGTATTCCCCGTACGCGCTCAGGGTGGTCCTTGGAATCCCGGTTGGTGATCGCGTCCGACTCCTCCTGGGTGCCGGATACCAGCAGAATGTCTACCGCGATCGGATCCTCGTTCTCCCCTCCGCCGTGGCCGGGAACGAGTTCGAGGATGCCGTCACGGCGCTGCTCGGGCTGAAGGTTTGCCTGAACGAGAAGTGGAGCCTGCGCGGGGATGTTCCCATCGACCACAACCCGTCGCCGAACTTCAACGGCAGTCCGGTCACGCTGGATGGCAAATCGACGAACATAGGTCTCCGGGTCGGCGTCAGCCGCATGCTCCGCGGTCAGTGCTACCAGGCTGCACCGCCGCCGCCGCCGCCGCCCGCTCCCGCTCCCACTCCGGCTCCGCCACCACCCACTCCCGCTCCTGTGCCGGCACCGGCGCCCAATCGACCACCGGTCGCCACGATCACTTCGCCAGCCAATGGCGCGTCGATCGCCGGGCCGGCGAGCTTCGCCGGCTCGTGCCAGGATCCCGAGCAGGGAGACGTGATCTCCACCGGGCGCTGGCGCAGCAGCCGTGACGGCGACATCGGCAGCGGAGGCTCGTTCAGCCGGACGCTGACACCGGGTTCGCACACGATCACGCTGACGTGCACCGACACTCCCGGTTTGACGGGAACGGCGAGCATCACCGTGACGTCGCAGGAACTGCTGATGCGGCTGAACTGGGTGTACTTCGACTTTGACCGCGCCACACTGACCCAGGCGGGGCGCGACTCGCTGGATCGGGTGATCACCACCCTGCAGCAGCGCGGGGAACTCCGCGTTGCGGTGGAGGGCCACACCGATCCGTACGGCACGGACAGCTATAACCAGGCGTTGTCGGATCGGCGGGCGCAGACGGTGGTGGGATATCTCGCCAACGGCGGCGTCGCACCCTCGCGCATGGTGCTGCGGGGATTCGGCGAACAGTGCCTGGTGCTGGACGACAACCACGAGACGCCAGCGCGCTCCAGGGCCGAGCATCGCGTCAATCGCCGGGTGGAGATCTGGTCGGTAGGCGACGGCGTGTCGACCGGGTGCCGCCCCAGACAGTAGGAACGTGTAACGGGTGGGGGGTCACGCTTCTGGCGGGCCTCCCACCCCAGCCGTCGCGCACCAGGGGGAGGGGTGACCCGGTCGACTCAGGTTTCGACCTGGTACGCCTCTTCCTTTCCGTTTCGCGCGAGTTTCCCGAGCAGCACGATGGTCCCCGCCGCGAGCAGCAGCTCGGCGATCCCCACCGCGGCGAAGATCTGCTCGTAGGCGGGACGGCCATCCCGTCCGGTAACGGCGACCATGACGCCGCCCACGATCGGGCCGATGAGGAAGCCGAACGAACCTGCCAGCTGAAAGACGCCGAACAGCCCTTCACCGTGCCCCCGCTTCACGAGTTCACTCACCAGGAGCAGGCTGGGTGCAAAAATGAAGGCGCTTGCGATGCCCGAGAGCACCATCGCCACTGGCAGGAGCGAGATGGGCGTCACCCCGTACGCGCCGTAGACGAGTCCGAACGAGATGTTGCCGCCGACAAGGAGCGGAAACCAGCCCACGCGCTCAGCCAGCCGGCCCACGGGATAGCACAGCGCCGCGAACGGGACCATGAAGAGCGCCACGAGATTGCCGCGCGCACCGGGATCGAGCTGGTGCACGCGCGCCAGGAACAGCGTGAACGTGGACACGAAGATTCCTATGCTGAAACGGTCCATGAAGGCATAGCCTAACGGGGGCCACGTCTCCGGCTCACGCCACCGCCAGCGGTACCGCGAGCCGGGCGTGGGCCGCCCCAGTGACGGATCAGAGTCCGGCAAGGCCGCGCAGAGGAGCGCCGCCGCCGCGAAGATTGCCGCTCCGACATCGTAGACCAGCGCCGGAGACCGCTGCACCAGCCAGCCGCCCAGCGGCGAGCCCACGGTGATTCCCAGCATCAGCGCCGAGGCCAGCGCGCCCAGCGAAGCGCCGCGCCGCGCGCCCGCGACCCGGTTCGCCGCGACCATCAGCAGGGTCACGGCCGGAAGGTGGACTGCGCCGTCCAGCGCGCGGAACGCGAACAGGCCGGCGATGGATTCCGCTCGCCCCATCCCCAGGAAGGCGGTGGCGTCTATCAGGAACATCGCAGCCAGCCAGGGGCGCAGGTGATGCACCCGGGGCAACCGGCGCATCAGGAGCGGCACGGCGACCATGCCGGCCAGCATGTTGATCGTCATGAAGGCGTGCGCTTCCGTCTCCGTTCCGCCCTGCCCTTCCATGATGAGCTCGTTGAGTCCGGGCACCAGCAGCGTGACCGGTACGAGCGCCAGGAACATCGCGAGCGAAAGAACGAGACGAGGGGGCATGGCGAACACAACAATCACCGGCTGAGGCTGAATTGGGAATGCCACACGGCACACGAGTAAAGGGTGATAGTCCGCACGGGAGATCCGCTGGTTGGGAGGTGATCTTTCTGATGAGGACCGTCGCGTCGGGTCGGGAGGGGCGGTGACACCGAGCGGGACCGGCGGCGACGGCACCATCCACGAACATCCTTGATGAGGGCTGCCCATATGCATATCAGGCAACTGAAACTACTGGCGACCGGCGTTGCGGCGGTTGCCCTGCTCGGCGCATGTAGCGACCCGGCCGAACCGTCGCTCGAGTCCGGCCAGGGCAGGCTTACCCTGCACCTGACGGACGCTCCTTTCCCTCTCGACTCCGCCGAATCCATCGACGTCTTCGTTGTCCGCGTCGAGGCGCGCCTGGCAACGACCACCGAGGACGAAGCGGCGCTGGCCGTCGAAGAAGCCAGTGCCGAGAGCAACGGCTGGGTCACCATCGCGACGCCCAATGCGTCCTTCAATCTCCTGGATCTCCAGGGCGGCGTTTCGATCGAGCTCGGCGGTGCCCTCATTGACGAGGGTGCCTATCAGAGTCTGCGTCTGGTCCTGGACACGGAGCAGTCCGGCGTCACGCTCAAGGGTGGGCTCGTTCTGAACGGCTCGTCCTCGCCGTCGATCCTGTTCCCGTCGGCGGGTCAGAGCGGACTCAAGGTCACGCTCGATCAGCCGATTCAGATCGTGGCCGGGGAAGAAACCGAGGTCCTGATCGACTTCGACGCCGGCGAGAGCTTCGTCCTGCGGGGAAATACGATCCTGCAGAACGGGCTGCTCTTCAAGCCGGTGATCAGTGCGTCACTGATTGCCGAGTCGGAGGGGTAAGTCCGGCTGACCGACCGTTCATGAACCGAAGAAGCGCCCGGGGAGACCCGGGCGCTTCTTCCCTGAGGTCCTGGTGAGCGGCGGCCGGCGGGTCGCATCATTCCCGTCCCGCCGCAGGACGGCTGGCTCTTCCGGGCTCGGCGACACCGGTGCGCTGACCTAAGTTTCCCGGGTCTCACAGCCCGAGGTCGACATGCACCGTCAGTCCCTGCTCACTGCCCTGGCCCTCAGCACCGGTCTGCTGGCGGCAGGCGCCCCCGCCGGCGCGCAGGATGAGCGGATTCCACTGGACTCCGCCGTGAAGACGGGCACGCTCCCCAACGGGCTACGCTACTACGTTCGACGGAACGCCCGACCCGAGAACCGGCTGGAGCTCCGCCTGGTGATCAACGCGGGGTCGGTGCTGGAGGACGACGACCAGAAAGGACTGGCGCACTTCGCGGAGCACATGCTCTTCAACGGTACGCGCCGCTTCGCGAAGAACGACATCGTCTCGTATCTCGAGTCCATAGGCGTCCGGTTCGGCGCCGACCTGAATGCGTATACCGGATTCGACGAGACCGTCTACATCCTCCCGGTTCCGACCGACAAGCCCGGCCTGGTGGAACGGAGCTTCGACGTGCTGGAGGACTGGGCCGGCGGCGCACTCTTCGACTCCACGGAAGTGGTGAAAGAGCGCGGCGTGGTGCTCGAGGAATGGCGATCCGGACTTGGCGCCGGTGCGCGCATCCGGGACCAGCAGTTCCCCGTGCTTTTCCACGGGTCGCGTTACGCGGTGCGACTCCCCATCGGCGACACGGCCATAATCGCCCACGCCAATCCGGCGCCGCTCAAGCGGTTCTACCGCGACTGGTATCGGCCCGATCTCATGGCCGTGATCGCGGTCGGCGATTATGACCCGGCCCGGGTCGAAGCACTGATTCGTGAGCGATTCGGCAAGTTGACCAGCCCAGCGTCGCCCCCACCGCGCGCGATGGTGACCGTTCCCGGTCACGACTCGACGCTGGTGACGATCGTGACGGACGCGGAGGAGCAGGTCTCGTCGATTCAGCTGATCTACAAGCATCCGCCCGCCCCGCTGGTGTTACTGGCCGACTACCGCACGCTGCTCGCGCGCCGGTTGTACAACCAGATGCTGAACGCGCGCTTTACCGAGATCACGCGGCGTCCCGACGCGCCGTTCGCGTTCGCCAGTTCGTCGTACGGTGCTTTCGTTCGCGGCACCGACGTGTACTTCCTGTCGGCGACTGTCAAGGACGGAGGCATCCAGACCGGACTCGAAGCCCTGCTGCGCGAAGCGCGCCGCGTGGACCAGCACGGGTTCCTTGCCGCGGAACTGGCGCGTGCCAAAGCGTCCCTGCTCCGGTCCCTGGAGAGCGCCTACACGGAGCGCGAGAAATCGGAGTCAGGCGGTTATGCAGCCGAGTACATCAATCATTTCCTGACGGCGGAGCCGACGCCGGGCATCGCCTGGGAGTTTGATGCCGCCAAACGGATCCTCCCGGCGGTGACCCTGGAGGACGTGAATGCGCTGGGTCGAGCGTGGATCACCGAGAAGAACCGCGTGGTCGCCGTGTCGGCACCGACAGGTCCACAGGCCGCCGTTCCGGAGGCCTCGGCCCTGCTGGCCGTCTTCCGCCGTGTGGACGGCGAGCAGGTGGCGGCCTGGACCGAAGCCGTCTCGGAGGCTCCCCTGGTGGCCTCTCCGCCAGCCGGAGGGCGGATTGTGCAGGAGAGTCACGACGACAGCCTGAATCTCACAGACTGGCGCCTTTCCAACGGCATCCGGGTGCTCGTGAAGCCGACCGACTTCAAGGCGGACGAGGTTTTGATCCGAGGCTGGAGTCCTGGCGGGACCAGCGTCGTGGCGGACTCCGATTACGTGGATGCGTCGCTGGCTCCGCTGGCGGTCCAGTACGGCGGGGTGGCCGATTTCGACGCCATCGAGCTGCGGAAGAAGCTCGCGGGCAAGCGCGCCTCCGTCAACGCGACCATCGGTGGGCTGAACGAGAGCATCAGTGCCGGCGGCTCGCCGAAGGACCTGGAGACGATAATGCAACTCATTTACCTGAACGTGACCGCCCCGCGGCGCGATGAGGCGGCGTTCAACGCGCTGCGGGCTCAGTTCGGGCCCTTCCTCGCCAACCGGGCCAACGTGCCTGACGAGGTGTTCCAGGACACCGTGATCCTGACGATGCAGCAGAATCACCCGCGTGCCCAGCCACTCACCGTCGATGTCCTGCGCGCGGCACGGTTCGACCGCGCGTTCCGCATCTTCCAGGAACGATTTGCCGACGCGTCCGACTTCACGTTCGTCATCGTCGGTGCGGTCAACGTAGACTCGCTCAGGCCGCTGGTTACCCAGTGGCTCGGTGCCCTGCCATCCACAGGACGGAAGGAGACCTGGCGCGACGTGGGCCTGAAGTCTCCGACAGGGATCATCGAGAAGACTGTACGGCGGGGCGTCGAACCCAAGGCGCGGACGCTGGCGTTCTTCACCGGAGACGCCACGTTCGATCCGGCGGCGCGCTACGCCATGCGGTCCCTCGGGGACCTGCTCGAGATGAAACTGCTCGAGAATCTGCGCGAGGCACTGGGCGGCACGTATTCGGTTTCAGCCCGCGGCGCCCTCTCGAAGCACCCGACGCCGGAGTACCAGTTCACGGTGGAATTCGGCTCCGCGCCGGACAAGGCCGATACACTCTGGAACGTGGTGCTCGCCGTGATCGACACGGTCAAACGCCAGGGTGCCACCGCCGAGGAGCTGCAGAAGGTCCGCGAGCAGCAACTGCGTGCCCAGGAGGTGTCGCTGAAGGAAAACTCGTACTGGTTCAACAACATCGCGGCGCGCATCGAGAACGGAGAGGATCCCCGCGGACTGGCCAGCTACACGACAGATTTCATCGAGAAGCTCACCAGTGAGCAGATCCGGGACGCGGCGCGGCGCTACCTGGACACGTCCCGGTTCGCGAGGTTCGTGCTCCTGCCGGAGAGCAAGGTGCCGTGAAGATCAGCGATCGCTGATCGCTGATCGCTGCCCCTGTAGGGGTTCCCCCGGCATCGTCCGGCAACCGCCTGACGGGCCGGGTCCAGACGCCCATCAACACTGACAGACATCGGGCCCCCTCCCCCAAGGGGGCCTTGTTCGATGCGGTCCGTGTACCTGCGCCAGGTCCCCGGGCAAAACTATGCAAAGGCTTTCTGACTCAGTAGACCAGCGCTCTGAGCTCGACCGCCTCATTTCGACCAGAGCAGCACGACTCCACACCGGCCGTTTAGTGACTGATACTCCGGAGGAGCCTTCCCAGGAGTCGTGTAGATTTCGATCGCTGCGATCATGCTGGGCACGGCGACTTCGTCGACGAGAGTTGGCCTGTTCTCAGCGGCGAAGTTGCTGATGTCGCGCAGGCGCTGGCCGTCGAGATAGACGGTCATCCAGCATCCGCCGGGACCTTGCGGAGCCCAGCAGTCCAGATTGATGTAGCCCCCGCATTGCTTCGCCAGCCGGTCTCCCGGTTGGGGCTTGACCCGGGTTGATCTGATTCCCGTGCGCCCATCGAACAATTGCGTGACCCTGGTCGGCTTGCGCTGATCGATTTCCTCCGCCGTGATGAACTGCCCCGCGTTGGTGCCATTCTGGCGATCCTGCAGCCGCCGGTAGAATCCATGCAACTCAAGGGAACGCACCGTCTTCTGCGCGAAAACCACAGTGCGTGAAAGACGCACCGCCAGGGCGCCAAGCACTGCGACGATCGTGGTGTCCCCACCCGCGATGTAATCGACGTCGGTGGACTGATAGCCGATGCGGCGGACATGGAAGACGCCTGCCCCGGACGGGGCCGGGAGGCGGAAGTGGCCTGAATCGTCCGCGACAATCTGGTTGCCCCGATGAAGCACGTTGGCCCACGGTACTGGAGCGCCGGCGGAATCCACGACCCTCACGAGGATGGTTCGTTGCGCCGCGGCATCGACGGACAGTGTGCCGAGCATCAGAAACGCCAGACTGACAGTACGCGATGTGGACGACATCTCCCTGCCGACCAGTCCAAGGGGAAGCCGAAAACGGTCCTGGTTCGTTCGCCGCAACGGGTGCTTGTCGAGTACTTGACGAAGTCAATCGGGAAGTCAATCGGCAAGTCTGCAGAGGCGGTGTCGGGCGAATGGCATTCGTATGTCGGGTGTTCCACCGTTGTCGAGCAAACCCACGTTGACTGTCAGCGGGGCATCCAGGACGGGCATCCAGCGCCCCCCATGGCCCGAACCTGGCTGCAATTCCACGATGCCAGGAGCCCACCTGGTGCGTAGGGTTTTTCCCTGCGATGGCCGGGTTCTCCCCGACAGGCCGGAGAGCCGCGCTTTCGGACAATGCGCTTCATCCCGGGCCCTCTCGCCGCAGGGGCCTTTTTCAGTTGCAGTGATGTCCGAAACCGCCGTCCGGTTCTCCTTTCCCCAGATCCCGAACCGGTCACCGAGAATCCCATGGCCGAATCCGTGAGGCCCGTTGCCAGCATCCCGCCGGAACGAGACGTGACCCAACGACCGGGCGTGCCGCGGCTCGATTCGTTCAGCTACGACGACGTCGTTGTCCGCAAGTTCCTCTGGGCCACCATCATCTGGGGCATCGTCGGGTTCTGCATGGGCCTGATAGTGGCGATCCAGATGGCCTGGCCGGCCTTCAACCTGGCACCGTGGTTCTCCTTCGGCCGTCTCCGGCCGCTGCACACCAACGCGGTGATCTTTGCCTTCGCCGGCAACGCGATCTTCACGGGCCTCTACTACTCGACCCAGCGGCTGCTCAAAGCGCGGATGTTCTCCGATACGCTGAGCAAGGTGCATTTCTGGGGCTGGCAGGCCATCATCGTCTCCGCCGCGCTCACCCTCCCCTTCGGCTTCACACAGGCCAAGGAGTACGCCGAGCTCGAATGGCCGATCGACATCGCCATTGCGGTGGTCTGGGTGATCTTCGCGGTCAACGTGATCGGCACGCTGGTCAAGCGCCGCGAACGCCACATCTACGTGGCGATCTGGTTCTACATCGCCAGCATCGTGACGGTCGCCATTCTGCACATCTTCAACAACCTGTCAATCCCCGCCGGACCGCTGAAGAGCTATTCGATCTATGCCGGGGTGCAGGACGCGTTCATGCAGTGGTGGTACGGTCACAACGCCGTGGCCTTCTTCCTGACGACGCCATTCCTGGGCCTGATGTACTACTTCATGCCCAAGGCGGCCGGCGGCCCGGTGTTCAGTTACCGACTGTCCATCGTGCATTTCTGGACGTTGATCTTCATGTACATCTGGGCCGGGCCGCATCACCTGCATTACACCGCCCTGCCCGAGTGGGCGTCCACGCTCGGCATGCTCTTCTCGGTGATGCTCTGGGCGCCCTCGTGGGGCGGCATGATCAACGGCCTGCTGACGCTGCGTGGAGCCTGGCACAAGGTCGTGGACGACCCCGTGCTGAAGTTCATGGTCGTGGCGATCACCGGGTACGGCATGGCCACGTTCGAGGGGCCCATGCTCTCGGTGAAGAGCGTCAATGCGCTGGCGCACTACACCGACTGGATCATCGCGCACGTGCATTCCGGCGCCCTGAGCTGGAACGGCTTCCTCACGTTCGGCATGATCTACTGGCTGGCGCCGCGCCTCTTCCAGACGCCGCTCTTCTCGAGGAAACTCGCCGAGGCGCATTTCTGGATCGCCTCGTTCGGCATCATCCTGTATGTGGTAGCGATCTACAGCGCCGGCGTCACGCAGGGGCTGATGTGGCGCGCGTTCGACGAGACCGGTCGACTGGCCTACCCGGACTTCGTGGAAACAGTCGCACGCCTGATCCCGATGTACTGGGTGCGCGTCGCGGGAGGTTCGCTGTACATCGTGGGCGCCGTGCTGTTCGCGTACAACATCTTCCGCACCTGGCGGGCACGGCCCGCGACGTACGACGTGCCGGTCGTTCAGGCCCCGCCCCTTCCCGGGGCCGCGGCGCCTGCACCCGCTCCGACACCGGTTCCGGCCGGCGCCTTCGCCCGCTTCGTGTCGCTGGGCTGGCACCGGAAGTGGGAGGGTCTGCCGATCACGTTCACGGTGCTGACCACGCTGGCGGTGGTCATAGCGTCGTTGTTCGAGATCATCCCCACCTTCCTGATCAAGTCAAACGTACCGACGATCGCGTCGGTGAAGCCGCTGACGCCGCTCGAGCTGGCGGGACGCGATCTCTACATTCGTGAGGGGTGTTTCAACTGCCATTCGCAGATGATCCGGCCGTTCCGGTACGAAACCGAGCGATACGGCGACTACTCGAAACCCGGCGAGTCGGTCTACGAGCACCCGTTCCTCTGGGGTTCACGCCGGATCGGCCCCGATCTGGCGCGGGAGGGGGGCAAGTACCCGGACCTCTGGCACGTGCGACATTTCCAGGACCCACGGGCGATCTCGCCACGGTCCGTGATGCCCGCATACCCGCACCTCGCGACGAGCGACCTGGATTTCGGCGTTATCCAGTCGCGGGTGGACGCGATGGCCATGCTGGGTGTGCCGTATGGCGACGCCATCACCGACGCGGCGGCGCTCGCCCGGGCGCAGGCGTCCCAGGTAGCCGCGTCCATTGCGCAGAGTGGAGGGGATGCCGGCCTCGAGACCAGGGAAATCGTGGCGATGATCGCCTACATGCAGCGATTGGGCCGCGACGCGCAGGGGAATACGGGGAACATTCCGGGCGCGGCCGCGCCGACGACACCTGACGTGGTACCCGCCGCCACGGCCGGACCCGCCGGACCGGGAGGCGCGCGATGAGTCTCACGGAGATCATGTCCAACGCCGGGCTTTCGGGCTACGCCGAAATCGCCCTGCTGCTCTTCTTCTTCGCCTTCGTACTCATCGTGTGGCGGGTCTTCCGTCCCTCGCGCAAGCAGGAGCTGGAGCGCCACAAGGACCTGCCGCTCGATCACGACGGGCCGTCCACACCACGCGAGCGCCGGAGTGAATGACCATGGCGGATCAGAACAGGGACCGGCTGCTGGACCACAGCTACGACGACATTCAGGAATACGACAACCCGATGCCGCGGTGGTGGGTGATCATCTTCTGGATCACGATCGTCTTCGCCGTCCTGTACGCGCTGAACGTGCCGGGCATCGGCACCGGACAGGGGCGCGTCGCTGACTACGAAGCCGACGTCGCGAGGGCGCAACTCGCCCGGCAGCAGATGGAGCCGGCCGGCGGCCCCTCAACGGAAGAACTCGCCGCGCTCGCGTCGCAGCCAGCCGCCCTTGCCGAGGGCAAGCAGGTGTTCGTGACATACTGTGCGGCGTGCCACCGCGAGGACGGCGGTGGACTGATCGGACCGAACCTGACAGATGACCCCTGGATCCACGGCGGCCAGGTCGCCGACATCCGCCGGACCATCGACCAGGGCGTGCTGGAGAAGGGCATGCCAAACTGGGGAAAGGTGCTCCGCCCGC
>DASWGU010000212.1:0-22248 GCA_036393555.1 Gemmatimonadaceae bacterium
CGGGCAGCATCCGCGGTGATAGCCGAAGGCTTGACCCGGATCGGGCTCATCGAAGCGCCGACAGCAACGTACGAGTGCGGCACCACGCAGCGCTCGCGGCGGTGCAGCCAGGTCTCACTCTATTACATGCACGGACTGGGACATGGAATCGGGCTTGCCGTGCACGACCCCGACCAGAAAGACCGGGAGGCCATCGGTGTCGGCAGCGCCTATACCATCGAACCCGGGGTCTACGTTCGCGGCGAACTGCTGGACATCATCCCCGGGACGCCGGCCAACGCGGCGCTGAAGGCACGGATCGCGCCCGCGGTGCGCAAGTACGCCAACATCGGGGTCCGGATCGAGGATGATTACCTTGTGACCGAAGCTGGTGTGCAGCGCGTGTCCTGCGTGGCGCGCGAACTCGACGAAATCGAAGCGCTGATGAAGGAGCCCGTGAAGGGTCCCCAGGTCCGGGACGCCGAATGGACCCGGTGGTACGGGGCTACCGTCGTCGATCCGCGCGCCGCGAAGCCGGGAGCCACGGCAGCGCCCAGCGTCTGCAACCCGAAAATGTAGCGAACCCGCCACCGTGATTTCTCCCATTCTCGGCGAACTCCGCCGGATGTATGAAGGCAACGCCTGGCACGGTCCTTCCGTGCTCGATGCCCTGCGTGGTGTTACCGCGGCACAAGCGGCTGCTCGCCCAGTAGCTGGCGCCCATACGATCCATGAACTCACGCACCACATGGCGGCATGGATCGGCGAGGTGAACTCGCGGCTTCGCGGCAATCGTGCGGGAAGTCCTGCCGACGGCGACTTTCCACCGCCAGCGACTCCGCTGGACGAGGCGACCTGGAGCGCAGTGCTCGCCAATCTCTCTCGGCGACACATGGAGCTGATGGAGACCGTCGCCGCGTTCGACGAATCACGCCTGGCCGATCCCGTCGATCCCGCCGAGCCGCCTGACGAGCAGCATCCGCGGACGTTTCATGCCCTGATTCAGGGCCTCGTACAGCACAACGCCTACCATGCGGGGCAGGTCATGCTGCTGCGCCGCGCGATCGAGCGATCGGAATGAGTCGGAAACCACGGCTCGCCGGTCGTTCTTTGCGCCCCACACCTGCCGGCTCGGACCGCGGACGCCGGCCTACGGTCCCGTCGTTCCTCGCAGGATCCCGGCCCTGATGCGCGCCGCCTTCGGCGACGCGCTCCGGTCGAACACCAGCGACTCGACCGTTCGTACGCGGTGGCGTACCCGCATCGATAGCGTCTGCCGGGATCCGGCTCTCATCACGATGACCGGCAGGACCTCGCCTTCCGTGCGGCCGTACCGCGCGCGGAAGCGCGCGCCGAACTCCGGATCGCTCACCGGAATGTCTCCGATCTGCACCAGATGGTCGCCGATCATGAAGCCGGCCTCGCTGGCGGCACTGCCGGAGTCCACCTGCGTGATGAAGATCCCGCTCGAGTCGGCGTTGGTGCCGATCCCGATCCACGGCTCACGAATCGAGTCCACGTTCATTCGCAACCCCGCCAGCGGTAGTATCGTGCTCCACGGATACGGCTCGCGACCGTCCACATACTGCCTGTTGAAGTCATCGAACGACTTGCCGCCCGCCGCACGCGACACGGCCCCCCACCAATCCTGCGCGGTGAAGCCGCGTCCCGCCTTCCAGGTGGACTGGTATACATTCCGCATCACGTCATCCAGCGACCGCTGGTTGTCGCTGGCATCGCGGATCAGGACGTCCAGCATGAATCCCGCGAGCGATCCCTTCGGATAGTAGATGTAGTGCGTCCCGTCGGTCGGGCTCAGCCAGGTCGAGAGGGATGCATCCTCCAGCGCGACCGGTGGCGTGGCCGTCACCTCCGCGATCTTGCCGCTCGTCAACGCCAGGAACTGGCTCGAGTCAATGACGCCGCCGCGCACCAGCGAGAGGTCCGCGTAGTAATCCGTAATGCCCTCGCTGACCCAGAGCCAGGTCGTCGGTTGCGCGCGATCGTAGCGGTATGGCGTCATATCCGCCGGCCGCATGCGCTTCACGTTCCACAGGTGGAAGATCTCGTGCGCGGTGATCGACGGGAGGAACTCGTGGCCCACGATGAACGGCGTGTAGATCCCCACGTGCGAGTTCGCATGCTCCAGGGCCGATGCCCCGGCCATGCTGGAGTCGAACAGGATCAGGTTGGTATAGACCGGCGCCGGCATCTCGCCGAAGACGCGCGTCATTGGCGGGATCATTCCTTCCACGTCCCGCCAGAACTGCTCCCGGGCCGGTCCACTCAGCACACCTCTCGGATACGTCGCCGTCCGGACCCATCGCTCGCCCATGGCCACGCTGTCCACCTCGAGTGCGCCGACGAAGAACGGCATGTCCACGAGGTCGTGGTAGTTGCCGGCCGTGTACGTGCGCGGGCTGCTTCCAGCCGACATTCCCGTGGCCACCTGCCAATCCGGCTCGGTCGTGATGGCCACCGACGCCGTGAATTCCGTGCTCCGTCCCTCCGGGTACGGCAGGAGGTTCGTCCCGTTGAAGAAGACGAAGTCCCCCTTGGCCCAGGCCATCGCGTTGTCCATCGAATCCGCCGCGTACGAAAACGACACCGTGATACCGCGCGCGCCCTCGGGAAACACCCGCCAGGTGTCGGGGTCGGCCTTGTCCCACCGCGGCGTGCCTCCCTCGCCGCTGACGGAAAAACGGCTCACCTTCCTGGCGAAATCCGAGATGTCGTACGCCCCTGGTGTCCACACCGGTACCGACAGCAACACCGGATCGCGGCCCGCTACCGTGAACACCATGCTCACGCCCAGCGAGCGCGTCGGCGCCGTGGTCCGGTCATAGCGAACCGTATACCGCACGTTGCTGATCGGCGCGGAGACGGCGGTCGCGGAACGCTCCGCGGCGCGTTGCCCGGGCGCGGCCGCGGGGAACAGCAGTACGGCGCCGATCGCACAGTTGAGGATTCGCATGCTGGATTGGTGGTGGTGCTGGAAACCTAACACGCGATCCCGGGACACTGCGCTCAGCAGGGACAGGACGCTGCCGGCGTCAATGCTCGACTCCGGATTCCCTTCTCCCGCTCCTTCCCTCCACACTTTCGCCGTTCCCGCCTTTCCCGTTCCACCTGCCCTCTGCCCCGGCCTTCGTGCATACTGCACCTCACTCTTTCCCGCGCCAACCATGCTGACCCGTAGACTCGCTCTGGCCGCGGTCGTCGCCCTTGCCCCGGTCGCTTCAGCGCAGGACCTGGGGGCGCAGTCCGCCGACCTGATCGTGACCAATGCCCGCATCTATACGGTCGACGAGAACCGGCCGATGGTGGAAGCCATGGCCATTCGCGACGGACGCGTGGTCTTCACCGGCCCCGCCCGTGGCGCGATGACGCTGCGCGGCCCGGGAACCCAGGTGCTCGACCTGCATGGACGGACGGTCATCCCGGGGATGATCGATTCGCACGTGCACCTCCTGAACCTCGGGAACTCGCTCCGGAATGTCGACCTCGTGGGAACGACTTCGTACCAGGACGTCGTGGCCCGCGTCGCTGAACGTGCGAGGGATACGCCCGCGGGCGCGTGGGTTCTGGGACGCGGGTGGGATCAGAACGATTGGGGCGATACGCGGTTCCCCACACACGATGCCTTGTCCCGCGCCGTCCCGAATCACCCCGTTGTCCTCACCCGCATCGACGGTCATGCCACCCTGGTGAACGCGGCCGCCATGAAAGCCGCGAACCTCACGGCACAGACCCAGGATCCCTCAGGAGGCCGCGTCGAACGCGGCGCCGGCGGATCGCCCACCGGTGTCCTGGTGGATCGCGCCATGGGTCTGGTCTCGCGCGTCGTTCCCCCAATGAGTCGCGAGCAGACGAAGGAGGCCGTCCAGGCAGCCATCAAGGAAATGAACCGCTGGGGCCTCACCAGCGTCCACGACGCCGGTGTAGGACGCGGCGTCATTGACGTGTACGAGGAAGTCGCCAGGGAGGGACGCTTCGACATTCGCGACTACGTCATGGTCGCCAACGACGACGACGCAATCAACCACTACCTCCAACGCGGGCCGCAGTCGGGTCTGTACGAGGGCCGCCTCTGGATCAAGGCCATCAAGATCTCGGCGGACGGTGCGTTGGGGTCCCGAGGGGCCGCGCTGATCGAGCCCTACGCGGACGATCCGTCCAATACGGGTCTCGCGCTGGTCCCGTCCGGCAGGGTGAAGGACGTGGCTTCGCGCGCCCTCCGCGGCGGCTTTCAGTTGAACGTGCACGCCATCGGAGACCGGGCCAACCGGACGGTGCTCGACGAGTTCGAGCAGGCCCTCACGGACAACTCCGTCGCCGACCACCGCTTCCGCATCGAGCACGCGCAGATCATCCACCCTGACGACGTCCCCCGCTTCGCGATACTGGGTGTCATTCCGTCCATGCAGGCCAGTCACCAGACCAGCGACATGTACTGGGCGGTGAACCGGCTCGGTCCCACGCGTGTTCTCGGGGCGTACGCGTGGCGCTCACTGCTGAACTCCGGCGTCATCATCGCCAACGGAAGCGATCTCCCGGTCGAGCGCACCAATCCGCTCATCTCCTTCATGGCCTCCGTCTCGAGACAGGACGCCCGGGGATGGCCGGCGGGCGGGTGGCATCCGGAACAGCGCATGACGCGTGACGAGGCACTGAAGTCGATGACCATCTGGGCTGCCTATGCCTCGTTCATGGAGAACGACATCGGCTCTCTCTCCCCCGGCAAGCACGCGGATTTCGTGGTGCTCGACCAGGACATCATGCGGGTCCCGCCGGACCTCATCCTGAACACCAACGTGCTCGCCACGTACCTCGGCGGGCGCGCGGTGTACCAGAAGCCCTTGCCGTGACACCGCAGGTAGCCATCCGCATGGCCATGATGGCCGGCGTCCTCCTGTTCGGCGGCGCCTCGTGGTTCATTCATCGCGCGCCTGACTGGTCCGCCGTCGAACCTGCGATGGTCGAGTCGCTCGTGGGTGTGGCCCGCGTGATGTGGGTGCTCGTGGCCGCGGGACTCGCGGTGCTGTACTGGCGCGCCCGGGAAAACCGCTCTCCAGCGCAAACGGGTACGCTGGCCGTGCTGGCATGGGCGCTTGGCGAGACGCTCGCGCTCTTCGGGGGCGTGGTCTACTTCCTGTCAGCACGCTCCGGGTGGTACGTCGCCGGGGTACTGGCCCTGGCGCTGGCGTTCGTCGTGTTCCCCGGCCGGCAACAGGCGTGATGCGCGTGGCGGCGCTGTTTCCCGCCGCCGCGGACATCGTCGCCGCGCTCGGCGCAGCCGACCGTCTCGTGGCCATGACGCATGCGTGTATCCAGCCGCACGGAGTGCCGCTCGTTCCCAGGATCACACGCAACCGGATTGTCGCGCTGGAACCGGCCGCCATTGACCGCGAGGTCCGCGAGGTGTCGGGTACGGGCGCTCCACTCTTCGATCTCGACGACGCCCGGCTGGCCGCGACCGCGCCGGATGTCATCTTCGCGCAGGCGGTGTGCGACGTCTGTGCCGTGCGGGCCGAGGACGTGGCGGCGGTCGCGAACAGGCTGAGTCCACCGCCACGCCTGGTCACCCTGAGCGCGTCCAGCGTCGAGGGCGTCCTCCGGGACGTCGTTACGGTCGGCGAAGCCCTTGGCATTTCTGACGAGGCCGAGGAGCTCGCGTTGGGCCTGCGCGGACGATTGCGGCGGGTGCATGAGCGCCTTGAGTTGGCAGGCGCTCCGCGCCCGCGAGCCGCAGTGATCGAGTGGACCGATCCGCTCTTCGCGGCCGGTCACTGGGTCCCGGACATGGTGCACCGGGCTGGCGGCATCGAAGTGCTGGGCACGGAAGGCATCGCCTCCCGGCGCATGGAGGTATCCGACGTTCGCGCGTCGCGTCCTGAGGTCATCGTCATCGCCCCGTGCGGTGTGGGATTGGCCGACGCGAGCCGCGAGGGCCTGGCTCTCCTGCAGCGAAGCGACTGGACCTGGGCAGGAGACGTGCCGGCCTGGTCGATCGACGCCAATCGCCTCACGTCGACTCCCGGGCCGGGGGTGGTCCACGGCGTCGAGGTACTGGCCCGAATCCTCCACCCCGATTTGTTTGGTCCGCCGTCGGGCAGCGCCGCACAGGCGCTGCGTCCGGCCCATTGACCACCGATTCCCTCTGACCCCTGACCGCCAATGCTCGCTGATTCAGCGCTCGCCTTCCTGCATCGACTGCTGGACTCCCCGGGCCCGAGTGGTTTCGAGTCCCTGCCGGCGCGGGTCTGGCGCCAGGAAGCCAGCGCATTCGCCACGGTCACAGCGGACGTAGCCGGCAACAGCATCGCCGTCGTGAACGCGGACGCCCCGGTAATGATCATGCTCGCGGGTCACATCGACGAAATAGGAGTCATCGTGACCTGGATCGACGACGAGGGCTTTGCCTTCATCGCTCCGATCGGCGGCTGGGATCCCCAGGTCCTGGTCGGCCAGCGTATCCGGTTCATCGGGCGCGATGGGGATGTCTTCGGTGTGGTCGGGAGGAAGCCCATCCATCTCATCAAGGCCGACGCCCGCGACAAAGCCACGAAGTTCGAGGACCTCTGGGTGGACATCGGGGCGACGTCCCGACTGGATGCCGCATCGCGGCTGGCCGTTGGCGACGCGGGCGTGATCGACTCCCGGCTCGTCGAGCTGCCCAACGGTCGCATCGTTTCACGCGCCATAGACGACCGTATTGGTGCGTTCATCGTTCTGGAGGCGCTCCGCCGCTATGCCGCGCGGCCGGGACAGGCTGCGGTCGCGGCCGTGGCCACGACGCAGGAGGAGATCGGGTACCACGGCGGCGGCGCGCTGATCGCGGCCAGTCGCGTCGGCCCGCACATGGCGATCGCGGTGGACGTTACGCACGCCACCGATCACCCGACTGCGGAGAAGAAGGAAGGTGGCGATCACCGCCTGGGCGGCGGGCCGGTCATCGCGCGCGGCTCGGTGATCTCACCGGTCGTGTATCGGTTGCTGTCCGGCACCGCGACCCGGCTGGGGATTCCCTGGACGGTGCAGGCGGCGGGCCGCGGCACCAGCACCGATGCCGACTGCATTCACCTGGCGCGCGAGGGCATCGCCACTGCGCTGGTCTCGATTCCCAATCGCTACATGCACTCCCCGGGTGAGATGGTCGACCTGGAGGACGTGGATCGGGCGGCCGATCTCATCGCCGAGACGTGCCGGTCCGTCTCGGCGGACACCGACTTCACTGACCGCTGACGCCGGGGCCGGTCGCGCCACGGCGGCGGGCCTTCGGCCTGGGCCGCGGTCAGTCCTTCACGCCCAGGCGGCTCACCACCTGCTGCGCCGCCTCGCGCACCTCGCTGTCACGATCCTGCAGCAGCTCGCGGAGCGCATCCCTGGCCGCCGGAGTTCCCGCAACGCCCAGCGACTCGACGGCGCGCAGCCTGGCCGGCAGGGGCTTCCTCAGCAGGACGCCCCCGGGTTCGGCCGCGCGGATCAACCGGGCCACGGCATCCTCTGTGGGCGTTCGGCCCAGGGCCGCGAGCAGCGCGGACTGTACGTCGGGATCCGCCTCGGCGTCCAGCGCCTCGACCAACCAGGGTACCGCCCGGGGGTTCCGCACGGCGCCCAGGCCGTGCGCCGCCTGCAGCCGGACGTCGGGAGACGGGTCGTTCATCGCCTGAAGCAACCCCAGCACCGATCGCTGTGTGCCCAGTCTGCCTAACGCTATCGCCGCGGCGCGGCGGACCCGCGGTTCGCGGTGCGACAATTGCTGGGCGACTCGCGCGTCCACGTTCGGAGGCGCCAGTTCACCCAGCAGCTCCACCGCGTTCCGGACCACGTACCACCGCTCGTCCGTGAGCAGATGCAGCAGCGCACCTACGCCGGCCGGACACAGTCCCAATGCATCGCGGAATGCGCGCCGCTCGGCGGCCAGGTCGCTGCTGATCAGGTTATCGATCAGGGCGTCCGCTCCCGCCTCGCCGGCCCGCGCCAGCAGGCGGCCGATCGTGTCCCGCAGGTCACGCCGGGAGGGGAGAAGGCGTGCAATCCCGTGCAACAGTGCCGGCCGCTGCAGCCGTCGGATCCCCATGAGGAATGCCCGCTTGATGTCGCCATCGTGCTGCCGGTCGTAATGCTCGTAGAGTCGGTCCAGGACGTCCACCAGCTCGTTCCATGCACCTTGGCGGGCCAGGTCCTCAGCCGCGCGCGCCACGTCATCCACCGCCGCGGTCGTGTTGCCGGCGTGCAACGCCTCGTCCAGTCGCTCAGCGAGCTTGCTGACCCCCTCCTGCGGCTTGGACAACGGCATCAATTGCTGCTGCATCATGTGCTGCGACTCGGTCGAGGCAGCGGGATTGGCGCGGAGGGCAACGGGTGTGGTTCGCGACAGCCGGAACACCCCGGCGGGCGTGGAGGAATACGCCCGCATCGGGAGGGCCGGTGTCTTGGTCGGTCCCGCCGACGCCGGCATCTCTGTGATCGCGCGGCGGACGAACCCCATCTGTCCAAGCTGGGCCGTCACGCCGGTCAGGGAGAGCGCCACCAGCTTCTCGTCGAATGCCTCTCCCCCGTCCCCCGGTACTGGTAAGGACGCCAGCGCCTGTGCCACGGCCATGACCTCGCGAGCCGGGGCAGCCACATCGAACTCCAGTGCGCGAACCGAGTGCGAAGACATCCGGACCGACAGCTCGCCGAACCAGACGAGCCACTCGGGCTCTTCCTCCTGGCTCACGGCGTTGGCTACCGACATCGAGACATCATGGAGCATGATGCTCTGGGGCTCCGAAGACAGCTGCGACAGTGCTTGCCGCAGCTGGTTCTTATGCTCCTCCTGATCATCGGGCTGCTGAGCGAGCAACCAGACCAGGCGGGCAAAGTGTGTAGCAAATGGGGAGAGATCGTCCATCACCGTTGCCCGCTGCCGGGGTGCGTTAACACTTGATACTCTAGTGAGATAGGACGCATCAGCACCTCCTGGCGAAACGAAACGGTCTGGCCGTGACTCGGCTCGCTCACCGGTCAGGGTCCCACGGGTGACGCAAGGGAACTCCCGACAGCGAGATGGGACACCGATCCGCCAGAGAGTGGAATCCAGCCGCCGCATCGCCCAACCTGGCGGCGTCGGCGCAGCCGGGATCGAGAAGCGGCGCCCAGGCATACCTGGGCACCATTCCCGACATGGGTGCCGGCGATGTTGCAGGGCTCCGCATCACCGGTGTGCGCGCCGGGTCTCCCGCGGACTCCGCCGGGCTGAAGGAAGGCGACGTGATCGTGGAGTTCGCCGGGAAACCGGTGACCGACCTGAACACGTACAGCGATGCGCTGTACTCCCGGAAACCGGGCGACACCGTGACAATCGCCTTCCTGCGCACCGGAAGCCGGCAGGTAACCCAGGCGACGCTCGGCCGCCGCGGTGGCTGATCCCCGGGCTAATCCCGGCCGCGGTCCCGCTGCACCGGCGCCACGCTCAGACGCTCGATGATCACATCCAGGTTGTGACTGGCGCGCAGGCCGAAGACGCCGTCCGTCGAGATGAGCTTCCCGGGACCGATCATGTCGCTCGTCGCCGCGCTGAACACCTCAGCGCCATTGACGGAGCACCCCACGCGCCCGTCCCGCACCCAGAGGGCGATCTCGTCGGTCGCGCTGTTGCCTCCGTCCCTGGAAATCGCCGGATTGGCCGTCTTTCCCAGGAGCGTCGCGGTCTCGGATCCCCCTCGGTGCCGGACCATCACCGTGCCGGTGCCGAAAACGACGCAATACAGATAGTTCCACCGGGGGCCGGTGAGGTCGTTGCCGCCAATGAACAGCCCATACGACTCTTCGTGCGTGGAGATGCTCTCCCGCGTCTTGCTGACGCGCGCCGTGACCGTGTAGTCGCCGCTCGCCCGGTTCGCCGGATTCCAGACGATGGCGTGCGGTCCGCTGGTCAGCCTGAATCCGCCGTTCCATTCGATGAACCGGATGTCGCCGATCTTCTGCTCCGACCGATCGGTCCTTCCCTGCCAGCCGTCGACCTGGATTCCCGACCCTGACACCACCCGATCCGGATCGGCCGAGGCCTGCGCCCAACCGTGAGCACCTGCGGACGCGAGCAGCACGAGAACGAATGCCAGGTACTTCATCCGGGACCTCCTCTGGACGGATGATGCCCAAGCGCGAACATACAGGATACCCCCGAGTCCCGGCCAGTCGCGTGTCGCCCTCCCTGCAGGCCGAGGCCGGCTCCGCTCTCCCTCTTCCCTCCCGCAGGTGACGCGATCCCGCGATTCCGGTCGCACGAGGACCACCTCCGTTCCGCTGTACTGGTGCGTGTATGGGCCGGACACCCCGGACCAACTGCTCGTCCTGCATGGGGGACCGGGCGCACATCACGACTACCTGCTGCCCCAGTTTCTCCGGCTCGCACAGGATCGCCAACTGGTCTTCTACGATCAGCGCGGTGGGGGGCGATCGAAGGCGACGGGCGTGGGCGACGTTGGCTGGCAGACACACGTCGAGGACTTGTCACACCTGATCGGCGAGCTGCAGCTCGACCCACTGACCATCGTCGGGTACTCCTGGGGCGCGCTGCTTGCGCTGCTGTTCACCCTCGAGGCCCACCGAAACACCCGGCTTCCAGAACCGTCCCGCCTCGTCCTCATCGATCCGGCTCCCCTCTCGCGTCCGTTTCGACAGGCGTTCGAGGACGAGTTCGCGAGGCGGCTGCGCTCCGAAGCGCTTCGGGAGATGCGCGAAGACCTGGCGGCATCCGGCCTTCGCGAATCAGACCCGGAGGCCTGGCGGCAGCGCCAGTTCGAACTGGGCGTGGCCCCGTATTTCGCCGACCCCGCCGCAGCCCGTGACCTCACCCCGTTCCGCGTGACCCAGAAGGTGCAGCAGTCGGTCTGGCACAGCCTGGGCGACTACGACCTGATCCCCGAGCTGGAGTCGGTTCACCTTCCCGCATTCTTCGTGCACGGCCGTCACGATCCGATCCCACTGGAATCCACCGAACTCGCGGCGCGGGCCATGCGGGCGCGCTTGCTCATTCTTGAACGAAGCGGACATGTTCCCTACGTGGAGCAACCCGACGCGCTCTTCGGCGCGATCGAGCAGTACCTGACCGAGACCTCCGGGAGCCACGGATAGTCCGATGCCGAACACGCATGAGGAGGAAGAGCTGTTCGTCACGACCGCAGACATCGACGGTCGCTCCTACACCGTTTCCGTCCGCATAGAGTTCGACGGAGTCGAACACGTGGGGCACCTGCTGTTCCGCGATGCCGATTGGGAGGAGGATGACGGCCTTCAGGATTTCGGGACCATTCCGGGAAAAAACCCCGGCGAGGTCGTCAGCAACGCCCGCGCCCTGACGGACCACGACCTGGCCCTGCGACACCGGCGCGCGGTGTCCGAGCGCCGGCGTTTCAACGGACTCAGACAGCTCACCCAGCAGGTGCTGGATCAGATCCGCTACCTGAACAAGGTGGCCACCTCCATGCGGGCCGGACTGCTGGACGTCGACGAAGCTGCCTCGGAGATCGCCAACACCGAGCAGCGGCTGCACGAAATGGTGGGACAGCTCCGGTCCTCCGCCGGCGTAGCGTCCTGATCGTCCGGTGGCGGCTATTATTCGTCGCCATGACACCGCAGGACGCCGCCGGCAGACTCGCCGAGATCGCTACGCTGCTCGAAGTGCGCGGCGAGAACCCGTTCAAGGCAAGGGCCTTCACGCACGCGGTACGCACGCTCCTTGGCCTGAGCGAGTCGGACATCACTCCCCTTGTACGGTCGGGCGCCATCGCTGCGCTGCCCGGAATCGGTCAGACCACGCTGGGTGTCCTGCGCGACCTGGTTGAAACGGGAGATTCGGAATACCTCGACCAGCTGCGGGAGAGCACCCCCGAAGGCCTCGTGGAAATGCTCCGGATTCCCGGCGTCGGCCCGACGCGAGTGCATCGGCTCCACACGGGCCTGGGAATCGAGAGCGTCGCCGAGCTCGAGGCGGCGGCCCGCGATGGCCGACTCTCCAGCCTGCAGGGATTCGGTGCCAGGACCACCGCCCAGATTCTTCGCGGCATTGCCACCCTGCGGGAGACATCTGGACAGGTGCTGCACTCGCACGCGGCGACCGAGGCCCGCAGAATCGAGGCTGCCGTAGCCCGATTGCCGGGCGTTTCGGATATCGAGGTGGCCGGCTCGCTGCGCCGCTCCAACGAGGTCGTCCGCGATATCGACCTTGTCGTCGCGTGCGACGATCCCGAGGCCCTGGCCGCGGAAGCCGGCAACCTGTCCGGGGTGGTCGAGATGATCGGCGGCGGCACCAGTCCGACTCTTCGCCTGGCATCGGGTGTGCGCGCCGATGTGATTTTTGTCCCCCGCGAACGGTTCGGGGTGGCGCTCTGGCTGGCAACCGGGAGCCGCGAGCACTGCGCCGCTGTCCGGGAGCGCGCCGCTCGGCAAGGCTACGAGATCCGCGACGATCGGCTGTTCGCGCCAGACGGGACTCCCGTCCCGGACGCCGACGAAGAGGCCATCTACCGGGCTGCTTCGATTCCCTGGATCGCCCCGGAACTGCGGGAGAACCACGGCGAGGTGGAGGCCGCTGCCGGAGCCAGGCTCCCCAACCTCATCCGCCTGCAGGACATCCAGGGCGTGCTGCACTGCCACTCGAACTACTCCGACGGCACCACGTCCATCCTCTCGATGGCACGGGCCGGACTGGCGCGCGGCTGGTCCTATCTCGGAATCTCCGATCACTCGCAGTCCGCCGCGTACGCCGGCGGGCTCGATCGCGACGCCATCCGGCGCCAGCATGACGAAATCGACGAGGTCAACGGCGGCCTGAAGGACTTTCGCGTTCTCAAGGGCATCGAGGCGGACATTCTGGCTGATGGCACCGTCGATTATGGAAGCGATGTGCTCGAGCAGTTCGACTATGTGATCGCGTCCGTGCACTCCCGCTTCAGCATGACCGAACCGCAGATGACGGAGCGGATTCTCCGTGCGCTGGACGATCCGCACGTCACGATCCTCGGTCACCCGACGGGCCGGCTCCTGCTCACTCGCGAACCGTACCCGGTGAATCTCGAGGCGATCATCGATCGCGCGGTTGAGGTCGGTGTCGCCGTGGAACTCAATTGCGACCCGCATCGACTGGATCTCGACTGGCGCTGGCTGCAGGTCGCCCGCGCAAGGAGGGCGATGGTGGAAGTCGGTCCCGACGCTCACTCGCCCGACAGTCTGGGCTACATCGAACTCGGTGTGGGGATCGCTCGCAAAGGCTGGCTGGGAGTCGACGACGTGCTCAACGCCGGGGACGCCGGCACGGTACTGGAGTTCGCCCGTCGGCGCCGCGTGAGTGTCGGAGGGAAGCGGGATGGGCGGTAAGGGCCGCCCGGGACCACGTCAGCCGCTCTCCCAACGGCGACCGGCGGCCGCGCTGCGCAAGGGACCGGGTGCCAGACCCCTCGCCCCCGTGCCAGAAGCAGCCGTCCGCCGGCCGAAGCCAGCCGCTTCCCGATCCGGCAAGCCGGGATCGGAGCGGACTGGTGGAGCGAGACACGCGCCGGCCGGGCGACGACGCGACCACGCGGCGGAGGTCTACCGGCGGCTGGTCGCCGTCTACCCGGACGCGCACTGTGAACTGGATTACGGTGACGCCTGGCAGTTGCTCGTTGCGACCATAATGAGCGCGCAGTGCACCGACAAGCGCGTGAACATGGTCACGCCGTCGCTCTTCCGGGCCTGGCCAAACCCCGAGGCCCTCTCCGCAGCACGACAGGAGGACGTGGAGGAGATCATCAGGAGCACTGGGTTTTTCCGCAACAAGGCACGAAATCTCATCGCCATGTCCGGTGCACTCCATGACCGCCACGGCGGCCAGGTTCCAGCGAGCATGGAAGCGCTCGTCGCACTTCCCGGCGTGGGACGCAAGACGGCCAATGTCGTCCTTGGCAACGCCTGTGGCGTGAACGAGGGCGTCGTGGTCGATACCCACGTGCAGCGGCTGTCGAAGCGCCTCGGTCTGTCCAGAGAGAAGGACCCCGTCAAGGTGGAACGCGATCTCATGCAGCTGTTCGAACGCGATCGCTGGACGCAGGTGTCACACCTGCTGATCTGGCACGGACGCAGACTCTGCCACGCGCGGAAGCCGCTCTGCGAACAGTGCCCGCTCGCCGACATCTGCCCGTCTGCCGGTACCGGGTGATGAGACGAACTTGCGGCTCGTCGGCCAGGGACCGACGGTCGGCACGCCGACTGTGTCCCCCGGTTTCTGGCGGCTGGATTGCCCCCCCCGCCGGGGATACTATTCCCCGCCGTCCATCCTTCGCCCCCGCCTCATCTCCTCCCGTCTGATCATCTGATGAAGACCGCCACCCTTGTGACTTCGAAAGGAACGCTCCTCGCTGAGTTGTACGATGCCGAGGCGCCGGGGACAGTCGCCAACTTCGAGAAACTGGCCAACAGCGGCTACTACGACGGAACGAGATTTCACCGCGTCATCCCCGATTTCGTCGTCCAGGGGGGCGACCCCTTTTCAAAGGTTGGAGAGCACGCCAGAGGCCCGGTTGGAACGGGCGGTCCAGGGTACAAAATCAAGTGCGAGACGGCCGGGAACCCGCACAAGCACCAGGTCGGCGCGTTGTCCATGGCCCACGCCGGGAAGGACACGGGCGGATCGCAGTTCTTCATTGTGCTCAACGAGGCCAATACCCGGCACCTGAACGGCGTTCACACGGTGTTCGGGCGGGTGACCGAGGGTCTCGACGTGCTGCCCCAGATTCGTCAGAATGATGACCTCACGTCCGCTCGTGTGACCTGACCGGCACCACCCCAACCACATCCCCATGTCCGAACTCGAGCACGGCGACAAGAAGTCGGCGTTCATCGGCATGATCGTCACCGCGATCGCGCTGTTCATTGTCGCTTTCACCATCGTTCAACTGACCAACGCCAGCTACGCTGGAGAGGGCGCCCACGTGGAGGCGACGAAGTAACCCGGGCGGCACCCCGTGGTCCTTCGGCGGTCTGACGCGTGGCCATCACTCGCGAGCCACCACTGTGCGTCGACCTCGACGGCACGCTCATTGCCGGAGACACGCTGGTCATAACTGTTCGACTGGTAGCGGCGAGACGGCCGTGGCTGCTGGCAGTGCTTCCCTTCGTGTTGCTGCGCGGTCGTCCGGCCCTGAAGCGGTTCCTGTCGAGCCGGATTCTCCCTGATCCAGCAACTCTGCCGTGGCGTACTCAGGTTGTCGGGTTCGTGCGCGAGGAACGGGCCCGTGGGCGGGAGGTCTGTCTTGTCACCGCGGCTGATCGCCTTGTCGCCCAGTCGGTGGCGGACTTCCTCCCATTGTTCGATCGGGTTATCGCCACGGATGAGGGCCGGAATCTGAAGGGATCCCGCAAGCTGGCGGCAATCCGCAAAGCGTTGCTGGATAACGAATTCGACTATATGGGCGATAGCTACGCCGACCTCCCGGTGTTTGCGGCGGCCCGAACGGCCTACCTGGTGGCGCCCAGCGCGTCACTGTGCCGGGCGGCCGAGTCTCAGGGGGCGGTAGTGAGGATCTTCGCGTAGGCGTGCGGTGCGGTCGGGCGCCGGAGGTGGCGACACCGGAGCCGGGCGTCTTCCACGATTCAGGACATTCCAATCCAGGTCCCCATGCTCTCGCGCGCTGACGCCCTTTCTCTGATGCAGGAGTACACCGCGAGCGACTCTCTGCGAAAGCACATGCTGGCGGTGGAGGCAGGCATGCGGGCATACGCGGAGCGCTTCGGCGAGGATCCGGAGCGGTGGGGACTGGCCGGCCTGCTGCACGACTTCGACTACGAGCGCTGGCCTAACGATGCGCACGCTCCGGACCGGGAGCATCCCGCGGAGGGGGTGCGGCTGCTTCGGGAGCGCGACGTGCCGGAGGACGTCCTGCAGGCAATCCTCGGTCATGCGACCTACACCGGTGTCCAGCGGGAAAGCCTCATGGCCAGGGCCCTGTTCGCCGTGGATGAGCTGACGGGACTGATCACGGCGACGGCGCTGGTCAGGCCCAGCCGGAGCCTTAACGATGTGGACCTTCGGTCTGTCCAAAAAAAGATGAAAGACAAGGCCTTTGCCCGCGGAGTGAACCGGGACGACATCCTGCGGGGAGCGGCCGACCTCGGAGTCGACCTGCCGGAGCACATCCAGTTCGTCCTCGACGCCATGCGGGCGCGCGCCGAACTGCTTGGGCTGGCCGGTTCCGAGGCCCCGCGGGCGTAGGCTCGCGGCATCAACGATCCCGGCCTCAAGCGCGTTCTGAGGAGGACCCCACGCACACCCACCGTGACAACTCTGGCTGTACCGTTCTTCCCGGGCGCCGACGTGGCGCAGGCCCGGCCGCGCTTCATGCCCACTGAAGGCACGCCGCGCGAGCACGAGCATGCGCTGGTTGTCGCCGCGCAGCGCGGCGAGACCGAAGCGTTCGCCGACCTGGTGCGCACGCACCAGCGGCGGGCGTACGCGGTGGCGCGCGCCATTGTGCTGACGCACGAGGACGCGGAAGACGCGGTGCAGGAGGGCTTCCTCCACGCGTATCGCGCACTGCACCGTTTCCTCCCCGACCAGGCGTTCGGCGCGTGGTTGCATCGCATTGTCGCCAACGCGGCGCTGGACATCACGCGGCGGCGCAAGGTGCGGGATGCCGAAGTGCTGGCCGACACGATCGCGTCGCCCTTCCGCGACCCGGGCGAGTCGGATGAGCTGCGCCGGCGCCTGCGGCACGCGCTGACCACACTCGGCGAGCGCCAGCGCGCGGTCATCATCCTGCACGACATCGAAGGGTTCAAGCACTCGGAGATCGGACGCATGCTGGGCATACCGGAAGGGACGGCGCGGTCGGATCTCCACCATGCGCGGGCGCGCCTGCGCCTGGAGCTCGGTCCTGTCCGGAGCGAATTATGAACATCGTGCACGACGACGATCGCGACTTTCCTGATGACGAGGTGCGTTCGACCCTCCGGGTCGAATACGCCGCGCCCGCGGACGGGAGTTACTGGGCGTTTCTCGAGCGCCGCATCATGGCGCGCATCTCCGCCGAGTCGGCGCGCGAGTGGTGGACCTGGTTCCCGGCGTGGAGCCGGGCCGGCCTGGCCGCCGCAGCGCTCGCGCTACTGGTCGCCGGTGTCACCGCGTGGCAGACCCGCAAGGCGCAGGAACGTGTCGTCTGGCAGGAACTGCTCGAAACGCCCAACGAGATGCCGGTCATCGAGTCGGCCGGCAACGATCGCGCGAATCGCCGGGAGGCGACGTTGCGCTACCTCATGTCGCAGTAGGACACGTACCTCCGATGCAACCATCAAAGAACCTCGCGTTCGCGTTCCTTCTCGGTGCGGTCACCGTTGGCGGAGCCCTGGGCTTCGCCGCAGACCGCGTCATGATGCGCGACCGCATCGAGCAGCCGGCGTCCGGCCGGGAACGGTTTGCCGACCGGCTGCAGCTGGACGTCGGTCAACGCGCGCGGCTCGACTCGATTCTCGACGATCGCCATCGCCGATACCAGATCATCATGTCGACCGTCAACCCGGCGCTGGACTCCATCAAGCAGCGGGCGCGCGACGACATCCGGGTAATGCTCAACCCGGCGCAGCGCGCCGAGTACGAAAAAATGCTCGCCGAAACGAACGACACCAACAAGCGACGCGACGACAACTGATGCGATACCTCCATATTGCCATGGCCGCCCTGATCCCGGCGGTGCTGATCCCCTCGGCGCTGCCGGCCCAGACTGCCGAGGGCCCGTCACGGCCGATTTCGCTGGCGGAAGCTATCGAGCTCGCCAGGCAGAACTCGCCGCAGACCATCGCGGCCCGCAACGCCATCAACGCCAACGAAGCCACCGTTCGCACGAGGCTCTCTTCCTTCTTCCCGACGATCAGCGGGAGCTTCTCCAGCGGACACGGCTCCGGTACGACGTTCAACAACGCCGGCGACGTTGTCCAGCGAAACAGCGTCAACCCCTGGAGCTTCAGCCGAAGGCTCTCCGCAAACCTGGTGTTGTTCGACGCCGGAGACCGGAACTTCCAGCTCAGGGCTGCCCGGGCCAACGTCGCCGCGGCTGAAGCCAATGAAGTCGCTTCCGGATTTTCCGTGGCATACTCGGTGTCGCAGCAGTACTACGCCGCGCTTGCGGCTCGGGAGAGCCGTGCCGCCGCCGTGGCGGCCCTCACCGAGGCGCAACAGAACCTGCGCGCGGCCAATGCGCGCATCGCAGCCGGCGCCGCGACTCGCTCCGATTCCCTTCGCTCGGTCATCGCGGTCGGCAACCAGCAGCTCGCCGTGCTCAGCGCGGAAAACGACTTGCGCAATGCCAACGCTTCCCTGACGCGGCTGGTCGGCGTCCCCTTCACCGTGACCGCGGCCGAGACCGACACGATGCTGGCACCGGTGGCCGCGGATAGCGCGGAACTGGTGCAGTTCCTGTCGACATCGCCCTCGCTGCGGTCGGCGCAGGCCAGTGTTGCAGCGGCCTCCGCCGGCGTCCGATCGTCGCGAACCGACTACTTCCCCACGATCTCCACCAGTTACGGGGTCACCGACCAGAACAACGAGTCGAGGTTCGATTTCGGCCAGGGGCCTACCTCGCGAAACAAGTCGTTCTCGCTCTCTATGAGCGTCCCCATCTTCAATGGGCTGGGACGCGAAGAGACGGTGCAACGCGCCCGCATCAGCGAAATGAACGCCCGTGCCTCGCTCCGCGACGCAGAACTGCTGGCCCAGCAGCAGCTGGTGCAGTACGTCGGCCAGCTTCGCCTGGCGCAGGCGCGCATCGCCATCCAGCAGGCCTCTCTCGAGGCCGCGCAGGAGGACCTCCGCGTCCAGCAGCAGCGCTACGAACTGGGCGCGTCCACACAGCTCGAGCTCCTGACGACGCAGACGCAATTGAACAGCGCCCGGTACAACCTCGTGAACGCGCGCTACCAGGTGCGTATTGCGAAGGCGCAGCTCGAGCAGTTGCTGGGACGCGAGATCCGCTAATTCAAAATCCTACCTTCCTCCAAGTGAAGCCTGAAATGACCTCCCGCGCCCGCGCCGGCGCCGTGTCGAATCTTCCGTCTCGAACGTTTTTGCTCGCATCTGTCCTGCTGCTTGCTCTCGCGGCCTGCAACCGGGAGAAGGTGCAGACGCTGCCGATCGAGACGGCCGCCGCGTCGCGCCGGACCATCGTGTCCGAAGCCACCGCTTCGGGACAGGTCGAACCCATCAACGTGATCGAGGTGAAGTCGAAATCCTCGGGGCAGATCACCGAGATGCCGGTCGAGACCGGCTCCCAGGTTCAGCCCGGTGACCTCCTCATCCAGCTCGATCCACGGGACGTCAACCAGCAACTCCAGCAGGCCGAAGCAGACTGGGGTGCCACCAAGGCAAAGCTGGCCGTGTCGACTGCGCAGAAGGAACGCAACGACAAGATGTTCGCGGACAAGATCATCACTGCTCAGGAGTATGAAGCGACCCAGCTCGACTACGCCAACTCGATCGCCTCGGAAATCCGTTCGCGGTCCGCCGTCGACATCGCCAAGCAGCGGGTCGAAGAGGCTCGCGTCGTCGCGCCGGTAACCGGCACGATCATCGAGAAACCGGTTTCGCTGGGCCAGGTCATTGCGTCGGCTACCAACAGTGCGTCGGGCGGCACCATCCTGCTGAGGATGGCCGACCTCACGAAGGTGCGCGTCCGCGCGCTCTTCAATGAAACCGACATCGGCGCCGTGGTTCCGGGACAGCCGGCCAGCGTCACGGTCGATGCCTACCCCGAGCGCCCCTTCCAGGGCCTCGTAGAGAAGATCGAGCCGTCCGCCGTCGTCCAGTCGTCCGTCACGATGTTCCCGGTCCTCGTCACCATCGACAACCGCGAGGGACTGCTCAAGCCGGGCATGAACGGCGAGGTCACCGTACTGGTCGATCGCCGCGAAAACGTGCTGACGGTACCTAACGACGCCGTGCGGACCACCCGCGAGGCAGCTGCCACCGCCACCCTGCTCGGCCTCGATCCCGATTCGGTCGTACGGGCGGTACAGGCCCAGATGGGCAACGCCGGGGGGGCGGGCGGCAACGGTCTTGGAATGAACGGCGGCATTGGCGGCAACGGCGGTACCCGTGTCAACAGCGAAAACGTCGGCGGGCGCGGAGGGTCGCGCATCGAGTCGCGTGGCGAACTGGCGGCCGAGCTCGTCCCTGACCAGGATCGCGGCCAGGGCCGGCAGGGACGCCAGGGATTCCAGATGCCCGAGGTCACCGACGCGGACTGCCAGAAGGTGCGTGACGCCTTCGCCAAAGCGCCGACTGCGCAGACCACTCTGCAGGGTCTTCGCGGCCGCATGCAGGGTGGGGAAATCGACCAGGCCCGTCTGCGCGCCATCTCGGATTCGGTTTACAAGGCTGTCGGCCTGGACGCCGGTGTAGCCCGCGCCTGCCAGGCCCGGGACCGGGGCGCGCGGGGTGACGCCAGCAGCGGTCGCGCCGGCAGTCAGGCCCCCGGCACGACGTCCACGGCCGGGGGACCGGTAAACGAGAGCGGCGCTCGCGGCGGCCGCGGCAGCCGGCGCGGCAGTTCGGTGGCGGCGATGGCCGAGGGCCTCGCCGTCCCGGTCAACCAGGCGTCACCCCGCCGCGCGGCCGCCCGTGCGGCGCTTGTCTATGTGGTCGCCGGCTCCACCTATGTTCCGCGCGTCATTCGCGCCGGGATGAGCGACCTGGACTACACAGAAGTCGTGAGCGGCCTGGAAGAGGGAGAGCAGGTGGTCCTGTTGAGCGCCTTGTCGATGCAGGCGCGGCGCGATTCTGCCATGGAGCGGATGCGGGCCAGGTCCGGCGGCATACCGGGAGCCCCTCCGACGGGGGGAGGTGGTGGACGGGGTCGCGGGTTCTAGGAGACGACCATGCTCTTCACGGAAATCATCAAGGTCGCCCTCGGGGCGCTGCGGGCCAACAAGCTCCGCTCCCTGCTCACGATGCTGGGCATCGTGATCGGTGTCGGTGCGGTCATCGCCATGATCGCGCTGGGCAACGGCGCCCAGCAGCAGGTGAACGACCGGATCAAGGCGTTAGGCACGACCCTGCTTACTGTGCAGCCCGGCCAGCAGCGCATGGGGGGCGGGTTCGCGTCCGAAGTCGACCGCGCCCCGCTGACCATGAAAGACGCAGTGGCCCTCGAGGAGCGCAGCAAACACATCGCGCAGGTCCAGCCGCAGATGTCGCGCAACCAGCAGGTCCAGTTCAAGAACCGCAACACCAACGTCCGGGTGCTGGGGACGACAGCCAACTATCTCGAGGTCCGGAACTACAAGATGGGCTACGGCGAGATGTTCACGCCGTCGCAGGACTTCAACAAGCAGCGCGTGGCCGTACTCGGTCCCTCGGTGCTGGAGAACCTCGACGTCGAGAATCCCGAGGCCATCGTGGGTGAGCCGATCCGTATTCGCGGGATCCAGTTCATCGTGATCGGCGTCCTGGCCTCCAAGGGTTCAGGGACCGGGTTCGGTAACCCCGACGAACAGGTCCTGATTCCACTGCAGACCGCGCGCTACCGGATTTTCGGGAACGACCGGCTCCAGGAAATCGGCGTGCTGGCGCCCGACGAGAACAGCATTCCCCTGACCATGGCGGACATCCAGAAGATCCTGCGCCGGGAGCACAAGCTGCGCGCCAACCGGCCGGACAACTTCCAGATCCGCAACCAGTCGGACTTCCTGACCAACCTGGCGGAGACCACGGAGGTCTTCACGCTGTTGCTGGCCGGCATCGCGGCTGTAAGCCTGATCGTGGGGGGCATCGGCATCATGAACATCATGCTGGTGTCGGTCACCGAGCGGACGCGCGAAATCGGCGTACGCAAGGCGCTCGGGGCGACCCGCAGCAATGTCCTCTTCCAGTTCCTCATCGAGGCTGTGGTGCTTTGCCTCCTGGGTGGGGCAATCGGCGTGGCGGCAGGTACCGGTGGTGCAGAGTTCCTCAACCGGACCTTCAACTGGACAACCCAAGTCGCACCCGGGTCCATCGGGCTCGCGTTCGGGTTTTCGGCCGCGGTGGGACTGATCTTCGGGGTGTGGCCGGCCAGGCGCGCGTCCAAGATGGATCCGGTGATCGCGCTCCGGTACGAATAGGCGAGGTGACCAGGACCGGCAGAGGGGGCGGCGGATAGCTGCCCCCTCTTTCGTTATTCGCCACCCTCACCCCTCACACCTCACCCCCGTACCCCCGTACCCCCGTACCCCCGTTGACCCGTTGACCCGTTGACCCGTTGACCCGTTGACCCGTTG
>DASWGU010000213.1:0-11389 GCA_036393555.1 Gemmatimonadaceae bacterium
GATGCCGAAGACCCACGAGAAGTAGATGATCTGAACGCCCGCCATGACGAAGATCAGGAACGTGCCCACCCAGAAGTCAATCGTGCTCCAGAAGGCCCCACCCTGCGTGAACCACAGGGTCAGTATCGCGCCGATCGTTCCCAGTGCGGCAATGCCCGCCGTCGCCTTGCCATGGGTCCAGCCGAGCGACTCCTTCAGCAGCGCCACTGACGGCTGGTACATCGAAAGCGAGCTGGTGATGGCAGCGAGGAAGAGCATGAAAAACCATGCTGCGCCGATGAAGTTGCCCAGCGGCCCCATGTGCGCGAACACCACCGGCAGCGTCGCGAAACCAAGACTGAACGAACCCGTCGCCACGGCGGCCGTGGTGCCGCTCAGGCCAAGGAAAACGAAGGCCGCCGTCAGCGTGATCATGCCGCCGAACCCGACCTCGAACAGCTCGTTGGTGGCGCTCGCCGTGAGGCCGGACAGGGCGACGTCATCATTCCGCTTCATGTACGACGCGTAATTGATGATCACGCCGAACCCGACGGACAGGCTGAAGAAGATCTGGCCTGCCGCCGCCAGCCAGGTCTGGAAATTCGTCAGCCTGGAGTAATCCGGGTTCCACATGTAACCCAGGCCGTTGATGACGCTCTGGCCGGGGAGGTTGGGATCCGGAGTGCCAAGTGTCAGAACACGGATCAGCACTATCACGGCCAGAACGGCCATGGCGGGCATGGCGTAGGAACAGAATTTCTCGATGCCCTTGGACAACCCACGGAAGATGAAGAAGATGTTGATCGAGAACACGACGATCCAGGAGATCACCGTGAACCTCGAGTCACCCGTGAAGAGAACTCCGTCCGCGGCAGTACCCGTGAAGCTGTTGTAGAAACTCGCCGCCGCCGCCGCCTGATCGGGAACTGACTGCGTGACGTCCACCCCTATGCCACCGGTTATGTACTTGAGGAAGTACCCAAACGTCCACGTTTCGATGAACACGTAGTAGAACGAGACGCCCAGGGGGATCAACGCGCCCGACACGCCAAGATAGCGCGCCAGGCTGCTCTTTCCGATCACACCCATGATGCCAGGGGCGGAGTGGAGCCCGCGGAGGCCGCCGTAGCGCCCCATGGCCCATTCGGCCCAGCCGATCGGAATGCCCAGCAGGAGCAGGGCACAGAAATACGGGATGAGGAAGGCGCCACCCCCGTTGGCGGCCGCCTGTCCAGGGAAACGGAGGAAGTTCCCAAGCCCGACGGCTGACCCGGCCACGGCCAGGATCACGCCAAGCTTGGTACCCCACTGCTCCTGCGTTTGAGAGGCCATGAAAAGTCCCGGGCTGAGAAGCCGATACAATTCCAGCTTGATTCCCGGAAAGCAAGGCCGATGCACGATCAGCCGCGCAGATTGCGTGCTGGTGCGGGAGCGCGTTCGCGGTACCGGAGCCGGCGCCCCAGCGCGCAGTGGTCAACCGACAAGGCAGGGACGGCGCGACTCTACCTCACGAGCGTAAACCGCTCGAACATCTTGTGCACCAGCTTCTGCACGTAGGCGTCCATGGTGTGCGGATCCGACAGGACGCCGGCCAGATCGGACCGACCCCACCCCCGCCAGATCACGCGCTTTGTGGCGGCATCGACGATGTCCACCACGATAGTCCCCTCCTCCCACTCCGCGTAGCCGGTTGTGTCCGTCACGTACCCTCCGGCCCGATCGACCTGAATCACGTCCAGTCGCCGGTCCACCGACGCGTGGTAGTGAACGAGGAGCGTGGGCGCGGCCGCGCTGCGGCGGAGGCCTTTCGCGGCCAGTTCGAATGCCACTGCCGCTGTCAGGCGCGATTCGAAGAACGGATTGCCATCCAGCCGGGGATCGCCGGTGGGCGTCTCGCCACGTGGCTCGAAGTCGAACGTAGTGGTCGGCGCGATTGCCGTACGCGGGTCGAAGTTGGCGCCCACGTCAATGGTCGCGCAGCCGGCAGCCAGGCCAAGCACCGCGATGATCGAAGCGTTCCTGGCTCTCATGTGTCGTGCTCCGTTGGAGTCATGGGAGGACGTCTCTTTCGTCCTCCTGATCACAGGGTCACGATCGGCGAATCCGGCGGCTACTGGTTGAAACAAGGCGCCAGCGTGAGGGTTTGGACTACGCCCCGAGGCGTGGTGGAGATCGATTGCCGGCGGAAACTGGCAGGGTCAGACGCACCGATTCCTTCGCGCCGGGAGTTGAGCGGCGGCAGTTGTGGGAGGAGATTTGACCAACGGAAGACCGATTGCGCCTTCTCCTTCCCAACCAAGCGAGTCCAGCATGCTGTATGCCTGCCTGTGCGCCGTCGCGTCGGCCCTCGTCCTGCCACCAGCGAGGTTCGCGCCCGATACAGTCCGCTACACGGTCCTCAACCATGGCCGCTCGGCGGGCGAGATGCTGGTCATCCGCGATGGCGAATCCGTCGTGGTCAAGTACTACCATGTCGACAGGAACCGCGGTCAGCGCGTCGAGACGCGTTACCGCTTGTCGGCATCGGGTGACGTGCTCCAGGCCGAACTCCGGCCACTTGGCCTGGACGGCGCTGCGGCTGAGCCCACGATGCGCTACCGGGTGACGGGTGACTCCGCACGCTGGACCATGGGTGGTGGAGGGCGCGGCCGGGCGGGCCGTGCCGGGGGTCGGGGCGGCCCCGCGGCAGGAGCGGTGCGGCTGGAGCCTGACATGCTCTTCGCGCTCAACGGGACACCGTTTGATGAGGCGCTGCTGGCACAGCAGCTCCTGCGCCGGCCGGATCGTTCGGCACGCATACTCCCGTCGGGCCGGGCGCGACTCGAGATCGTGGCCGACACCGCGGTCCGTACGGCGAGGGGAATGCGTCGCGTGCGACTCGCCGTGGTGCATGGCATGTCCCCAACCCCGGGAGCCGTCTGGCTGGACGATCGGAACGACCTCTTCGCCAGTGACGTCGCCTGGTTCATTGCCGTGCGGCCGGGCGATGAAGCGGCGCTCCCCATCCTGCGCTCCGTCGAGATCGCCTGGCGAAACGCCCAGGCCGAATCGTTGGCGCAGCGCCTGGTGAAGCCGGCCACCGGGCCCATCGCCATCCGGAACGGCGACGTCTTCGATAGCGAGCGCGGCGTGATGTTGCCGCGGACCACGGTCATCATCCGCGGCGATCGCATCGTCGACGTCGGGCCGGCCGAGTCAGTGCAGATACCGGCTGGCGCACAGGTGATCGATGCCACGGGCAAGACCGTCCTGCCCGGCCTGTGGGACATGCACACTCACTTCCAGCTCACCAGCCAGTCCAGCGGCGCGATCTCCCAGCTGGCCACGGGCATAACGACGATCCGCGATCTGGCGGCCGACACCGACGTGGCGGTTTCGATCCGCGACCGCCTCAACGCGGGGCGACTTGTCGGACCGCGAACCATCCTGGCTGGTTTCATCGAGGGTCCCGGCGCCTGGGCCGGACCATCTGATGCGCTCGCTCGCACCGAGGCGGAGGCCACGGCGCTGGTGGCGCGCTATGACTCGCTCGGCTTCAAGCAGATCAAACTGTACAACCTGGTGCACCCCGACCTGGTCCCTGTCATCGCCAGGGAAGCCCACGCTCGGGGGATGCGCCTCAGCGGGCATGTCCCGCGGGGAATGAGTGTGCCCGCGGCGGTGAACCTCGGCTTCGACGAGGTCAATCACGCCGCCTTCCTGTTCTCGAATTTCTTCCCGGATTCGCTCTACTGGCCCACGATGCGCGCGTACTCGGCGGTCGCCTCGACGGTCGCGCCGACGTTCGACGTGAACGGCGCCGGCATGGTGGGATTGATCGACTTCCTCAAGGCGCACGGGACGGTCATCGATGGAACCTTCAACCTCTGGATGGGCGCTGGCGCGTTGACCGGGCAGGGGAACCCCGGCGCCTCCGCGTACGCTGCCTTGCTGAAGCGATTGTTCGACGCCGGCGTGCCAATCGTGGCGGGAACCGACAACAACGCCGGGACGACGTTCATTCTGGAGCTCGAGTTGTACCAGCACAGCGGCATCCCCGCGCCGGCCGTGCTCCAGATTGCGACGATCGGCGCCGCCCGTGTGATGAACGACGATCGCGACTACGGCAGCATTCAGACAGGGAAGGTGGCCGACCTGATCATCGTCAACGGCCGGCCGGCCGAGCGAGTATCGGAACTTCGCAACCTGGAGCAGGTGATCCGTGGGGGCAGGGTATACGATCCCCGCGACCTGCGTGCAGCGCTGAGCCGGCGCCCGTAGGTCGAGCGCACGCCGAGGGAATCCAACGCCCAGCCTGCCTGCGTGCTAGATTCGAAGAACCAGCGATCTGCTGACTCCCTCTGGCTCGACGCGCCCCACCCGAACTCATCGCATGGCTTCGAATCAGCGATCGATTGTCCCCCGGCGTGTGGCCGGGGTCACCGTCGCCCTCGCGGGAACCGGCGCCGTCCTCGGCGCGGGGTTCTCTGCCGCGCTGATGGGCATCATCGGGGTCGGAGTTCGTCTCATGGGTGTCACGTCGGCCATTGCGCCGATACCCGTCATCGCCGGAGTCGGTGGCGCGCTGGGTGCCGTGCTCACGCCGCTGACCGCGTTTTCGCTGCTCAGAAGGGTGGCGCTGGGCAAGGCGGTGCTGGGCACCATGCTGGGCATGGCCATCGGGACCAGCGCCGGGTTTGTCTCGTCAGGCGGCAGGCTGGTGGTGGCCGCGGCGGCGGGCATAGGAGGATTCTTCGCGACGGCCGTCGTGCTGCGGTTTGTCGCCGGGGCGCCCGCGAAGGGACCCGCCGAGTCCTCGTAGGAGGCCCCGGGAGAGCCGGCCGGAGCGCGGGACTCAACGGGTCAGCCGACTCGGCAGTGTTCGCGGAGCCGCGCAGCGAACGCTGAGCTCGCGTCGTTGGGACCTCGCCGGGGTACGGAGCGTTTTCCGACTCCAGCCGGGAGGCAAATCATGGCATGGCATTCCGACGACTCGGGCAAGCTGGTGCTTCGCGTCACGATTGGTGGCCTCATGCTCATGCATGGCGTGGCCAAGCTCCGTTACGGCATCGATTTCATCCAGGACGCGGTGACACAAGCCGGACTTCCACCCGCAGTGGCCTACGGCGTGTACCTCGGCGAGATCGTCGCGCCGGTAATGCTGATTCTGGGCATGTACACCCGTACCGCGGCTCTGCTCGTGGCTATCGACATGATCGGGGCCATCTGGCTTGCCAGGATGGGTGACATCGGCAGTCTCAACCAGGGTGGTGGATGGGCCATAGAGCTCGAGGTCCTGTATCTCCTGGGCGCGATCGCGATTGCGCTCGTGGGCTCCGGCCGGTACGCCGTGGGATGGAGCCTCGGCCGCAAGCCGCGTGAGGTCGCTTCAGCCGATTGGGAGCCGCGGCGCCGCACGGTCGCCGAGGTCTCCAACACGCCGATCATCCATCGGCCGTAAGACGGCGGCTGAGTTTCAGCCAGCGGGTGAGCGCCCAGGCCGCCAGTACCAGGACGATCACGGCACCCAGGGCATTGATGAACGTCGTCTGCGTCTCGTATGGCGCAACACGCAGCGATTCCACGATGATCAGGGTGCAGGCGGTGCCCATCCACGCCGTCCAGCTGCCGTATTCCTTCAGTAGCACCCGGCGCCAGTTGAACCGGATTCCGGCCAACGCGTCGGGTGCCTTGCGGATGTCGGGAATCCAGCGATTGGCCGTCCGGCAGTACTGCTCGTAGTCGGCACCGAATTTGTCGCGCAGGAAGGCCTCCTCGGCGGCGACAATCCCCATGTAGCCAATCACGGTGAAGGGGACGGCGACGAGGTAGAGCAGGGGAGCGTTCCAGATCATGAACAGGCCGAAGAGCACCAGCATGTTGCCCACATAGAGCGGATTGCGCGCCAGTGCGAAGACACCGCCCGTGACCAGGTCGTCGGCGTGAACGCGCCGGTTTTTCCCCCCGCGGGCGATGTACTTGAACCCGATGACGCTGATCCGCAGGCCCTGGCCCGACAGCGCCACGAGGATGCCGGCGAGGTCGAGCCAGAGATCCGTCCGCCGGTCACCGAACGGGAAGCGTGGCTCCGTGACCAGGATGATGGCGAGAATGACCGCCGGAAACAGGGCGTCCCGCGTGCGAAAGAGGAAAGTGCCCCAGCGTTCCAGCAGCTTCGGTCCCGGCTCGCTCACCAGGCGTCCGCCGCCACGTAGGCATCGATTACCGCGCGCTCCCCTTCACGACCGGGGCGCGAATTGCCGTGCTCCATGCCCACGATGCCGTCGAATCCCTTCGAATGAATGTGCCGGAACACGTTCCTGTAGTTGATCTCACCCGTCCCCGGTTCGCGCCGTCCCGGATTGTCGCCGACCTGGAAGTACCCGATTTCGTTCCATGCCAGGTTGATGTTGGGGATCAGGTTTCCTTCGGTGATCTGCTGGTGGTAGAGGTCGAAGAGGATCTTGAGTGACGGGCTGGCAACGGATCGGCAGATCTCGTATGCCTGGGGAACGCGGGTCAGGAACTGGCCCGGGTGATCGCGCAGGGTGTTGAGCGGCTCGATGACGATGATCAACCCGTGCGGCTCCAGCACCGCGGCCGCCCGCTTGAGCGCCTCGGTGACGTTGGCGTTCTGGTAGCTCAGCTCCAGTCGCCGGTCCACGTGTCCCGGAACCACCGTCATCCATTTCGCGTTCACGCGCTTCGCTACGTCGACCGAGTCGCGAACCTGCTGCACGAACGCATCGCGTGAATCCGCGTCACCATTCGTCAGGTTGGCCTCGTTCCACGCGATGCTGTGCGCCACGAAGACGCCCATTCGCATGTCGAGGCGTGCCATCGTTCGCGCGATCAGCTCCTGGTCGGCGACCGGGCGGTCCCGCATGCCGTTGTCCTCGAGGGCAGTGAATCCCTCGGCCGCCATGAACTCGAGCTGGCCGACGAGATCCTGTCCCCCGTGCTGGCGAAACATGCCGAAGTGCGGAGCATACTGGAGCTTGAAGCTTCGACTCGCCGCACGCGTCGCACCCCGTGCCGCGAGCGAAGCTACATCACCGGTCGCCAGCACCGCCCCGGCGACCGCGGCAGATTGGACGAACTCGCGCCTTCCCACGGAATCCCCGTCCAGGTACCCGTTATGCATTACGCTTGACCCTTGACCCTTGACGCTTTTTGACTCTTGATGCCCTTGCCCCTCACGCTTCCCCCCACGCGCGGTCGAGCTTCGTCCGCCCCGGCATGGCCACGGGCGGCACGCCGAGCGGACCAAACGCTACGGTCGGCGGCATGAGGTTCTGTGTCGAGTTCAGCAGTGCGTCCCATTCGATCGCCTGGCCCGTGTACGCCGCCTCGCGGCCCATGATCGCAGTGAGCGTGCTCTCGGCCACCTGTCGCAGCTCGTTCAGGGGCTTGCCGGCCCGGATGCTGGCCAGCAGGTCGACATGTTCCTCGACATACGGGTTCTTCCGCTCGCCGGTCCACTGGTACGCCTGGTCGCCGTCGATCCTGGTCGCGGCGTTCGTGCTGCCGCGCGTTCCCTGAAACAGCTCGCCGACGTGATTGGCGGAGCCGTCGATCTGGCGGCACATGCTCATGACGTGGGCGCCGCCCGGATACTCGAAGTCGATGGCGAAGTGGTCGAAGATGTGACCGTACTCGCCGCCCGTGCGCCACTGGCGCCCACCCACACCCACCGCCTTCACCGGATGCGCACCCATCGCCCAGTTGGCGACGTCCAGGTTGTGGACGTGCTGCTCGACGATGTGATCGCCGGAGAGCCAGGTGAAGTACAGCCAGTTACGGATCTGCCACTCGGTGTCGGTCCACGCCGCGTCCCGGTCGGCCTTCCAGAGGCCGCCCTGGTTCCAGTAGACCTGGCCGCCGATCAGGTCACCCATGGCCCGGTCGTGCACGCGCTTCATGACCTCCACATAGCCGGGATCGTGGCGACGTTGCGTGCCGGCGACGACAGCCAGCGACTTCGCCCTCGCGGCGTCCGCGGTAGCCAACACGGACCGGATTCCCGGGGCGTCGATCCCCACGGGCTTCTCGGTGAAGATGTGCTTGCCCGCGGCGACGGCCGCCGCGAGATGAGCCGGCCGGAAGCCCGGCGGCGTCGCCAGGATCACCAGATCGATGTCCGTCGCGAGGACCTTCTGATAGGCATCGAACCCACTGAACATCATTTCAGGAGCGACCTGGAACTGCTTCGCGAAGTCGGCGTTCTCGCTGGCCACCTTCGAGAGGTTGGCATGCGAGCGCTGCAGGCGATCGGGGAACAGGTCGCCCATCGCGACGAGCTGGACGTCGGGATCGGCGCGCAGGCAGTCCCGAACGGCCCCGCTGCCCCGGCCGCCACAACCGATCACCCCGACCCGAAGCGTTTCCGCGGCCCAGGGCCCGCGCATGGCGGCCGACGTGCGCGGGATGATGACGCTGGCGGCGGCGGCCAGCGTGGAGGTCTTCACGAAGTTGCGGCGGGAGAACACGCCGGTCGGCTCGTCCGTCATGGTTGCCTCGCTGTCGCTCGGGTCACGGCTCCCTCACAATACGGAAGCCGGCAAACGGCGCATCCGACATCCACCAGCGGCTCTGGGGGATCTGCGGATCGCGTTCATTCCAGGTATCGTCCTGCACAGCCCGCGCGCCGGGACCGACCGTCGCCGCAGGGTCTCGAAAGGAACCACCCCGCACCACCGGGCGTCCACTGGTGGGAGTCACCCATTCAGCCGCATTTCCAAAGAGGTCATGGAGTCCAAGTCTGTCGGCTTCCTTTTCACCCGCGGGATGCGTGGTGCCACCGGCGTTACCGGCGTGCCAGGCGATCATTCCCCGGTCGGCAGGCATACCTTCCGCAGCGAGGCGGGCCACTTGCTCCCACTCCGCTTCGGTGGGAAGACGATAGCGCTTTCCAGTGCGGGCGGACAGCCACTGACAGAAAGCTTCCGCGGCCGGGTAGGCGGCACTGATGACGGGGAATCCCGCGTGACCCCATCCGTAGTCGGGTGCGCCATAGGGGCGAGTTGGGCGGGCGACGGCATCGGCGCCTCCCCGTTCGGTCGAATCGGGGCGGGAGAGAGCGAAGGCGTCGTACAGGTCCCAGGTGACCTCGGTCTTTCCGATCCAGAGTTCCTTGCCGGGGACCGGGACCATCTCGAAGCGGACGAGGGTGCCGGGGACGGAGTCGGTGTAGGTCTCCTGGGCGGCTACGGGAACGGCGCTGAGGACCGTTCCCATGAAGAACGCATGGCGAAGCCCGATTCTCGAATCTCCCGCGCGCTGCGTTCCGTTCGCCATTCGCTGTTCTCGGTTCTCCTGCTCGCCGGGTGCCCGTCGCTCACGCGCGCGGTCGCCCAGGATCGGCACGAATTCACTGCCGTCCACATGGGCGTGCCGGTCCGGATAGTGATGTACGCCCCGGACACCGCCAGCGCCCGCGGCGCCGCTCGCGCGGCCTTTGCCCGCATCGCCGCACTCGAAAACATAATGAGCGATTATCGACCGCGGAGCGAGCTTCGTTTGCTGGCGGAGCAGCCTCGCGAGTGGGTCCCGGTCAGTCCGGAGTTGCTGGCCGTGCTCAACCGTGCGGTTGAAATCGCACGACTGACCGGCGGCGCGTTCGACCCCACGGTTGGCCCTCTTGTCGCGCTCTGGCGCGAGGCACGTCGCGCCGGTCGCCTGCCTGACAAGGCCGCACTGGCCCGGGCGCGCGAGCGCGTCGGCTGGATGCTGCTGTCAGTCGATGTGGAGCGTCGTCAGGTTCGACTGGCGGTGGACAGCATGCAGCTCGACCTGGGCGGCATTGCGAAGGGATTCATTCTGCAGGAGGCGCTGACCGCGCTCCGCGCCCATGGCGTCTCGACCGCGCTGGTCGAGGCCGGGGGTGACGTGGTCGCAGGGGACGCTCCACCCGGTCAATTGGGCTGGGAGATCGAAGTGGCGGGAGCTGACGATGAGGTGACAGCGCGAGCACGCATCCTCAGCAACTCGACCATCGCCACGTCCGGCGCGACCGAGCAGTTCGTGGAGATCGACGGCGTGCGGTACTCGCACGTGATCGATCCGCGGACAGGTCTCGGGGTTACGGGATCGCACGTGGTGACGGTGATCGCGTCTGACGGTGCTCTGGCTGACGCGGTGGCGACGGCGGCCGGCGTGCTCGGTCCGGGATCCGCGGCCATGCTCAGCGGCCGGTTCCCCGGTATGGTGCTGGGATTTCGCGTACCGGTTCCGTGATCGAGATGAAGCGCCGATAGTGCGGTGCAGTGATACGATACCAGGTGCGTTGGTGTCATGTGCCGGTGGACATGGCAGACAGAGTCCACGCATGGAGAGGTCGGATGCAGTGGTGGATGAAGGAGGCGCTGCTTCGGAGCGGAATCGGGAAGCACGCGAGTTGTCATACGTTGCGTCATTCCTTCGCGACGCACGGGCTGGAGCAGCGTTACGACATCCGGAGGGTGCAGGAGCTGTGGGGCACTCTGACGTGAGCGAGACGATGATCTACACGCACGTGCTGGAGCGTGGGCCGGGCGCCGTTCGGAGTCCGTTGGAGCGGATCATGGGTGGCGAGAAGGGCGTGTAGTGCTTGCGCGTCAGGCCGGCGGCCCGGATACTCTCTGCAGTGCGAAATTTCTAGCGCCGGTCGGCGGGGACGTTTTTGACAAGACCGGTAATATCCGTTTCCGCGGGATCGCCCCGTAGGATTACTCTTAGACCGGTCCAACGTCCGTTAGGCAGCGACCGATATGATGATGCGGAAGGCAGGTGCACTTGTGGGGCTGTTGATCGTGCCACCTGTGGCCAGGGCCCAGGAGTCAGGGGCGCGTCCATGGCCTTCCGCGTTTGTCGTAGAGGCTTCGCTTGTTGGAGGGTCGCGGCGGAGCGAGCTTAACTATGTTCAGGGAGGAATCGGCGGCCTCCAACTGGCGGCGTCTTGGCGGCCATGGCGGTCGCGCAGTCAAGCCCTGGTGATCCAGGCGAGCCGACTCGTGGTCCCCCAGTGGCCTCTTGGAGATGTCTGCAAGATCGAGGACTTGGAGAACCCGACGTGCATGCCGTACTTCCCCGACTTGCGACTCATCACCGTAGGATGGGAAGCGAGGTTGCCGGGCACCGGGCTGCAGGCTTCGGGCGCGGTGGGCCGCATCGCGATCGCGGACGTCCACACGATGGCGACCGTGCTTCGAGTGCAGCTCGCGCCGCAGCGCGGCTTGGCATCGTTCCTGGCATTTGGGCAGTTCATGCACGTTCCGCAGTTCCGTGGCGGGGTGCTGCAGAGTCTGGGCGTCGGCCTCGGGGCATTGGTCCGCATTGGCTAGCCCCGGTCGCTGCCTAACAGGAGTTGGAACGGACAAGGGCTGCGCTTCGGACTCGCGGCCTGCGGCCGCTTCGTATCTGATGCCCTTGCAGTTCAACTCTATCCGTTAGG